>CANHSF010000097.1 GCA_947463065.1 Flavobacteriales bacterium | reverse complement strand
CGTCCAAAAGAAAACTCATCGGAATACTTTGAACACCGTAAAGGGCTGCTGCAGAGCTGTTCCATCCTTTGAGGTCAGATACGTGGTTTTTCCAAGTCAAATTATCTGCTTTGATGGCTGCTTTCCAAGCATCCATGTTTTGGTCCAATGAAACAGAGTAAATCTCAAATCCTTTGGCGGTCTTGAACTTGGCTTTGTTGTATTTGGAATATGCTCCAACCACATTGGGGTTTTCGCGGCGACATGGTCCGCACCAAGAAGCCCAAAAATCAATCAGTACCATTTTACCCCGCAAACTCGACAACTTGATCTCTTTGCCGTCTGTCCCTGTCAATGCGATCTCGGGTGCTTCTTGGCCGATTTGTGTACCAATGTTGGCATTGGTAGAAAGGGCCTTTTTCGCTTTGGTTGGTGTGTTTTCGATTGTAAAGCTATGGATTCCAATGGCTAAGGCTATTGCTGTGAATCCCAAAAGTACTTTTTTCATGTCGTTGTGTTTATGGATGTAAATGTATGTAAAACTTGTTTGAATCCCGTTTCAAAGATTCTGCCAAATTGGTTGGCTGCGGTCGTATTACGCAGGTTTTTCGATTTGGATGCCTCTTCTTGTTTTTAGGCCCGAGCAAGCACGCTTCAAAAAGACTAACCCCAGTCGCCGCGATTGCGCTTCTTTTTGTCATGTCGGTTGGATACCATGCGAAAGGTATAACGTAATTGTAACAATTCGGCAATAGTCATTAAAGGTTCAGCGTCCATTTTCGCACCGATTTTAATGATTGTATGAATTCCGACCCTCGACTAAAGGTGTTACAAGATGAGCTCGCCCATTTCTCCCGAACGATCGGGCACCCTGCGCGCGTCGAAATTTTATTGGAGGTGCATCGACGGGGGAAAGTGGAAGAGGGCGTGAAGTTGCAAATTGGTGAACTGTCGCCAGCAACGGTCATGCAGCATTTGCGGGAGTTGAAGCGTGCTGGTCTTATCCAAGGTCGCATTTTCGGGGCTCGCTGCAGTTATTCGGTTAACGAGGAAAAACTTCAATCTTTCATGCAGAACAGTCAACTTTTCTTTGATCTCATGATGGCGCAGCCACCCTCCAACGGATAAAGTGGGTTATTCCAAACAGGTGTTCCTCGGCATGCCGCTTCAAGTTGTACAACGCATGGTGGCCTTTTTTGCCGGCAACATTGCCACCGCGTCTTATCGCAGTATTTTGGGATGAAGGCTAATGGTGCTGTGTTACTCATGCCAATCGGTTTTATCACCTGCACCATGGAGCCAGGATGTTAACCGCTTCTTAACCTTGAATCAATCTTGATTTTACATAAGTTAGTCATTTTTGCTGCATGAAAAAGACGGCTCTTCTTCTTTTCGTTATCCTGATGCAATGCGCGGCAATGGCCACTGGTAAGCCCACCAAGTCAGCGGTAGCGCAAGGTGTTGTGTTGGACGCGGAGTCGGGAGACCCCATCACCGGTGCCCGTGTCATCTTGTCCGGAACGGAGGAGGTAGTGTATACCGACGAGAATGGTCTGTTTGTCCTGCCGGTAGCTCAAGCTGAGTCGGCCGAAATTCGCATAGAGTTCGTTTCTTTTCAGTCCAAAACATTGGTGATTGCTCAAACCCAAGAGCTATTGCACATAGAACTCGAAGAATTGCCCTAACAACGCTTTTGTCTTGAAACGTAGGGTGGAGTTGATCGGGTTTTTCTAACTCATTCATTTTAAGTTGCTTGATTTTTTTTCATGTTAAGTTTTGCATTTTCCGTGAATTCTTAACATGGAAAATGAATCTTTTTATTACGGCGACGTTAAATTTGTTAAGCCAATATTAAGTAAACTATGAAGAAGATTCTTTTGACCCTTGCAATTGCCTTCGTTTGGTGCTTGTCTTACGCACAAACTGAAACCACCTATGTCAACGAGCAAGGCTTGCCATTTGATGGATTATACCATTATTACAATGCAAATGAGCAATTGGTTTACACTGCCGAGGTGGAGGGTGGAATCCTAAACGGTACCATCACCTATTACGATACAGCCGGCCGTGTGGATCAAGTCGGGCATTATGCTTCTGGTCAAAAAGCGGGTCGCTGGGAACAATACAACGACAATGGGTTGTTGGTGGGCGAGGCATTTTATGTCAATGGCGCTAAACACGGTATTTGGAGCATTTGGGACGACAACGGCGTCAAACGCTATCATATGGTCTACGATAGGGGAGAGAAAGTGGATGTGTGGAAAGTATTCGATGAGCATCAAGCTCTGGTTTCCGAAAAGAACTACTCCCGAAAGTGAATCGATACAAAAGATTAGAACCGACCTCATGGTCGGTTTTTTTGTGCCAAGCACTTCCTTTTCGCATGCCGCTTTTGATCTTTTTCTTAGTACTCAGTTTAGAATGAAGTAACGCTATCTTAACGATGAAGCAATCTTCAAGCAATTTCGTTGGACTTGTTTTGCACCTGAAAAATTGTACGTCAAATGAAGTTTGCGAAAATATTTTGGATGTGGGCCATCATGTTGTCTGGAACCATTGTCAGCGCTCAGAATGGAAGCATTACAGGTCATGTGATCGACGATCAAACGGGTGAAGATCTGGTTGGGGTAGTAGTGCAAATCCCGAGTTTGGGCTTGGGTGCCGCCACGGATCTTTTTGGTGTCTATACCATTACCAATGTTCCTGCAGGCACCTATGAAGTGGTCTTCAAATTGGTGTCATATACCGAGAAAAAAGTCACTGAGGTGGTTGTAGCAGCGGGCGCAGCTGTGGTGCTTGATGCGACCATGAGCAATGCCCCTGTCGAGGTGGGTGTGGTGAATGTGGTTGGCACGCGAAACACAACTTCAGAGGCTGCTGTTCTTATCGAAATGCGTGAAATAAAAGGCGTGGTGAGTGGTCTTGGCGGTGCACAAATCGCCAAATCGCAGGACCGCAATGCCTCCGAGGTTGCACGCCGTATTCCCGGTGTGACCGTTGTCGAAAATCGCTTTGTTATGGTGCGTGGCCTTTCGGAAAGATACAATGCCGTATTGCTCAATGGTGTTCAAATTCCCTCGCTGGAGGCCGATGTGAAGTCGTTTTCGTTTGACCTGATTCCGTCCAATGCCATCGATCGATTTTTGATCTTTAAGTCACCATCTCCTGAATTGCAAGGCGAATTTGCGGGCGGTGCGATCCAAGTGTTCACCAAAAATATTCCCGATTATAAGTTGTCCGTCGATCTTAATCTTACCTCGGGTTGGAGAAATGGTACCACGGGTAAAACGTTTTTCACCAATATCAATGCACCCACTGAGCGTTTGGGATTTGATAACAAAGTTCGTGTTTTGCCCGATGACTTCCCCGAAAACGTCAGAGCCATCTCCGACGCAGAAGAATTGCAACGGGTGGGTAGAATACTACCAAACAATTGGGCTTTGGAACAAGGAAACGCCAATGCCGACGGAAGAATGAATCTGACGGTGGCCAATCGTTTTGCCGTTAAGAACGTCAAAGTTGGACAGTTGACAACATTCAATTATAGCCGCACCAACGCCATGTTCAATGCAAGCCGATTGGATTACAATGTGTATGACGAAACCACTCAGCGCAGCGATACGGTGTTCAGTTATAACGACGCCATCTACCAAGCCAACACCAATATGGGACTCATCCACAATTGGGGAGTGTCGTACAAAAAGCATCAATTCGATTGGAAAAATTTCTTCAATCAAGCGGGATTGCAAAGCAACACCATCCGAACAGGTAGAGCCATCGAAGAAGGGAATTTCCGCAAAGAATATTCGTTCAATTACAATCAACGCCAGATCTTGGCCTCCCAATTGTCGGGTCGCCATGAGCTAGCTGGCGGCAAGGGCAAATTGGATTGGACCATGGGTTACGGCCAAACCCGGCGAAGCGATCCGGATTGGAAACGCATTCGATACACCAAACCTTTGGACGGCAGCGACACGGCCTATCATGCTTATGTGCCTTTTGGTGCACAACCTTTCTATTTAGGGCGCCTGTTTCTTAGTATGAATGAGGAGATTCGCACCTACACGGCCAATTACACGCATCAATTGTTCAAGACAGGTGAAAAGGACAAGGAACCGGTGTTTGCTTCGGTGAAAACCGGTTTCTATATCGAGGACAAGGACAGGGAATTCGCCGCCCGCAACATCGGCTATGCGCAGGCCAATACCTTCCAGTTCGATTATGCCTTGGATCTGCTTCCGCTGGATCAAATTCTTGCCCCCGAAAACATCAATTCAACAACGGGATTTAAAATTGATGAAGATACCAAAGGTTCCGACAGCTACCGCGCGGCCAATAATCTGTATGCGGGATACGCCATGTTCGAATTGCCCTGGAAAAAATGGAATCTGACATCGGGTGTGCGCCTTGAACAAAGCCGCCAGTATCTCGAAAGTGAAACGCTAACTGGCGACCAAATTCAAGTCAATTTGGACACGCTTGTAGTATTGCCTTCGGTCAATGTGTCTTACACCTTCAATGAAAAATTGTTGATTCGTGCCGCCTACGGCAAAACCATCAACCGACCTGAGTTTAGAGAGTTGGCTCCATATTCTTTTTATGATTTCGAACAGAATTTCATCATCAATGGTAATCCCGATGTGACCATTGCGACAGTCCAAAATTTTGATCTTCGCTTGGAACGTTATCCACGTCCGGGAGAAATCCTTAGCGTATCGCTGTTCTATAAAGACTTTACCAATCCCATCGAAATGTACTTTGCTCCCGGTGTGGGCAGCGGCGGCACCCGCAGTTTTACCCCCGGCAATGCATTGTCTGCTACAAGCTATGGTGCAGAGGTGGATGTGCGTAAGTCGCTGCGCGACATGACTTCTTCGCGTTTCCTTAATGATCTCTCCATTGTCGCCAATGCATCCATTATCAAAAGTAAAGTAGAATTGTCGGAAGCTGGTCTAGAAACGGGCTTGACTCCGGATCGTCCGCTCATGGGGCAATCGCCATACATCATCAATGGTGGTTTGTATTATCAAAACGATTCAACGGATTGGCAATTCTCTATTCTCTACAATGTCATCGGTCCACGCATTGCTATTGTGGGTATTCCTGGTAACCCGGAAGTGTATGAAATGGAACGTCACCTTATTGATCTCTCTGTAACCAAGACCTTCAAAGATCGCTATAGCATTCGCTTCGGTATTCAAGATTTGTTGAACCAAGATACGATCATGCTCCAAGATGCCAATGCCGATGGCGACTTGAGCAAGGACAACGACCAGCGTTTGAGGTACTTCAATCGCGGTACTTACTTCTCGCTATCCTTCATGTACAAGTTTAGGGAAAAGTGATCCATTAAATGATGGGCGAAGCTGCCCAATGCAGTTACTCTTGATTTTTCTTCATGATTAAAATATTTGAAAAACCCTCCCTCAAGAGGGTTTTTTTGTAGCGTAACATTTGCATAATACGAATTACACATCATAGTAATAATGAAATAATTCACAGGTAATAACCTCGTAATGCCTGTCGAACAATTTTGCACTGTAGAAGCAAATTAATTTAACAAATGAAAAAGTCTTTATTTATCCTCTTTTTCGTGCTCAGCGCAATCATTGCCGACGCACAGATCATTATCACTGGTGAGTTGACATCCAACACAACCTGGACCAACGACAACATTTACATCCTCAGCGGATGGGTATATGTTCGAGCTGGTGCAACATTAACTATCGAACCTGGCACGATCATCAAAGGTGATTTTGTGTCCAAGGGTGCTTTGATCATCGAGCGCGATGCAGACATTATCGCCGATGGTACTCCTGAACAACCGATTGTATTTACATCGCAAAAGGCAGCCGGTCAGCGCAGTTATGGCGACTGGGGTGGTTTGATCATTTGCGGCAAGGCGTCGGTAAATGCTCCTGCCAATGCGGGCAACGGAACAGTGGCTGGCGAGGCAATCATTGAAGGCGGTGTGGGCTCCATCTACGGTGGCGGTTCCAACCCCGACGACAATGACAATAGCGGCATCCTGCGCTATGTGCGCATTGAGTATGGCGGTATTCCTTTTCAACCCAACAGTGAGATCAATGGTTTGACCATGGGAGGTGTTGGACGCGGTACGATTATCGAAAATGTCCAGGTTTCATTTTGTGGTGACGATGCCTTCGAATGGTTCGGTGGTACCGTGAATTGCAAGAATCTTGTGGCATACCGCAATTGGGACGATGATTTTGACACCGATTTCGGTTACACCGGTCATGTGCAATTTGCAATGTCAGTGCGCGATCCTGCTGTGGCCGACCAAAGTGGATCCAATGGTTTTGAATCCGATAATGATGCTCAAGGAACAGCAACTACTCCTATTACTAGAGCTAAATTCTCCAATGTTACCATCATTGGTCCATACGCTTTCTCAGCTACCCCAAATACAAATTACAAGCGCGCACTTCACTTGCGCCGCAACACACAAACAAGTGTTTTCAATTCCGTTTTTGTCGGATATCCAACAGGTCTTTTGGTCGATGGTTCTACCACTCAAGCCAATGCGGTCAATGGCGATTTGCGTTTCAAAAACAACTATATCGTGCAAATGCTCGATTCATTGGCTACTACGAGCTCAGCCAATCCGAACAACATTACTGGAGCATTCAATATCTCCAATTGGTTTGCATCGGCTGGCTTCAACAATCAATTGATGGATGCCTACACTTCTTTGCAGTTGAATGATGTGAATTTGAACAATCCAAATCTTACATTGGCTGCCAATTCTCCTTTGGCCTCAGGTGCCGATTTTTCGGATTCGTATTTGAACAACGCGTTTTTCCAGAATGTGAGTTACGTAGGTGCTTTTGGTGAAGACAATTGGGCCAGCTGCTGGACAGCTTATGATCCGCAAAACTTGTCTTACAATGGCGCAATCGATAACACAGTATTGCTCGAAGTAGAAGTTGTCGGTGGTGGTCAAGCCTTAATGTGCGTTGGCGACGAGATTCAACTGCATGCGACCTCCAATCATGCTGATGCCACCTACCAATGGAGCAACAACGTGAACACCGATATCACTACCATAGCTCAGCCTGGTGTGTACAGCGTGCAAGCCACTTCAACAATGGGCTGCTCAGCGGAAGTTAGCAATTTCCAGGTGAGCAATTACCCTGCGCCTCAAGTCAACATCTCCTCCAATGGACCAACAAGCTTCTGCACAGGCGGTACAGTGGTATTGACATCAAGCCAAGCCACCGGCAATCAGTGGAGCAACGATGCGACCGATCAATCCATTGAAGTGTCTGCCCCTGGTGTTTATTCCTTGGAATACACCGATGCAAACGGTTGTTCAGCTGTATCCAACTCCATTGAGGTGGCGGTAAGCGATTCACCAACACCAACCATTTCTACCAACGGCGAAACAACATTCTGCGAAGGCGAATCCATCACATTGACTTCGAGCCAAGGTTTGACTTACCAATGGAATTTGAATGGCGCTCCAATCGAAAATGCCAATTCATCATCATTGAATGTAAGCGATGAAGGTGTGTATACCGTTACTGTTACCAACGACGACCAGTGCTTGGGTTCAGGTACTTCCTCATTCGTGTTTGCTCAAGTTAACGAAAGTCCAGTAGCTGAATTTACCTACACTTTTGACTACGGCAGCGCGGTGTATGAATTTGAAAACAATTCTACCGGTGCAGATAGTTATTTCTGGGATTTTGGAAATGGCGCAACAAGCAGCGAAATCAATCCAACATTCACCTTCACCGAAGAAGGCAGCAATACTGTAGTTTTGACCGCTTTCAATGGCGATTGCAGCACGACTTACGAGTGGGTCATTGCCGATGTAAGTGCAACGGAATTGGAAGCGGTTTCATCGTTGAACATGTTCCCCAACCCTACAACGGGTCAGTTGTTTGTTCAATTGGGCGGTTTTGAAGCGACACCGGTATTTATCGCTATTTATGATATGCAAGGCAAAATGGTGCTAGCAGCGAACTATGTGAACCAAACAGGTTTGACCTACACCATCGATACTGCGGCATTGGCCGATGGACTTTACGTCCTCAATGCACAGTGCAGCGGTCAGTTGATCCGTCAGAATATTATCGTACAGAAATAAGTTCGTTTTGTGTTGTTATCAAAAAGGCCAATCCGCAAGGATTGGCTTTTTTTGTTGGTTGGGCCATAAGCCCGCCAGGCATCGACATCTTCAGACGGTTTAATGGCATAGGCGCATTGAGATCAAGACCTGAGGCCAAGCTGTTGAGCGAATACATTAGTTTCAATTGATGGTATTGTTGGAATCCTAATTGGTGCCGGAGTTCGTACATGGCCATATTCATGGGCATTTTATTGTTTTGCGGGTTTATTTCGTAAATTCGACCCCACTTATTTCGCCTCGTTGCATGAGTGTATATCAATGCGCAGTAAAGGCGAGCGGTGTTGAACTTTGGTCCTTGGTTGATTTTGCCAAAGTGCAACTTAATGATGCGTTTAACGGACTTAGAATAAAAGTTATAAATAGATTGCTTATGTGCTCACGTTCATTGCGGTGGTTGTTGATGGCGTTGATGTCGTTGGCGTGTATCGCCCGCACTCACGCCCAATTGGCTGCTAACCCTATTACGGTCGAAACATTGGTGCATTACGGACCCATGGGAGATGGTGTTGATCTCACGGGTTACGTGACCTACTACGTGTATGTGAATTTTGATAACCCCGACAATTACCTCACCTCCATTTTCGCTGAAGAGGCTGGCGCGGATTGTACTTTCGACAATGTCAACTCATTGTTCATGAATTTTGAGTGCGATGTTTTCCAAAGTGAAGTGGAAGGGCCATATGGTTTTCTTCAGAGTTGTCTCTACGATTTTGGAATTTTTCAGTCTTCTGAATACGATTCTTGGCTGTCCATAGGAAAGGGCTGTGCGGCTGAAACTACCTGCGATTTGGTGGGCTCCTTGGGCACATGTACCGAGTGGGAGCTTTCTTTTGAAGGTGCAACGAACGGGGATCAGTTCGATGGCGGTAGTTTTTTCTGGGACGAGTATGCCATTTTTTCTTTGGTATGTAACGAGGCCACTCCAGGCAATACTTCGCTTTCGTATGCGGGCAGTGACAATCGCGTGTTGATTGCTCAGTTTACCACCTGCGGCAATATGAACGGCTGCATCAATCTCACCTACCGCACCCAAGAGATGTTGGACAATTTGGATGATGGTGTTATCGTGAACAATGTTTGTTTTGAAGCTTTTCACCCTTGTTTGACCAACCCCTTAAGCACCAATACAACGATTAATTTGGCCGATTGCTTCGGGGAAACTGCTGCTGTAGGCTTGCCTGTTTCTGGCAATGGTTTGGTCGATTACAGCTTGCATCCAGCAAGTGATGTTGCTGCTGTTTTGAACACCTACGCCAATCAATCCGGCCTCAACGCCACTGGTATTGGTGCTGGCAATTATATCATTACCATGATCGATGAAGCGGGTTGTCGAGACACGACAACGGCATTTACAATTACTGAACCCGATGAATTGGTGTTGACTGCTGAATTGTTATCAGATGTTTTGTGTTTTGGCGAAACCACGGGCCAAATTCAAATCGATGCAATGGGTGGCACTGGTGCGCTGACATTGACAGTCAATAATCAAGAGTTTGATTTGCCAGTCACCCTTCCCGGCTTGGGTTGCGGTAGCTACGGTATTGTAGTCGAAGATGCCAACGGTTGTGTTCAAGATACGCTCATCAGTGTAGCTTGTCCGCCGCAATTGGTATTCAATCCGGTGGTTACTGTGATTGAGTGTTTTGGTTATGACGACGGCAGCATCGTGGGCAACATTACCGGTGGCACAGGAGCCATTCAGTTGGATTGGTTGTACAATGGTGATCCGTTCAACACCTTCGATGGCAATGCCCCGCTGGCTGCGGGTATCACACTTTTGGACAGTGGAATCTATGACTATGTCGCCTTGGATGCCAATGGCTGTGAGATATCTGGTTCTTACGAAATTACCGAGCCAGGCGAATTTATCGCTACACCAACCGTTACCGATGCGACCTGTTTTTCGTTTTGCGATGGAACAGTGGTCTTCGAAATTGTGGGTGGCACACCTCCGACGGCCTTGGCGGTTGCAGGAGCCAATGGAGCAGCCAATCCCAGTGCACTTTGTGCAGGGGAGTATACTTATATCATCACGGACGACAACAATTGCACTGTGGACGGAGAATTCACGGTAGTGGAGCAACCCGAAATCACCTACGAAACCGCGGTGACACCGGTCACGTGTTTCGCCCAATGCGATGGTGCCATAGCGCTAACCAATGTGCAAGGTGGCTATGATGGATTCACTTATTCGCTTACACCCAATTCTGCACTATGTGTGGATCCCTGCAACGGTAATGCGGTGGCTTACGAAAATGTTTGCGCAGGCACATACAGTATTCTGATTACCGACCAAAACGGATGCTTGCAAACGGTTACAGGACTAACGGTCAACACTCCTGCTCCGCTGGAATTGATCATGAACATCGACGATGTAACTTGTTTCGGCTACGACAACGGTGCAATCGGCTTTACCGCAAACGGTGGAACCGATCCTATTGTGCTTACCCCAAGTGATCTGACGCTGCCTGCCAGCATTGAAGATCTTGCGCCAGGCACCTATTCCTATACCATCACAGATGCCAATGGATGCACAGATACTGAAGATGCGATCGTGAATGAACCGCCACTATTGGTTACTACGGTTACCAATGTTGTCAATCCCTCTTGCGGAGGTGATTGCGATGGTGCCGTGTTTTATGAGGTTCAAGGCGGTACCGCACCGTATGTGTATTTGCTCAATCCTTCGGGTCAGAATGGATTGGTCAATGGCACCGTCACTGCTCTTTGTGCGTTGGATTACGAGCTGGTGATCACCGATTTGCTCAATTGTCCCGATACGGTATTGTTCCAAGTGACCGAGCCAGAGCCCCTTGGAATCGATATAGATTTGGATGCGCCTACTTGCACAGGAATGTTTGATGGCAGTGCTATCCTAAACCTTCAAGGTGGTACAGGTCCACTGACGCTGTTTTTTGATCCCGCCGATACCGACAACGATTTCATCGATGACACCACGTATCAGTTCCTAAATCTCGGTGAAGGTGAAATTGGTCTGTTGTTGCTCGATAGTTTGGAATGTTCTTACATCGATACCCTTGAAATTGTTCCGGATATTATTACCGATATGATACTCACAGGATTCAGCTCGCCCGAGACGTGCTGGAACACCAATGATGGAACGGCCACAATGGCGGTTCAAAACGGAAATCTCCCCATCAGTTATGTTTGGAACGATGATTTGGCGCAAACAACTGCTGTGGCTACTGGTTTGGAAGGAAGCCAAACCTACGTCGTTATCGTAACCGACGCTATTGGTTGTACACTCACCGAAGAGGTTTATGTGGACCCAACTGAAGGGTGTTTCTTCATCAGCACGGGCATCACGCCAAATGGTGATGGCGATAATGATTTTTGGTTATTGGGCGGTATGGAATATTATCCCAGCGCGAAAATTCAAGTTTTCAATCGATGGGGACAAACGGTGTTCGAATCCAGAGGATACAATGCTCCTTGGGACGGCTCATACCAAGGCCAACAGCTTCCTGTTGCCGATTACTATTTTGTCATCGATTATGCCGAAGACAAAGAACCCATCACCGGAACTGTAAACATCAAATATTAATGTCCAAGATGATGAACAACACATACTTAAAATACTGCGTTTTGATGGTTGTG
>CANHSF010000096.1 GCA_947463065.1 Flavobacteriales bacterium | reverse complement strand
GATATTAAATGGTGCACGGTTTTGAATCGGTAGGCACCGAATAGCTCAACGACTTTGACGGTATCGCGAAGTGCAATCCGAGATAGATCGTTGCGCACCAAGTCCACAATCATAACATTTTCCGATCTTTCTTTGGGGCTCGTCATCAACCGTTGACGCAGCATTTCGTCTTCTGCTTCGTTCGCTCCACGCCGAATGGTACCTTTGATGGGTTGGGATTGAATCGTGTTGCCAGAACGACGCAAAAAACGCTCGGGTGAGGCACAAAGCAACACCCATTCGCGGTATTTGCAAAAGCATGCAAATGGTGCCCCCGAGTTCTTCAACAAACGCAACCAAACGGCAAACGGATCGTGCAATTCGCCTTGGCCTTCAAATGAATGGCAGTAATTGACTTCGTATATATCTCCCCTGCGCAGGTGCTCTTGGATACGCTGCAATGCTTGATAGTAGGCTTCTTTTGAAATGGTGGGTTGCAGCACTGAATTTTCTTCTGGCTCCAGGCGCATCGCTGGTGCATTGAATGCATTGCGGATCCGGTGCATCAAATCGTGGCAAGCGGGCGCGATCGATTCAACATTTCCTTGCAGTACCTCAAAGGCGAGGTCGTTGTGATCTACCCGAAAACGAAATACCCAAACAGGGTCCACAGTGACTGCTACGGGCATGCAATGCTGTGCATCGGCACGATCGGGTACCTGCTCAATGTAACTTTTTAAGTCGTACGAAAGAATATGGTAGACCCAACGGCCATGTTTTTTTTCAAGCCCCTCCAAGTCATGAAGCTGCTGATGCTCACCGTAATGATGTTGCCACGATTGTTTTTCTCCGATGCCTACTGTTGCCCAAAGGCCGTCGTGCTTGTTCAGCGCAATACAAATGGTATCGTCCTGCAATGAAATCATGGGTGCTCGGTGGTGCGATCAAAAATGGATCGTTCAAAGGTATAACCAATTTGTTTGTCGGTGGTGGCACCGTCCGAAACAACCGAAGGTGCGAAGAGGCAATAGGATATCTCTGGCAGGATGCATTACTTTTGCGCTATGTGACCCCATTGAACCATCAATGGGGCGAACCGTTATGTATTTATCTGATATTCAGTCTGTATTCATAAAAGATCAACGCACTGCCGAAATTGCTATGGCCTTGCAGTCCGCAAGTGCCAAGATTCAAATGCGCGGATTGGTGGGATCCGCCCATGCCTTCATTCAGTCAGCAATTGCCCATCATGCCCGTGGGATGCATGCAGTTGTCCTTTCTGACAAAGAAGCGGCGGCCTATTTCCTAAACGATTTGGAAAATATTTTGGGGTTGGCCAAAACGGATGAAAATACGGATGTCCCGAGCACCGAGCGCGCACGCACACAAATTCCGGACAAGCCAGTTAACGTGCATTTTTTTCCCCGTTCAGCGCGTGTGGCCTATGAGTTGGAAGAAACAGACAATGCCAATGTGGCCCTTCGAACTGCGGTATTGAGCGATTTGGAGTGGGCCATAAAACAGGCAAGTAAAAAGATTCAAATCGTAGTGACCTATCCCGAAGCGCTGAGTGAAAAAGTAGTTACACAGCATGTTTTGGAAGGTGCCACTTTTGAAATTGCCCAAGGGAATCAGCTGGATTTGGACTTTGTCGACGAATGGATGCACACCTACCACTTTGAAAAAGTTGACTATGTTTATTCGCCTGGTCAATACGCAATTCGTGGCGGTATTCTCGACATATTCTCCTACAGCTACGAATATCCTTATCGCATCGAGTTATTTGGCAATGAGGTGGACAGCATAAGAAAGTTTGAGGCCGAAAGCCAATTGAGCGTCGCCAAAATGACCAAGGCCACCATCGTGCCCGATGTCAACAAATTCGGTTCCGCTGAAGCCCGCGTTTCCCTTTTGCAGTTCTTGCCCAAGGACACCGTGGTGTGGATTAAAGAAACCGATTTGCTTCTGAGCAAATTGGACGAAGAAATGGATAAGGCCACTGAACGTTACGAGAAGCGAAAGACGATCATGCAAATTTCTGCACCGCACGAATTGTATTGGTCAAGTGAGCAATGCAAAAACGAATTGCGCGCCGCAAAAGTCATCGAGATGGGCAACCGAAGGCATTTTATTGAGAGCGCGGTGTGGTCATTCGACATGGAGCCACAGCCATCGTTCAATAAAAATTTCGACATGCTGGGTACCAATTTACTCAACAATGCCCGTGCTGGTTATCGCAATATTTTGGCGGCTGGTCAGCCAAAGCAAGTGGAACGCTTGTATCAAATTTTTGATGACAAGGACCATGCAGTCCACTTCAATCCACTCACCATCGAACTGTCTGAAGGCTTTGTGGATAAGGACAACAAGTTGCTCTTGTACACCGACCACCAAATTTTCGAACGTTTCCACCGCTTTAGGCTCAAGGAAGGCTTCAAAAAATCCAAAGATGCATTTACCCTCAAAGAGATCATGGCCCTTACGCCTGGCGATTATGTGGTCCACATCGATCACGGCATAGGTCAGTTTGCAGGTCTCCAAAAAATAGATGTAAACGGCAAGGAGCAAGAAGCCATTCGACTCACTTACAAAGGTGGCGACATCATGTATGTGAGCATACACAGCTTGCACCGCATTTCTAAGTATGTGGGCAAAGAAGGAACAGCCCCTTCGCTCGATAAATTGGGAAGCAACGCCTGGCAAAATCTCAAGCGCAAAACCAAAACGAGGGTCAAACAATTGGCCTTCGACTTGATCAAGTTATACGCCAAGCGCAAGGCCACCAAGGGTTTTGCATTTCAACCGGACACCTATCTTCAGACCGAACTCGAAGCGAGTTTCATGTACGAGGACACCCCCGATCAAATGAAAGCCACTCAAGCAGTCAAAGAGGATATGCAAAATGAAGCGCCCATGGATCGATTGGTGTGTGGCGATGTTGGATTTGGCAAAACAGAAATAGCCATTCGCGCCGCATTCAAAGCAGCCACCGACGGAAAACAAGTCGCCGTTCTGGTTCCAACAACCGTGTTGTCTTTGCAGCATTACAAGAGCTTTTCAAAGAGACTCAAGGATTTTCCGGTAAAAGTCGATTATATCAATCGATTTAAATCGACCAAGCAAGCTTCCGAAACCTTGAAGAAATTGGAAAAAGGAGAAATCGATATCTTGGTGGGTACACATGCCATTGTGGCTCAGCGTGTCAAATTCAAAGACCTCGGTTTATTGATCATCGATGAGGAACAGAAGTTTGGAGTAGCGACCAAGGACAAACTAAAAACCCTGCGCACCAATGTCGATACACTCACCCTAACTGCCACGCCTATACCGCGCACCTTGCAGTTTAGCATGATGGGAGCAAGGGATTTGAGCATTATCCAAACGCCCCCACCAAACCGTCACCCTGTGTTGACCGAGTTGAGGCCGTTTAGTGAAGAGGCCATTCGCGATGCCATCAGTTATGAGGTACAGCGCGGAGGTCAAGTGTACTTTGTGCACAATCGCGTTGGAAACATCCGCGAAATGGCGGGGTTGATTCAACGCTTGTGCCCCGATGTGCGCATAGGTATTGCGCACGGACAAATGGCTGGAGATGATTTGGAGGAGATCATGACCGGTTTTGTTGAAGGAAGTTTTGACGTCCTCGTGAGCACGGCCATCGTGGAAAGCGGTTTGGATATCCCCAATGCCAATACGATGATTGTAAACGATGCTCAAAATTTCGGTATGAGCGATTTGCATCAATTGCGCGGTCGTGTGGGCCGCTCCAATAAGAAAGCCTTTTGTTATCTCTTCGCCCCAAGTTTGCATATGCTTACCGATGAGGCGCGCAAACGGTTGCAAACCTTAGAGCAATTCAGTGATCTGGGCAGCGGATTGCACATCGCCATGCGCGACTTGGATATTCGTGGGGCGGGTGATTTGTTGGGGGCGGAGCAAAGTGGTTTCATCAATGATTTGGGCATGGAAACCTACCAAAAAATTCTGAATGAGGCCGTTGACGAATTGAAGCAAGAACATTTTGCCGATATGTATGCCGAAGAAATTGCCCGCAACAACAAATACGTGCGCGAAACTGCATTGGAAACCGATTTCGAATTGTTGATCCCCGATGAGTATGTGAGCAGCATCACCGAGCGAATCGCTTTGTACAAGGAGATGGACGATTTGGACAACGACGAAGACCTCGAAAAATTCCGCGAACAACTCATTGATCGTTTTGGTCCAATACCATCTGCGGCGGCAGCACTCTTGGAAACCATGCGCTTGCGTTGGATGGCCCGCGAAATTGGAATGGAGAAACTGGTGTTGAAGAGCGCAAAAATGATTGGCTATTTTGTCACCAAGCAAGATAGTCCATATTACCAGAGCGACAAATTCTCTACAGTTCTGGAGTTCATTAAACACAATCCCACGCAGGGCAAGATGTATGAAAAGGACAACAGTCTTCGCATTTCATTCAACGAGATCAAAAGTTTGGCGCAGGCGGTTCACATTTTGCGCGCCATGTTGAATGGAACGAAGCTCTGAATGAAAGACACAATCACGATATTTAATGATCGCCTTGCATTCGGGCCAATCGGTCTTCCAAATTGCGCAAAAGGGCCATCTCTTTGAACTTGGTGCGTGAGTCTTCTGCGGGGCTTCCGAAAACAGTTTTTCCGGCAGGAACATCTTTGGTAACGCCGCTTTGACCAAGCACTACAGCGCCATCGCCAATGGTCACATCGCTCACCACTCCCACTTGCCCCCAGAGAATGACACGATCGCCAATACGCGCGCATCCTGCTATACCCACGTGCGCCGCCATGATGCAGTGCTCCCCAACGAGTGTATCGTGACCGATATGCACGTGGTTGTCGAGTTTGGTGCCTTTGCCGATGCGTGTATCTGCACTAACGCCTTTGTCGATGGTGCACGATGCTCCAATTTCCACATCATCTTCGATCACCACCGATCCGCAACTGTGCATTTTTTCCCGGCCTTCGGGTCTGGCTTTGTAGTAGAAAGCGTCGCTGCCAATGACTGCATTGGCATGTATGATGCAGCGATCGCCGATGTGCACATGATCGTAGAGCACAACCCCTGGATGTATGATGCAATCTTTGCCGATGGACACGTGATTGCCGATGATTACCGAAGCATGAACACGACTGCCAGCACCGATCTGGTGTTGGCCCCGCTGACCGTCTACTTGTTCCCAAGGACAATAGTGTTGCGTCAAGCGGTTGTAATCGCGACAGGGATCATCGCTGATGAGCAGTGCTTTACCAGCGGGGCATTCCACTTCCTTATTGATGAGCACAGTGGTTGCAGCGCTCTGCAACGCTTTATCGTAGTATTTTGGATGATCCACAAAAACCAAATCACCGGACGCAACGCGATGGATTTCATTGAATCCATGGACGAGAAATTCGGGATCGCCAACAAAGGAACATTCGAGGAATTGAGCCAATGCGGCGAGGGTGACGGGCTGTTCTAATTTCATGGGTCAAAAATACAGGGGAAGCGGAGATCTTAGGTCAAGGTGAAGGGCAAAAAAAAGCCCCTGCCGAAGCAAGGGCCTTTCGGGACTTTCCCCATTATTTTTTCACACGTTCGTGGTATTGACAAGTAGAGGTGTCTACACGAATGGTGTCGGCTTCATTGATGAAAAGGGGCACACGAACCTCTACACCGATATCAAGTGTAGCAGGTTTAGTGGCGTTGGTAGCAGTATCACCGCGCACACCTGGCTCAGTATAGGTGATCGTATACTCTACGAACTGCGGCAAATCGCAACTCATCGGCTGATCGTCTTCGGTATTGAACATCACGATGCATTTCATGCCTTCTTTGAGAAATTTGGGCGCGTTGATCATGGCTTCTGGAATAGAGATCTGCTCGAAATCCTCAAGATTCATGAAGTTGTAGTTGTCGTCTTTGTACAAGAATTGATATTCGCGGGTCTCGATGCGAACAGTCTCGATTTTCACACCGCTGTTGAAGGTGTGATCGATGATTTTTCCATTGTTGAGGTTTTTGAGTTTGGTACGAACGAAGGCCGGGCCTTTGCCGGGCTTGACATGTAGAAACTCGATCACCTTGTAAATATGTGAATCCATGCGAAAACACAATCCGTTTGAAATGTCCGCTGTAGTTGTTGCCATTTGGAAATGGGTTAAATGATTGTCTTGATTTGGCCGGCAAAATTAGGGCAAGCGCTGCATTGTGCCAAATATGTGAGCACTGGCCGTGAATTCGTTCCATTTTCATTTGTAAACTCAGCCGCCAAAGCCGTAATTTGTGAAAACATGAAAAAATAGCCTTTTGGGGTAGGGTAGTGGTGTGTTGAAGTGTAAAACCACCAAGAAGCGCGCGAACAAGGCGGTGGAGATATGAATAGATACAGTGAAATACTTAAAAGTTGGAAGGCACCAGAAGGATTGAGCGAAGAGCAGGCTCTGGCCAAAATCCAAGGCCGTTTGTCCAACGAAACCAACAAAGGCAACAACCACGTGCGGACCATGTGGTGGAGTGCCACGAGTGTAGCGGCTGCTGTGCTGGTGGCTTGGGTTTTTCTCATGCCCAACAACCGGGTAATTCGTGAGGCAACAGAAGTGGCATCCTCCAAAACAATCGTATTGCCCGATGGCAGCAAAGCCACCTTGAATGCGGATTCACGCATCAGTTATGCCGAGGATTGGAGCGATGTGCGCACATTGGAATTACAAGGCGAAGCCTTCTTCGATGTAGAAAAGGGCAGTGCATTCACCGTCAATACACCAACCGGTGCGGTGATCGTGCTTGGTACATCCTTCAATGTGTATAGCAGGGGCCAAGAGCTCAAGGTCGCCTGCAATACAGGTAAAGTCCGTGTGGTGGCGGGGCAACAGCAGGTGGAATTAACACCAGGACAATGTGCCAACCGACAGGGTCAAGAGTTGATGGTGGCCAATTTTGATACCGATCAAAAAACATGGCGTCAAGGGGTGTTTTACTATGAAAATGCCCGCCTGGGTGACATCTTGGAGGAAATGGAGCGGCAGTTCTCCATCCGAATCGAATGCACCGACGATGTGAGAAATGTGCAAGGCATCACCACCAATTTCTCCAAAGACGACCGCGAAGCAGCCTTTCAGACCGTGAGCGCGCCTGTAGGTATGGAGTTTATCGCTGTAAATAACACTACGTTTAAATTGCAGAAGAGACCGTAAAATTCACACATCCTCGCAGAACAATCGTTCCGTAAGGGCTCTCAATCCAACATTCTTCAAGGAATGTGCAGTATGAAGTCCGGCGTAGAATTCCAAAGAGTTGTTAAATTTTAGCGGCGATGCAACAATTTGAGGCTAAAAATGTTCTCATATTTGCAAAAGGAAAATTTTGGTAGAAAAGCACTACGCTTTTCATGTAAAGAATAAGTAACACACAGTTCGGAAGTGTCCATGGTCAAAATAAGGACACATCAGATAGTATAGTTAGTTTTAGTTAAGGTTTAGAATCATGGTCAGAAACGTCTGGCCATGATTTTTTTTGTCCAAACACCCATGCTGTTGCAATTTTGTACCCCATGAAACCTAATCCCCGTCAGATTCGAATCGAAGATTATTCCTACCAACTCCCCGATGAGCATGTGCCGCTGTTTCCCCCAGCGGTCAGAGGCCAATCCAATTTGGTGGTATACCAAAGCGGCGAGATGCACAAAACATCCTTTGTCAAGCTCGCTCAACATTTGCCCGACCAAGCCATGCTGGTTTTCAATCAATCGCGTGTCATTCCAGCGCGTTTGGTCATGCACAGAGCCAGCGGAGCCCGCATCGAAGTCTTTCTTTTGCAACCATTCGAAATGGAGCACCAAGGAGCATTGCAATCGCGCAGCACATGCACGTGGTCGTGTTTGGTAGGTGGTGCCAAAAAATGGAAAGATAACGAAGTGCTGGAGTTGAATCTCACCTCCGGGGTGGTATTGCGGGCACATCGGATTGGGCGAACAGATGAGTATTTTAATATTCAACTGGAGTGGTCAGGCGATGTGGTGTTCGCAGAAATTCTCGAGATGGCCGGAAGGATCCCTTTGCCGCCCTATTTGAAGCGCGAAAGCACAGCAGAGGACAATGAGCGCTACCAAACCGTATATGCGCGCCTGTCGGGGTCTGTGGCGGCGCCAACAGCGGGTTTGCACTTTACTGATAACATCCTCACCGAGTTGCAAGCCAAAGGGCATCCATTGGAGTACCTGACTTTGCACGTCGGGGCCGGGACATTCAAACCCGTCAGTGCCGATACCATGGAAGGACACCACATGCATGTGGAGCATTTTGTATTGTCCAAAGATTTGATCCAAGCCATTCTCAACCATGGCGAACGTCCGATTATCCCCGTAGGAACCACTTCAATGCGCACACTGGAGTCGCTTTATTGGTTGGGGGTGCAGTGCCTTCAGAACCCAGAGCTCAAAAGCTTTCATGTTGATCAATGGCAAGCATACGATAGCACCACAGAGGTGTCCCGCGAACACGCTTTGCGCGCATTATTGGAACGACTTGCCAGTTTGAAAATAGACCATTGCGATGCGACCACGGGCATTCTGATTGCGCCGGGGTATGCATTTCATCTGTGCGATGGCTTGATCACCAACTTCCATCAACCGCAGAGCACGTTGTTGTTGCTTGTGGCCGCATTAATCGGCGAAAAATGGCGCGATGTGTATCAGTTTGCGTTGAATCAAGATATCCGTTTCTTGAGCTACGGTGATTCCTCGCTGCTGATTCCATAAACTTCGTTCCGCAATGGGACGATGCCGCGGTGGAGATAAAAAAAAAAGAAGGAGCTAGGCTCCTTCTTGAATGAAATAGGCAGGGATATTCTTTTAATTTCTTTTGTATCGATTGTCTTCGATCGCTGCTGCTTCTCTGTAGGCATTGTTGATGCCATTCAAAATGCGGCTTTGTAGCGTAGTTGTGGTAGCCGTTTGGTTGCTGAGGTAATCATCGGTGGTAGTGCCAACGGTTACGTCTGCATTGCGACGGAAAACGTACACACCAGACTCCCCAACGATTGGGTTGGAGGTGTAGCCTGTTTTTAATCCGAAAATGGCGCCGATTAGATCGTTTTCTGCAAGTGATGCACCCGAGCCTGGAATGTTCCGTGAACCCATGGTGATGTTTTCGGCTTTTTTCACTTCCAAGCCAGCACGAGAAGCGCGATCTTCCAAAGTACCATCGGTGAGATTCGCTTTGATCGATTCGGCTTTCTTTTCATTCAATACTTTTTTGCGCATCACTTCGGCTACGTTTTCGAACGAAGGAACACCTTTTTCTTTGATTTCCTTCAACACAGCAATGATGTATTGGTTGTCGATCAATTCGGGTTGCGAAACCTCACCAAGATCGGCGGCATATGCCCAATTCACCAAAGCGCCTGCATTGCTCAAACCGCTGATGGCTGTTGCATTGATTGCGATGTTTTTGGCCGACACTATGCGCGTACCGCCATTCAACTGCGCAGCTGCAGTGCGGAATGCAATGCTATCGGTGTTGTTCAAAGTGAAATCTTTGGCACTGGTATACGCATTTTTGGTGGTCTTTGGACTTGGTTCAAACATGCGGTCAATCACGGCAATTTGCGAATATGACTTGGGTGCACCTTTTTTAGTCACTTCCACAACGTGCCAACCGAAGTTGGTGTTGACCACTTGCAACACACCAACGGCGCCGCTGAAACAAGCATCTTCAAAGGGCTTAACCATTGCGCCGCGACCAAACATACCCAAGTCGCCACCTTTGTCTTTGGTGCCGTCGGTGCCAAACATGGCAGCCATTGCAGCAAAGTTATTGTTGGCAGCGATTACGCTCTTGATCGAATCGGCTTTTGCTTTACCGGCTGGCGAAGGATCTTTGATCAAAATATGGCGTGCTTGCACCGAATCAACTTCGGATCCGCGCTTCATCACCTTGGCAATTTTCAACGTGGTGCCATCGATATATGGACCGATCACCTTGCCCATGCTGTCGCTCAAAATTTGAGAATTGAAAGGCTCTAGGATGGAACCGGCGGTGTAGCGAGAAATCGCTGCAGCAGGAGTTGCCGCATTGGTCATAGCAAATGCGCTGTCGGTTTTGCTGGCTAGGAATTGAGGAATCAACGCAGCAATTTGACCGCGAACATCTGCACTGTCTTCAGCACTTGGCTGAACGGGGAAGGATATGTAATCGATCGATCTTGATTCGGTTTTGTTGCGGTACTCCAACTCGTTTTTGTGCTTGTTGTAGTATGCGCGAACTTCTTCGTCGGTTACGGAGATGGTGCTGTCTGGGATTTCAGAATACAATTTCACCACATAATCAATCGCTGCGCGATCGTTTTGCATCTTGAACGCCCATTTGCCATCGATTTTATTGGCATAAGCGCCTTTTTTGATCATGGCATCGTACACCTCTTTTTGGCGTTTCTTGGTGATGAGTCGGCGCCATCCGTCGGAACGCTTGGCTTCCATGCCATCAAAGTTGGAACGCATTGTCTTTTTGAGGGTGTCGGTGGCCTGACCGTTGTAAATGGTTGCATTCACATAGGGGCTGAGCACAGCACCAAACATGATGGATTCCAATTGCTCTTCGGTCACCTGAATACCGGTTGCAGAATATTCATCTGCATAAATTTTGTCTTCTACGATTTGGTTCCAGGTATCGGTGATCAAATTTTGGTCATTGCCAGAATAGTTGAAGAGCGGCTTGCGGTCTTCTACGGCCTTGGTCCAATCGCGGTTGCTGATGGTTTCGCCTGCGATTTCTCCAGCGTCGGGCACACCGCCACCAAATACCATCTCAGGATTTGCTCCGATCAAAAAGAGCAACAATGAAAGACCGATCACAATCACGATCAAAGTACCTTTACTTCTGATTTTTTCAATCAATGCCATAACAGTCGTGTGGTTAAAATATTGGGGTGCGAATATCGTAAAAGGATCGATAACTTGCGCAATTCGCCGATAAAATGACGTAAAAAATTGATAATCAGTGCGGATTAGTCTTTGTTGGACTTGATATGTACCAGTTCAACCTTTGTTTCACTCACTTTCAGCGCAGTAAATGTCCAATTTTCGTAGGTGATCACCTGTTGTTCCTCGGGGATATCGCCGATCAAATGCAAAAGCAATCCACCCAAGGTGTCGTATTCCTCTTGGTTGTCGGGAAGATTGAGATGGAATTTTTCATTGAGGTAATCGATCTCCAGCCGGGCAGAAAACTCGTATTCACCCTGTCCAATAATCCGTTCCAGCGTTTCTTCCTTGTCGTGTTCATCTTCGATTTCACCAAAAATCTCCTCCACAATGTCCTCCATGGTCAAAATACCTGCAGTTCCTCCAAATTCGTCGACCACCACTGCCATGTTGCGCTTTTCTTTGATAAATCGTTCCAAAATCTCATTGGCGGTCATGGGTTCGGGAATGATCATGACTTGACGAAGCATCTGTTGAATGTGTTCAGGTTTTTTGAAGAGGTCAAAACTGTGCACATAACCGATGATGTGGTCGATGCTCTCGCGGTAGATGAGGATTTTGCTCAAACGGGTTTCGATGAATTTTTTGCGCAACACCTCCACGCTGTCTGTAATTTCGACGGCCACAAGTTCATTTCTGGGGATCAAACAATCGCGCGCCTTTACTTTCGAGAAGTCAAGTGCATTCTGAAAAATTTGAATTTCGTGATCGATATCTTTGGCAGGGTCAATATTGCCTGTGGCCTGTTCCAAATAGTGGTTGAGATCTACCCGTCCAAATTCAATGGCCTCGGGTT
>CANHSF010000095.1 GCA_947463065.1 Flavobacteriales bacterium | reverse complement strand
GCCCGATTCTATTTCGTGTTCGAGCATCTTGAGTGTCACGAACATATACTCCTCAAAAAATTCCACTTTGGGTCGACTGGTGCTGTTCATGATGTCCTCCAACACCAGCGGATGAATGTCGAATTGTTGACCGATGGCTTCCACCACCTCTGCGTCATGAATGCCCACAATGTCTAGCCACGACACGCTTTCGGAGTTCACGTAACTCGCACACGACTCGATTTTGTCCAGCACTTTGGTATCGGCATAGGTGCTGTTGTAGTCGATGAGTTTGATTTGGACCTTGGCATCCGTCTTTTTACCGACATAGACCAACGTGTCTGGACCCAAGCCCGATTTTTTGCTGCGCTGTGGATTGTGGATAGGGGTCATACGGCGAAGATAGTGTAGGCCGGCGGGTTGCGAACTTGATCAAGGAGGAATTTCAACACCTCACTACCCATAATTCAATGACTCATCAAGTAGGTGACGTTTTGGATTGAGCGAATTTGCACGTGTAAATCATTTCCAACATGAAAGTTCATCTCATCGCCATTGGTGGCAGCGCCATGCACAACTTGGCCATAGCGCTGCACGAAAAGGGTTTGATCGTATCGGGTAGCGACGACGAAATCTTTGAGCCCTCGCGCACGCGTCTGGCCCAACGCCAACTGCTGCCCGCCGCCGAAGGTTGGTTTCCCGAAAAAATCACCGATGACTTGGATGCCGTGATTGTGGGAATGCATGCCCGTGCCGATAATCCTGAACTGCTCGCCGCTCAACAAAAGGGATTGGCCATTTATTCTTATCCCGAATACGTCCACCATCAAACCCAAGGCAAAAAGCGGGTGGTGATCGGCGGTAGCCACGGCAAAACCACCACTACATCCATGATTTTGCATGTGCTCAAAGCGTGCGGAGTGGAATCGGATTACCTCGTGGGTGCCCAGCTGCAAGGATTCGATTGTATGGTGCGACTCTCCGAAACCGCCCGTATCGCTGTCATCGAAGGAGATGAGTATTTGTCATCGCCCATCGATCGACGTCCCAAATTCCATCTCTACGAACCCGATGTGGCCTTGATTACGGGCATCGCATGGGATCATATCAATGTATTTCCGACGTTTGAAAACTATGTCGATCAGTTCCGCATTTTTACAGAGAAAATCACGTCCAACGGGACATTGATCTATTGTGCCGATGATGCCGAAGTGCGCGGCGTATGCGAAAAAGCGCCTGCTCATGTGCAAACCATTGCTTACCGCGCTCACCCGCATGTGGTGCGCGACGGCGTGACCTACTTGCTCACTCCGCAAGGCGAGGTGGCCCTCAAAATTTTTGGTGAACACAATATGCAAAACCTGCAAGGTGCCATGCATGTGTGTCTTGCGTTGGGGATTTTCGAAAAGGATTTCTACGCGGCGATCGCATCTTTTCAAGGGGCGAGCAAACGGCTGGAACCGGTCTTGGAAAAACCGCACAGCGTGGTGTACAAGGATTTTGCGCATTCTCCCTCCAAACTCAAGGCGACCACGTCGGCCTTCAAACAGCAATACCCCAATCGCCGCTTGATTGCCTGCATGGAGTTGCACACCTTTAGCAGTCTGAACAAAGCGTTTTTGAGCCATTACGATCAGACCATGCAATTGGCCGATGAAGCTTTGGTGTATTTTAATCCGCATACCATCGCACACAAAAAACTCGAACCCATTGAGGCTGACGAGGTGCGACGCGCTTTTGGTACGGACAATGTGCGGGTCTATACCGACGCTGCTTTGCTGGTCAACGATTTGCGCGCCATGCAGTGGCAGGACACCAATTTGTTGTTGATGACTTCGGGCAATTTTGATGGAGTTGATTTTGCGCAATTGGCGCAGGACCTTATCGGCAATCAATGACTTAACCCTACGTCGAGCAGCATCATGACCAAGAATCCAACGATGAAGCCAATGGTGGCTACGTCGGTGTATTTGTCTTGTTGGGTTTCGGGAACCACTTCTTCAATCACCACAAAGATCATGGCGCCTGCCGCAAATGCCAATGCGTAGGGCAGTAATGGCTGCATCTGCATTACAGCCACTGCACCAAGCACCCCTGCAAAGGGCTCCACAATGGCACTCAGTTGTCCGTACCAAAAGCTTTTGAACTTGGACAACCCTTGTCGGCGAAGCGGCATGGATACCGCAATGCCTTCGGGAAAATTCTGAAGTCCGATGCCGATGGCCAACGCTACAGCACCGCCAATGCTGGCCTCGGGCAATCCCGCAGCAACTCCGCCAAACAGCACGCCGACGGCCAAACCTTCGGGGATGTTGTGCAGTGTAATGGCCAATACGAGCAGAATGGTGCGGTGCCACGTCGTGCTAGGACCTTCGGCGCGATCGCTGGGGAAATTGATGTGCAAGTGGGGGATCAACTTGTCCACAGCGTACAAAAAAATGGCTCCGGCAAAGAATCCCACTGCAGCCGGCATGGCTTTGACAAAACCCTCGCCGGGACTCATTTCGATGGCGGGTGCCAGCAAAGACCAAAAGCTTGCCGCAATCATTACACCCCCCGTGAATCCAAGCATACCGTCGAGCAATTTGCGGCTCATGTCTTTGACAAAGAAAACCAACGATGCACCAGCCGCCGTGACCAACCACGTAAATGTGGTGGCGATGAGCGCTCCCCAAACGGGGTCTATGTTTTCAAAAAACGAGGTGATGTCCATCATGGGGCGCCAATTCGGTGGTTGATCTTTTGGATTTAGGCAAAGCTAATTCTTTTTCGCTCAAACACTGGATTTCGATTGTTTTTTTCATGATTCAGAGTTTCCTGGAATGTTGAGTTATCAGCATTTCATTCACGGAGCCGCGAGCAATTTGATTTTCCATTATACTTGCCCTATGAACGAATTGATGATTATTCGCCACGCCAAGTCGAGTTGGGAAGACGATACGCTATCTGATTTCGAGCGCCCCTTGAACGATCGCGGACGCAGGGAAGCGGCTGAGATGGCTCAGTTGATGGCGCAAGACGCTTGGCGTCCCGATCTCATCGTTTGTTCTACGGCATTGCGCGCTCAGCAAACCATGGCCTATTTCCGCGACGCTCTGGATCCAGATGGTCGCATCGAATGCCGGATGGAACCGGAAATTTATGACGCCACCACGGCCACACTGCTCGACATTGTCAATGCATTGCCCAGCTCATCCAAGCGCGTGATGTTGTTTGGCCACAATCCTGGTTTCAGCCAATTGCTCGCATTTTTGACTGGAGAGTATGTGGACATGCCTACCTGTGCCTCTGGTTGGGTGCAAATGGAAATTGAAGACTGGATCTATCTCTACCAGAATTGTGGTGTGCTCAAGTCATTCGTTTACCCAGCCAAAAAAACATCATGAGTGCGTTGTCCAACAATTGGAAAGTGTTTTTCACCCTATTGGGCGTGGCGCTCGTGGTATTTCTTCTGTGGTTTTTTCGCCTGATTTTGTTGTATTTCATCTGCGCTGTTGTGCTTTCTTTCATCGCTGAGCCAATCGCCGATCTTTTCAAACGCGTGCGGTGGCGTGGATGGATGATGCCGGCTTGGGCACGGGCTATCCTGGCTTTGGTCACCTTGCTCGGAGGTACCTTGGCAGTGGCTGCGCTTTTTGCGCCGGTGTTGCACGAGGAAATTCAAATCATCGGGCAGTTGGATATCCGTTTGCTGATGGATAAATGGGGTTTGACCAACATGGTACAAGCATATCCCCAAACCAATCTCGGCGATGCCATGCACAAAGAATTGGGCAGTATGTTCAGTTTTTCTTCCATTCAGTTGTTGCTCAACGGTGTGCTCTCATGGGTTGGCAATCTGGTTGTCGGTATCGTGTCGGTGTTGTTCATCACGTTTTTCTTTCTCAAAGACGGTTATCTGTTTACCCGTATTGTTTTTTCATTGACTCCAGAGAAACACATGCAGGCTATGAAAAACATCATGGAGCATACCCATGATCTTCTGCGCAGGTATTTCATTGGTGTGGCTTTGCAGAGCTTGATCATGTCGGTCATGATCAGTGTGGCGCTGTATTTCATCGGTGTAAAAAATGCTTTGCTCATCGGTTTGTTTGCAGGCATGGTGAATGTTATTCCCTATGTTGGACCCGTTATCGGTGCGTTGTTTGCGCTGTTGGTGGCGGTGACCACGGCTTTGCAAGTCAATCCGGGTGCCGATGTGTGGTCAGAAATTTGGACCGTTGTGATCGTTTTTGGTGCGGCGCAGCAAATCGATGGTTTTGTGGTGCAACCGCTGATATTGGGCAATAGCGTCAAAGCTCATCCGCTCGAGGTGTTTGTGGTGGTGCTCATGGCGGGCATGGTAGGCGGAATATTTGGAATGATTGCAGCCATACCGGTGTACACCATTTTTCGCGTTATTGCCCGCGAATTCTTCTCTGCGTTCAAACCCATCGAGTCGTTGACGCGCGATTTGTAATGCCGTGCATGGTTTGTTCAAAAGTCATCTAACACGCGGGAATTCAACGCACCCCGCCGCTCTCTTGGGAAGTGGTCTCAGAACCTCATTTGTTTCTATGCCCACCACCGTGCTATCTTCGCACTCCGTAAGCAACCGGTAAATTGTGTTGTTTTCACGGAATGGCCGACAATATCAAATACATCTTTGTCACAGGTGGTGTGACTTCTTCACTGGGAAAAGGAATTATTTCTGCTTCTCTTGCAAAACTCCTCCAATTGCGTGGCTACCGGGTCACCATCCAAAAACTTGACCCGTATATCAATGTCGATCCAGGAACGCTCAATCCTTACGAACATGGCGAGTGCTTCGTCACCGATGATGGCGCCGAAACGGACTTGGATTTGGGCCACTACGAGCGCTTTTTGAATGTGCCCACCTCTCAAGCCAACAACGTCACAACCGGTCGCATTTACCAAAGTGTGATCGATAAAGAGCGCCGCGGCGAGTATTTGGGCAAAACGGTACAAATCATTCCGCATATCACCGACGAAATCAAACGGTGCATTCAGATTCTGGGCTCCAAAAGCGAATTCGATTTTGTCATCACCGAGATTGGGGGAACAGTGGGCGATATCGAATCATTGCCCTATATCGAAGCCGTGCGTCAATTGATGTGGGAGAAAGAAGAAGATTGCATCGTGATTCACTTGACCCTGATTCCCTATCTCACGGCTGCAGGCGAACTCAAGACCAAACCGACGCAACACAGCGTTAAAACCTTGCTCGAAAATGGAGTGCAACCCGATATCTTGGTGTGTCGCACGGAGCACGAACTCTCGGTTCAATTGCGCAACAAAATTGCCAAGTTCTGCAATGTCACACCCAATGCGGTGATTCAGAGCATCGACGCGTCCACCATTTATGATGTGCCCGTGCTGATGAGCGAAGAGAAATTGGACGAAGTGGTATTGGAAAAGCTCAATGTCCGCAACAAAAAGAAGATCGACTTGCGCAAATGGCAGGATTTCCTCACGCGCTATAAGAATCCCAAAGGCAAGGTTCGCATTGCATTGGTGGGCAAATATGTGGAGTTGAAAGACAGTTACAAGTCCATCGCTGAGGCCTTCATACATGCTGGTGCAGCAAACGAATTGGCCGTAGAGGTGGTATGGACCCACAGCGAGGACCTCAACCCACGCTCTGTCGAAGCCAAACTCGGAGACGTGGATGGCATTTTGGTAGCTCCTGGTTTTGGTTCACGTGGAATCGATGGCAAACTCGACGCTATTCGGTTTGCGCGCGAGAAAAAAATTCCGTTTTTCGGTATTTGTTTGGGCATGCAAATGGCTACCGTGGAATTTGCACGCAACGTATTGCAATTGCCAGATGCGCATTCGACCGAAATGAAGGAATATGCGCAGAATCCTGTGATCAGCTTGATGGCCGAACAAAAAACAGTGGTCAACAAAGGCGGAACCATGCGCTTGGGGTCCTATCCCTGCAAAGTGCAAAAAGGGACCAAGGCCTACGCTGCATACAAATCGGAATTGATTCACGAACGCCACCGCCATCGCTTCGAATTCAACAACGAGTATACTTCCGTTTTTGAGAAGGCTGGCTTCGTGTGCTCAGGGATCAATCCAGACAACCATTTGGTGGAGATCATTGAATTGAAGGATCATCCGTTTTTTGTGGCCTCGCAGTTTCACCCCGAATACAAAAGCACGGTATTGAATCCTCATCCGCTTTTTGTGGCCTTCGTTGCTGCTGCAAACGAATACCATCAATTGAACGCTGCTCAAGCTGCGGACGCGTTGGGTTCGTAAGAGGATACAATTGGCGGATCACTGTTCCAAAGGCGGTTCGGCATCGTGTTTCACGGGCGGACCAATCAAGAGCGCGAGGAAACAGAAGAAAACGATTCCCGCTTGCACTTCCAACATGGATTCGACTATGCAGTTCAATGCAAAAAGGGTGGCAATGGTCATCAAGATGTACATGCGCTGACGATAGGCGCTGTAAATGACACTGGCAAACAATGCGGTAATCAGCGCCAGGCCCATCCATCCAAATTCAGCCCCCAATTGCAGCCATTGGTTGTGGGCGTTGAGTTTTTTCTCCGCCGCTTTTGTTTCACCCATAGCCACATAGGCATTCACCAATGCGCGCTCTGTATTGCTGGTGCCGATTCCCAACGGGTTTTCCCAAAGCACATTCCACGCGGCCGTCCAGGTCACTTTGCGCAAAGCGAGGCTCGATGTGCTGGGCACGGTAGTTTTTGGTGCAATCGTAGGAATGTCGGGGGTGATTTGCAAGGCTTCGATGCGCTGGGCCGTTGAGGGCAACAAGGCCGATGATGCCAACAAAACCACCATGCATCCTGCCGTCAGAAAAATGCGCTCCAAACGGTTGGTGGCCTCTTTCCAATACAATATGCCTCCCATCACAATGCATATCACTGCGGACACAAGTCCTGCACGACTGGCCAACATGCTGATGTAAACGATCATGATCACCACGGTGGTAACTGCAATGTATTGTGCTGCGCGGCTCATGCGCTCGTTGAATAAATACCCCAACAACATCAGTACAGCAACACTTTGGTAAAGGGCCATGTAGCTAGGATGATACGGGTCGCTGAGCAATTCGTAACTGAATGCCTTGACATTGCCCGTGTTGGAGTAGAGCATGAAGGCCTCCCAAACCGAGATGGGGATGCGCAATAGGCATCCCAAAACAAAAAAGGCTCCGATCATATACCGGACGCGCCGACGTGCTTCGAAGCCAAAAAAGAGGATGAATGGAAATACGAGATAACTCAGTTTGATCTCCAATTCCTTAAAACCAGAATCAACGTTTTGCGCAAAATTGAGACCTACGAAATGCACAAGAAAAAGGACCAACATAAACCACGAAGATCCATTGAGTCGCAAGCTCAATTTGCGCGATCCTTTCATAGCCAATGCAATGGCGGATATCAGCATGAGCGCCACGCCCATGGCCACCATTTTGCGAAAGCACGGAATAAGGAACGCTGTGAGCGCGGTACTCCAATGGAGCGCAGTAATCTCGCGGGGCTCTATACCAAAAAATCTCACGATCAAAGGTGTTGAAGGATGGTTTCGAATTGCGGCATGTGGTGTTGGAAATGATGGGCCAAGAATGCAGTCGTGCTGGGAAGGGTCAGCATGCCTGCAAGCGGTTGTTTGAACACCAATTTGCGGTAATGATGCGGCTCTACAGCATGCACAAATGCAGTCAAACGCTCCCGAAGTGCGGGCCACTCTTGCTCAAAAGTCGCTACTGACGTCGTGTTGGGTGGGTCGGTAAGAATAGCAGGCGCTTTGTATTTTTCGTTGGATTGCAATCGCTCGCGCAGTGCTTTCCCCTTGCTTTCATGCTCTTCTCCTTCATCTTCCAATGTGTCCCATCCACTCGACGATTTTTTTAACATGTACCCCAAGGTGCCTGTCTCGCTTTGTAGAATATGTTCCATCACCTGACAATAACTCCAACTCCCCGCTTCGGGTTGTTGATGAAATTGCGCGGGCTCTAGGTTGCGCGCTGTTGATAGGGTCAGCCTCAGGTATTCTTCGAGCTGTTGAAGATGCGATGTGATTTCTGTTTCCATAGTTTGTTGCGGTCTCAAACCTAATGCAAATTGCGCAATGGCAGACTATTTCCCTTGCGAATCTTTCATGTCGGGGTAGGTGGTCAGCAGCATTTCGACATGGGGAATATTGTCCTCCAAATAAATATCGCTCACCTGCTGAAATCCGCACTTTTGATAGAACTGCAACAAATAGAATTGTGCACTGATGCGGATGGGGGCGCTGTTGGTGGTGGCCTTGAGGTGTTCGAGGCTGGCTTGCATAAGCCTTTGGCCCAAATGTTTGGAACGGTGTGACAGGGCCACGGCAACTCGACCAATGCTCCACTCGTTGTAGGACACACCAGGTTGCACCAAACGAGTGCAACCGACCAATAGTCCGTGTTCGTCGCGCATGAGCACATGTGCACTTTTTTTATCCTTGTTGTCGGCGTCTTGGTAAGGGCAGTTTTGTTCGACCACAAACACAGCGATGCGCAATTGCAACAGGGCATACACTTCATCCCGTGTGAGCTCCTCCCAAGGTTTGATTTCGATTGTCGTTTCCATTGCGTGTGTAAATAAAAGTGTTTTTCGAATATGGAATCCTTGGCTTTAACGCTTTGTTAGCAAAGATGCCGGGCCTTGGACGCGCAGGATGTGGGGTTGTCGACATTTTTCAAGCGATTTCCCTTGGCAGATAACGATATTTGCAGATTTTTTAGTATGAATTATCTCTCGGTCGAACAATTGACCAAATCTTTCGGTGTCAATACGCTTTTTACCAACTTGTCCTTTGGCATTGAAAAAGGGCAGAAGGTGGCCTTGGTTGCGCGCAATGGTGCTGGAAAATCAACTCTTTTCAGAATATTGACCGGAAAGGATACTCCCGATAGCGGTTTGGTGGTGTTCAATAAAGAAGTGCGTTTGGGATATCTCTCCCAGGAACACGACTTGGATGTGCGCAAAAGCATCATGGAGAACGTATTTGCAGCAGACAATCAAATGACGCGCGCCATCAAAGCCTACGAGCAGGCATTGGTGCAGGGCACGGGGTTGCAAGAGGCCAGCGACGCCATGGATCAAACCAACGCATGGTCCTACGAAGCCAAAGCAAAACAAATCCTCGGAGGTTTGGATATCCATGATCTCGAGCAAAAGGTGGGGCATTTGAGCGGAGGACAACAACGCCGCATCGCATTGGCGCGGGTGCTCATCGAAGAACCCGACTTGTTGCTGCTCGATGAGCCCACCAATCACCTGGACTTGGACATGATCGAATGGTTGGAGGAGTTCTTGACCCGATCGTCCATGACCATCTTCATGATTACCCACGACCGCTACTTTTTGGAGAACATCACCGACGAAATTGTCGAACTCGAGGACGGTCAGATTTTTCGATACAAAGGCAATTTCAGCTATTACCTCGAAAAGAAAGCCGAACGCGAAGCATTGGAAGAGGCGACCCGCGACAAGCAGATGAACTTGTTCAAACGCGAATTGGAGTGGGCTCGAAAAATGCCCCGTGCAAGAACGGTCAAGAGCAAGAGTCGAATGGATAGTTTTCATGAGCTCAAAGCCACCGTATCCAAACGGATTCAAAGCGATGAATTGGAGTTGGAGATCAACATCAATCGTTTGGGGAGTAAAATTATCGAGATGCACAAGGTGCGCAAAGGTTTTGATACCGTGCAAATTCTCAATGGGTTTGATTATGTGTTCAAAACTGGGGAGCGTGTGGGTTTGGTGGGGAAAAACGGAAGCGGTAAATCCACCTTTATCCAATTGCTCACCCACGAGATCGAACCCGATGGGGGCAAGGTGGTCGTCGGGGATACGGTGGTTTTTGGGCATTATTCGCAGTACGGACTTCCACTCAAGGAGGGCCAGCGGGTGATTGAAGCGATTCGCGAAGTGGCCGATTTTATCCCGTTGACCAAAGGAAAGACCATTACCGCAGCTCAGATGCTCGAGCGATTCATGTTTCCCAAAAGCATGCACTTCAACTATGTGGATCGCCTCAGCGGGGGCGAACGCAAACGCTTGCAACTCTTGCTGCTGTTGATGAAAAACCCGAATTTTTTGATTCTCGATGAGCCCACCAATGATTTGGATGTGTTTACACTTGCCGCTTTAGAGGAGTATTTGATGTTGTATCCGGGATGTTTATTGATTGTAAGCCACGACCGGTACTTCATGGATAAATTGGTGGACCACATGCTCGTGCTGGAAGGCAATGGTGAGGTCAAAGATATTTTGGGCAGTTATGGCGAGTATCGCTTGGCGCAAGAATTAGCCGAGGCCAAGGCCAGCGAACAACGCAAAGCAGAAGTGCGTGAGGTGGCTGCCAAAGTCGAAAAACCCAAATCCAAATTGAGCTTCAAAGAGAAATTTGAATTCGATCAATTGGAAAAGGACATCCCGCGTTTGGAAAAGGAAAAGGCAGAATTGGAAGCGCTATTGGCTGGCGGTTCCAATGATCATGAAGAATTGATCAAGACCACCGACCGATTGGGCAAACTCATCGAAGAGTTGGACACCAAAACCATGCGCTGGTTGGAATTGAGCGAATTTGCCGGTGCTTGAGTTACCTCGTCTTGAGCGCGAATTTCTCGCCGCTGATTAAAATGGAAAGCCGCACATTTTTGGGCGCATAGTGTTTGAAGTGGTAATCGCAGGTGTCCTGTGGACTGTATAGCAGCACTTGAGAATCTCCTACAACCATTGCGCTATCGCCGCTGACTACGATGGCTGTGCTTTCGTCGATGCCGATGCCCATGTGGCCCGGGAAATCGCACAGCGCACTGAGCAATCGATTGTGACGACTGCGCACCACAAAATGCTGATCAATGATCGCCCCTTGCAACATCCCCAAGCCGGTTTGATAGATGCCGTTGCCTTTCCAAATTTTGTCGTAGGTCATGCTGTATTCTTCGCTGTAGTTCTCATCGCCGGTAATCATAATCTCGCTCATTACTGCTGCTCCAGCGCTCGTGCCTGCGATGACTGAACCTTGTTGAAAGGCCTTTTTGATGGCCTCTTCAATCGGGGTGCTGTGAACGAGGTTCATGAATTTGTTTTGATCGCCGCCGGTGATAAAGATGAGTTTGCATTGGATCAGCGAATCCAATTTGGAACGATTGATCAAATCGGACTCGGTAAAGTTCAGATTAACGCAAGGATTCAAACTCACTTGTTTGAAGTCCTCTCGAATATAAATGAAAGCCGAGTCGGGCTCTAAACTGCTCATGGGCAGGATTCCGATATAATCGCCCGAGTCCAAAGCAGCGGCTTCCATCAGCGCTTCCATCAGCTCCAATGTGCGATCGCCGCCGCCGATAATGAACAGTTTGCCTTTGTTGGGCTCCTCTTTTGGCTTGGGCGCTGGTGTGGGTTCCGACTGGCAAGCCATGCTGAGGATGGCCACGATCAGCACGGGCAAAGGGACGATGTACTTCATAACAACTGATGGATTTTGTGGATACGTGCCAGTTCTTTTTCGATCTCCCAAGACATTTTATCGTCGGGATTGCCTGCCTTCAATTGCAGGATCAATTTGCCGGTATCGATCATGTCGCGGGTATTGACTTCTTCGGGCAGTGCTTTGTAGTGCTCGCTGAAGTGCATGGCAAATATGATCATGTAGTAATCTTGTTGCAGCGCCAGCGATGTAGCGATGTGGCTGAGCTCCGCAAAACTTGGCGCATTGGTAAGGGCCAAACGAAGTTCGCTCATCTTTTTTTCATACATCTCCAAAAATTCGATGCGGTTGGCCATGGCTGCGGCGCCAAATGGT
>CANHSF010000094.1 GCA_947463065.1 Flavobacteriales bacterium | reverse complement strand
GGATATTGCTCCACGCTATTCTTGACAAGTTCATAGTGCCACCATTTGTTGAATTTCATTCTTGAGGCGCTGATCATGCGTCACGATGATAAGCCCCGATTGATTTTGTGCAGCATATTCTTTGAGCAAACGAATGACATGTTCGGCATTGTGATCGTCTAACGCACTGGTGGGTTCGTCGGCCAACAACAGCGCAGGATTGTTGATCACCGCGCGCACGATGGCCACACGCTGTTGCTCGCCCACACTCAACTCGGCGGGTTTTCTGTGGGCTTTGGAAGACAAGTTCAGTTGCTTGAGCAATTGCTCCGCTCTGTTGCGATCGGGCTTTTGTCCGGTCAAAAAAGAGGGCAACAACAAATTGTCCAATACACTCAATGCATCTACAAAATGGGCTGTTTGAAAAACGATACCCACGTGTTTGCCGCGGTGCAGATCCATTTGCCGATCGTTCAAGGCCGTGGTATCCTTGCCGGCCAAAACAATGGATCCGGAGGTAGGTCGCAACAATCCTCCGATGAGATGAAGCAGGGTTGTTTTTCCCTTGCCGCTTTGTCCAAGCACGAGATGCTGTTCGCCAAGGCCGCATTTCAGATCGGGGAATCGAAACGATTGCCCACCCCTGTATTGAAAGCCCAAGCCCGATGTTTGCAGTACCAGCCGATTTGTTTCCATAAACTTGTTATCCGTGCGAAGGTACATCAGTAAACTCACCATTTGGCTCTGCAAGCTCTTAAAAAAAACAAACGTCCCATGCGCGATCTCCATCGGATCGCATTGTAAAAAATGAAGAATTGAAAGGCATGTTGAATACCTTTGTCGCATGACTGTTGCACAGAGATTTATGCGCTATCTGATCGGGTTTGTGATCGGACTTGCTATAGTGGCCTTGATGTTTCCCAAATACAATTGGTTGGCCTGGACACCCCAGCAACGCATCATGCGCGATATCCGTGAATTCACCATTCAAATTGGCCCAGAAGCCACTTGCAGCATGGATTGTACACAAGTCACCGCCGAACATCTGCAAAATGCCCGCTTGGAGGGGAAAGTTGATTTTGGCCGCAGCCAAGTGCACACCGAACCCAAAGTCTATTTGTTGGAATACGGTCATGTCTCTTATCATCTGGCCTTGTCGGATTCTACCTTTACGGTGCGCTCCGTGGCTCGCGAAAACCAAACGTGCAATTGCCCATGAGTACCTTGCTGTCTGAAATACAACATCACGCCAAAAATCTGTGGCCTGAACTGGTGGAACATCGCCGCCATTTGCACGCTCACCCCGAGCTCTCTTACCACGAAAAAGAAACCTCGGCATACGTCGACTCCTACCTTCGTGGATTGGGCTTGGAGCCCAAAACGAATATCGGAGGATATGGCTTGTCGGTGGTGATCGAGGGCGAGCAACCCGGTGAGGGATGTTTTGCATTGCGTGCAGATATGGATGCTCTTCCCATCGCGGAGGCGAATGCAGTGCCTTACGTGAGTCAACACCAAGGAGTGATGCACGCGTGTGGGCACGATGTGCATACCGCTTCGCTCATGGGAGCTGCCTCGATCTTGATGCGCACCCGCTCGCATTGGGGAGGCAAAGTGCAATTGATTTTCCAACCCGCCGAAGAGGTTTTACCGGGTGGCGCATCGCTCATGATCAGCGACGGTGTTTTTGCGCATACCGCACCCCAAGGCATTGTCGGCCAGCACGTCTACCCCGAGTTGCCCGCTGGTAAAATCGGTTTGAAGCCTGGCGCTTATATGGCGAGTACAGATGAAATTTACGTCACAATTACTGGCCGCGGCGGACATGGCGCAAAGCCCAATAAAAACATAGATCCTGTATTGATTGCATCCCATCTTGTGGTTGCACTGCAGCAGGTGGTGAGCAGATGGGCGCATCCCGCTATGCCCAGTGTTTTGTCGTTTGGTAAATTCTTGGCCAACGGAGCTACCAACATCATTCCCAACGAGGTGAAACTGGAAGGCACCTTCCGCACTTTTGATGAAGAGTGGCGCAACGAGGCACACCAACGCATGGTCCACTTGGCCGATTCATTGGTGAGCGGAATGGGCGGTAAAGTGGATTTTCGCATTGAGCGGGGTTATCCAGTGCTGCACAACAACCCTGAGCTCACCCAAAAATGCCGCGACTGGGCGGTTGCCTATTTGGGCGAAGCCAATGTGGTGGACTTGGACTTGCGCATGACCGCAGAAGATTTTGCCTACTACAGTCAGATCATGCCCGGCTGCTTTTATCGACTCGGCACAGCAGATCCGCAGAATGAGGAAAAAAGCTACAGTGTACACCATCCGCGCTTTGATGTGGATGAGCGATCGTTGGAGATTGGTGCGGGCTTGATGGCTTGGATGGCCATTCAAAATCTTTAATCGATTCGGTATCTGACCATTCTGGATGGAATGGCTTTGATTTCACATTATTTCGCTACCTTCGCTGCGAAAACAAATTATTTTTGTTCAATGTCTGAGAAAAAAGGGATCCAATTGCCGTTTAAAAAAATCAACTACCTGATGCTGATTGCAGGAGTTGTGACCATCATCATTGGTTATTTGCTCATGTCGGGAGGCGGCAGTCCCGACCCCAATGTCTTCAATGGCGAAGAATTGTTTAGCACACGCCGCATTACAATCGCGCCAATGGTAGTGGTGTTTGGATATGTCATCATCGGCGTAGGTATCATGTACCGTCCCAAAAAATAAGCACGTACTTAAAACCCGGCACCATTGACTATTCTTGAGGCCATTTTGATTGCCATCGTCGAAGGCATCACCGAATTTTTGCCCATTTCGAGCACTGGACACATGATCATTGTCCAACACCTTTTGGGGGTTGAAAACAGCGATTTTGTGAAGGCTTTTACCATCAACATTCAATTTGGAGCTATACTCAGTGTAGTTGTTCTCTATTTCAAACGCTTTTTTCAAACCCTTGATTTTTACTTCAAATTGTTTGTAGGCTTCCTGCCTGCGGCCATCATTGGGTTTGCGCTAAATGACTACATCGATTCCCTTTTGGAAAGTGTGGAGGTGGTGGCATTCAGTCTTTTGATTGGCGGCGTCATCTTGGTTTTTGTGGATCGCTGGTTCATGAGCAACCGCGGCACGCCGGTCACTTTCCGCAACGCCTTTGTGGTAGGACTTTTTCAGTGTATCGCCATGATACCCGGAGTTTCGCGCAGTGCAGCTACCATTATCGGAGGCATGTCGCAAGGAATGACCCGTCAACAAGCCGCTGAATTTTCATTTTTCCTGGCCGTACCCACCATGTTTGGTGCATCCGCTTATAAACTGCTTAAGGGCTACAAAGAGACGCCCGACATGTTTGCGGGAGATCACATTACCTTATTGCTTATCGGGAATGCCGTCGCATTCATAGTCGCCATGTTGGCCATTCGTTTTTTTATAGGTTATCTATCGCGACATGGTTTTCGGATTTTCGGATGGTACCGCATCGTTCTTGGCTTGGTGCTATTGGCTTTGATCGCAGCCAACATTCCTCTGACGGTGGCGTAATAGTTCAAATCGAATCGACTTCAACCCGTGCGTTGATCGCCGAACTTCGCTCTTGATTGGACCGCCTTCGCTCTCGCGCATCGCCCCAACATTGTTTTGAAAGTATGCCTCCATTTGCAATGGCCATGGGTTTGTGGGTGTGCTCCCTATTTCTCAACGCTCCTTTTCATGCCTGCAGCTTCATAGCACATGGTCATCGCTCGAACCGGGCATGAGCCATTCGTTCCCTCTGCCCATTGGTGCTTGCGCGAAGCAAATGAGCAGGCGCAAAAAAAACGCCCTTGAGAAGGGCGTTTTTGTTTTTTCTTGCAATGCATGGTGCATTAGAACTTGGCTCTTGAGCGACGGACATTGCGGGTATTTTTCACACTGTACTTGGCTTTGTAAAACTTGCTTCGTCCTTTGATCACTTTACCCACAGTGATTTGTGTTGTGAGGTAACTGTCGTTGTTGGTAGGATCGCCGCGTTTGGTGTCTTCATCTGGACTCCAATATCTGAAGTTGTTGATGTTGAGCGGATAAAATTCAGATTCTTTTGCTGCGTCGGTGCCATTCAATTCATCAAGGAGGCCTTGGTAGGTGGCTTGATTGACAAACACGTCAGCCAACGGATCATCCGTATTGGGCTTGGCGTAGAATGTCGAAACGTCGTCGAGGTAATCGGTGAAGAGCGTTCTCCAACTGAATTCCCAACCCACACGCCACTCTTTTTTGAAGGTGAAATAAAAGCCAGTACCCATAGGAATGGCGATACTCACCGGGCTGTATGGTCGATCTTGTCCTTCGGTCATCCAAGGACGCAATGGAAACCAGAATCCGCCTTCCAACAATTCACCATTGGCCTCTACCTGTGCTTTGGGGTTGTGATAAAAACCAGCCAAACCAGCAAACACATACCATTTGAAATCGGGGTTGTAATAACCTCGGTTGCCGACGTCGTTGTCGTAGAAAATGGTCAATTCTGCGCGAGCTCCAAGCTCGATGATGTCGTTTCTAAAATTCATGTTGCGCGCGCGACGGGGCAAGTTGGTTGACCAACGATCGTAGTCGGTGATGCGCAGGTAATCCAAATTGGCAGCAATCGCAAAACGTTTGCTGTATTTGTATCTGAAATAACCTCCAGCCGAATAGCGAGTGGCTTGTTTTAAGTGCATGTCGTAGACAAAATCGCGTCGGGTCATTTCTTTACCACCGATGTCGCCCAGATAATTCGATGCACCAAACTTAATTCCGTAATCATATTGGAACTGTGCATTCAACTGCACAGCTACTCCAAGCATTAGGATCAATATGAGGTTCTTCATGTGGGTATTATAGAATAAGGTTCACTCCAAAATAATGCGCTAATATACGATGTTTCAGGTACTTTGCAAGTGTTTCAAACGAAACTCCAGTTCTTCGGGTCGATTTACGAGAAAAATAACAAATAGTTCGATGAACTTCTCAGACGATGGTTGGCTTGATCCTGCAGTTTTTGCACCTTTGCGGTCATGAAGACACGCGTCACAACGCTTTTTGGCATAGAGAAACCCATTGTTCAGGCCGGTATGATCTGGTGCAGCGGATGGGAACTGGCCTCGGCTGTATCCAATGCCGGGGGATTGGGCATGATCGGTTCTGGGTCCATGTACCCCGACGTATTGCAAGATCAACTTCAAAAATGCAACGCCGCCACGGATAAGCCTTTTGCGGTGAACCTGCCTTTGCTTTACCCCCAAGTTGAAGAGCACATTCAACACATCATTGATGCTGGTGTGCCCATTGTGTTTACCTCAGCGGGCAATCCCGCCACACACTGCCAGCGCTTTAAGGCCGCGGGCATTAAAGTGGTGCACGTGGTTTCGAGCACCAAATTCGCGCTCAAGGCACAAGCTGCGGGTTGCGATGCTGTCGTGGCCGAAGGGTTTGAAGCAGGCGGACACAATGGCCGCGAAGAGACCACGACCTTGTGCTTGGTGCCTCGTGTGGCAGAAGTTTTGGACATTCCCGTTATCGCTGCAGGAGGCATATACAATGGCGCCACCATGCTGGCTGCGTTGGCCATGGGAGCCGAAGCCGTGCAAGTCGGAAGTCGATTTGTTGCCAGTGTGGAATCTTCAGCGCACCAAGCTTTCAAGCAAAAGGTGATTTCGACACAAGAAGGCGACACTTTGCTGACATTGAAAGAGATTACTCCCGTGCGTTTGATCAAAAATGAGTTCTACCAGCGCGTAGCTCAGGCCTATGAGCGCGGAGCAAGCAAAGAAGAGCTGGCTCAGCTATTGGGGCGCGGTCGGGCCAAAAAAGGCATGTTTGAAGGGGATTTGGTGGAGGGCGAGTTAGAAATTGGACAAGCCTCAGCCCATTTGGAGGAAATCCTGCCTGCCGCGGAGATCATCGACCGGATGATGCGCGATTGTGTGGCTGGATCACAACGGTTATTTTCGATGGCACACACAACAAAATAAAACCCTTTGCGTTGCGCCTGCGCCACGCAACCAGCCGACCTTTGCGAGCGTTTAGCATACACAGCAATGGAAAACCCAACCCTTGTCTGGCCGATAAACTTTCGCGCTTTGTAAGGTGTTTTCACCCATGGATGGATGTGCTAAGGCTTTGTTGACACTCGCGTAAGGGAAACCCCCGCGCATGGGCACCTTGAACACCTCAGGTCGCATTATTTTTGTTGAATGAAATTGCACAAACAATATCTTTTTATACTGGCTTTGGCATCTTGGATGATGCCCACAGCGGGTTTGTTTGGGCAAATACTCCCCCCTCCCACCATCGGTTGTACACAAGTTTTTCTAGCGGGCAACGTGGCTGTCAATTGGTTGCCGGTCAATGATCCCACCAATATTTTTGTGCAATACAATGTGTATTTTGCTACACAACCTGCTGGGCCTTTCAGTTTGCTTGGCAGCAACTCGTCGTTGACGAACACCAACACCACCGATCCAACAGTGTTGGGCAATGCAGGGCCCTTGTACTACTATGTGACTACCGTAGACAATACTGGCGAAAGTTTGCCCAGCGACACCATTGCCTCCATCCATCTCAGCGCTATCCCCAGCACCTTGCCCATGGGATATGCCAATTTGAACTGGGACAGCCCGCTGAATGATGGCACGCCCGTTCCAACCGGACTGGAATACGAGGTTTGGAAGGAATATCCCGCGGGCACATGGACCATGGTTGGTACATTGCCTTATGGCGTGTCGAATTGGCAATACGAAATCCAACACTGCAGTGCATTTCTGAATTTTCAAATCCGCTTGCAGATACCTGGAGGATGCTCGTTTGTGAGCAATGTCGCCGGTGCCAATTTTGGAGACTATCAACCCCCTACAGTCCCCGACATTACTAGCATTTCCATCGACCACACCACCAATGACGCGGTAGTGACTTGGGAGCCAAGCTTTAGTCCCGACTGCGTCGGTTATTTGGTGTACGAATGCGATGGCAACAACGTGCTATTCTTGGATACGATCCACGGCCGGAACAACACTTCGTTTGTGGACCTGCTTATCAATCCAGCGCTTGGACCGGCGTGTTATCTGTTGGCGGCATTCGACTCTTGCTTTTCTGGATTCCCCCCAAGTCCCAACACCAGCACCACAGCCGAAGTATGCAACTGCTCTGTTTTTCTTCCCAATATCGCCTATGGCATTTGCGATGATCAAGTCAGTTTGGAATGGTCGCCATACATTGGTTGGCCTTTTGGTGTGAGCTATTACAATATCTACCACGCCAGCACACCGGACATCACCACGCCGTTCAATTCGCTTCCTTTTCAATGGGTAGAAAGTGTGACGGGCGCTCAATTGTACTACGACCACACCGGGTTTGATATCAATGCCTACAACGTGTACTATATCGAAGCCGTGGACACCATCGGCAACCATACTGCCGTTTCGAATCTGCAAGCGGTGTTTACCCCCTATCCCACTCCGCCCGATCGGGTGTATTTGTCCTCTGCTTCGGTTGTCGACGACACCATGATCGAGGTCACTACATCGGTTGGATTTACCACGGATACGCATCAATACACCCTTCAGCGGCAGGATATCAATGGCGGCAATTGGGAAGACATCATCACGGCAGAGGATCAATCGGTGAATGAGATTGTTTTGAGCGATGTGACCGTGCATGCCGATGTTTTCAGTTATACCTACAGGGTGATCTGTGAAAACCAATGCGGGGACATTATCGACACCACCAATCAAGGCATCAGTATTTTGAGCAATGGTTTGGCCGACCCGCAGCGTTTGGTGAACACCGTGCTTTGGAGTCCCTATGGCGATTGGGAAATTGGAGTGAGCAACTACCGCATTTATCGCACCATTGGTTTGGATGGAACAGAAGAACTTCTAGCCACCGTGCCTGCCAGTGCGCGCACATACGAAGACGATGTTGCACAACTCAGCAATACACCCGGTGAATTTTGTTATCGCATCGAAGCTGTCGAAACGCCCAACAGCATCTTTGACACTTCGTTCACGGCTTGGAGCAACCGGGTTTGTTTGTCCCAAAACCCGGTGATTTGGATCCCCAATGCCTTTGTGATCGATGGCTTCAACCGAACATTTGCACCGACGATTGGCTTTGCCGATTTCACCGAATACCAAATGGTGATCATGAGCCGATGGGGCGATATCATCTACGAAACCCGCGATGCATCGGCAGCTTGGGATGGAACCATGAATGACGAAACGGTTCAAGAAGGTTCCTACATTTATTACATTGCCGTGAAGGACGGCAAAGGCAAGCTATATGAACACCGCGGTTATGTGGTGATGTTGGTCAACCGCGAAAAATAAGACCATGAATCCTCCCACATTTGTTATTGACCAAGGCAATACCACTACGAAAGCGGGTCTATTCGTCGGCGGTGGATTGGTGGATCATTTGCGGGTTGAAAAAGGGCAAGAGCAACACCTATTGGATTGGATCAAGGCATCGGGCAGCCGAGGCGGCATTGTGAGCAGTGTGCGCAAAGACAAAGGCCAAGCCTTGTTGGATCAACTGGGGAGCGAGGCCGTTCGCATGCATCAAGAAATCCCACTTCCCTTTGGCAACGACTATCGCACGCCAAAAACGCTGGGTGTAGATCGATTGGCCAATTGCGCCGGTGCGCTGCGGCTAATGCCTACGAATACCCTGTTGATCGTGGATTGCGGCAGTTGCTTGACCGCTACCTATATCGAGAACGGTCGCCTTCAGGGTGGCTCCATATCGCCTGGACTTCGCATGCGGTTCGAGGCCTTGGCTGCGTTTACCGGTCAGTTGCCTCGCGTAGTGCCAAGCGATCAATCCATCGAACGGATTGGCAAAAGCACAGAAGAGTCGATCCTCAGCGGCGTGCAATGCGGGGTTTTGGCTGAAATAGAAGAAATAATTGCGCATTATTGTAGCATAAACAAGGCTTTGAGCGTCATAATCACCGGCGGAGATGCTTCGTATTTTGTACCACGGCTGAAAAGCCCCATTTTTGCCGAACCATTTTTAACATTGATGGGATTACATGAAATTTATCAGTTCCGGCTTCATCACCCTTAGTTGTCTCTTTTGCAGTTTGGTCTACAGCTCCCCATTGTGGGCACAGACCAACAACAACAATATCTACAGCCGCTTTGGTTTGGGCGCTTTGGAATCGCCCGTTAATCCACAACAATTGGGTATGGGTGGCACGGGAGTGGCCTCTGCCGGGCAACATGGCATCAACCTGCTCAATCCTGCCGCTTTGGCCTTTACCCCCATGACTACCTTTCAGGCAGCAGGCGCAGGAATGACTGTTAAATACAAGTACCAAGATGCATCAACCAACTTCAACGGTGGGTATTTGAAAAATGTGTTTTTGGGCTTTCGCAAGCCGGGCGGCAAGTGGGGTTTTGCACTGGGCATGCAACCGTATTCGTTTGTCAATTACAGCGCCTCGTCCAACATCACTTTGAACGATTCGGTGTCCACAACATACACCTACGAGGGCCAAGGGAGCTTGAATAAGGCCACAATGGGCATGGCGCGAAAGTTCTATTTTGGTGGCAATGAGGAGGAAAATCGGCAAAAACAAACCCTTTCAATCGGGTTGCACACCAATTATATTTTCGGAACCATCCAGCATGCAAGTAAGGTGGGCTTTCCGGAACAAACGAACTACAATTATGGGAAATTCAGCCAAAACCATTTCCTCAATGGATTTCAATGGGAGGCTGGACTGCTTTATATCCTGCCCATCAAACACACCTTGGACGTGAACAAAAAAGTCATCCAACACTCCGACCTTCACGTTGGATTGAGTTTTGGGTTGGCCGCACGGCTCCGAGCAGAATCCACTTATTTGGACGAAATTTTGACGGCCAGCTCACTGATCGATTTCCCGGTGGATACGACGTATATGAATGAGTCTATACGCTTCAATTACACCATACCTCAGCAGATAACGGCGGGCCTGGCGTGGTCGTATTACAAGCAAAAATTGGGAGATGTGCAAATCAATGTTGAATACAGCATGCAGGATTGGTCGGGATCAAAGATCAACCTGGGCTCAGACATCAGCGGTTCCAATAGCCTCACTCGATCGGAACGCTTGTCGATGGGTCTGGCCTATACCCCCGACAACAGTGTCAACACCGGAACAATGCGCCATTGCACCTATCGCTTGGGATATTACACGGGACAAACCTATTGGAAGATCAACGCCAAAAATGTAACCGAATCGGCAATCACCGCAGGCATCTCCATACCCGTATTGAAGTCATTGAACAAAATCAACTTGGGCGCATCGTATTACCGCTTGGGACAAGCCTCCGAAAGGTTATTGGAGATGACTGGTTTTGTTTACCAAGTTGGAGTGACCTTGGTGCCTCGTGAGTCGTGGTTCTTGCGCAGAAAATATGAATAATCGCACGGTAATTTTAAGTGCATTGTTGATCTCAGCGCTTTGTTCGTGCGAGAATGCAATGAAAGAGATCGAGGCCATCACCAACGCCCGTCAATTGCCCGTTCAGACCAGTATTCAGGCCCACTACAGGGTGACAGAGAAAGGTAAACTGACCCATGAACTCATAGCTCAGCAGTTGGATCAATACCAAGGCGAGAGCGACATGTTGCTAGCGAGCGGGGGATTCACCGTGATATTTTATGACTCATTGGAGCGCGAAGATGCTCGGTTGATCGCCGACAATGGCAAGTACGAAGAGAGCATAAAAAAACTCACCGCTTGGGGCCATGTGCAATTGTACAACGTACAAAACGAGCGACTTGAAACAGAGGAGTTGATCTATCTGCAAGACAGCGCCAAGATATTTACCAATAAGCGCGTAGATATCCATACCTCCAACGGCAGTACCTTGCACGGCATGGGCATGGTGAGCAACGATAGTTTCACGCGTTACCGCATCCTCAAGCCCGTAGGAGAGCTTACTGTTGAACAAACCCCACAAACACCATGAACAAAGTCAATCGCTTTTTCGAAAACTTTTGGTTGCTGTTTTCGATTCTCACGCTTATCTATGCTTGTTATGAAACATTTCGCTTGGGATGGAGCGATGGCGGGCGCAATTTTGTGATACCTGGTTTGGCCTTCATGTGGTGGTTTTTCAGACGCCTCATGGCCCGCAAACTGGAGAAGCACAAAGAGTTCAATCAGTGATGTAATTTGCATTTGGGGCATAGTGGATCGGCATGAATTGCGACAGTCTGTCGGGATGAATTGGGACTGTCGGGATGAATTGCAATTCATCCCGACAGATCTTTTTGTCTACATTTGCTCTCTCTTGTTTGTGGCCACAATAACCACTTGTGCTGTAAACAACTCATGGATATATCCTACATCGTCATTCTCGTCTTATCGATCCTCGCTTCGGCCTTCTCCAGTGCGATGGAAATTGCCTTTGTGACCTCGAACAAGCTCAAGATCGAGCTGGACAAAAAACAAGGTGTTTTTGCGGCTACAATCATTGCGCACTTCGCGAAATACCCCAAGATGTTCATTGCAACCATGCTGGTGGGCAACAACACGGCCCTGGTGGTGTCAGGCTTGTATCTGGGCGATGGAATCACCAACCTGATTGCCGATATCCCCTTTTTGAATACGCATTTGGGCGAATATGGCATTCTGCTGACCCAAACCATCTTATCCACCATCATCATTCTGATTTTTGCCGAATTCATTCCCAAGGCCATATTCAGCGTCAACCCGAATCGCTGGCTCAATGTGTTCGTATTCCCGTTGATGATTTGGTACGGGGTCTTTTATGTTTTTGCCTTTATCATCACCGCTTTGTCTGATGTTCTGCTCAAATT
>CANHSF010000093.1 GCA_947463065.1 Flavobacteriales bacterium | reverse complement strand
TTCGCCTCCGACTTTCATTTAGGTGTGCCCGATCGCGCCACCAGTTTGGCACGAGAAAAAAAACTTGTGGCATGGCTCAAGTCCATCCAACACGACGCGCAGGAAATTTACTTGGTGGGCGATCTGTTCGATTTTTGGTTTGAATACAAAAGAGCGATTCCGCGGGGCTACTCCAGGCTGCTGGGCACCTTATCCGAACTGACAGACAGCGGCATTCCCGTGCATGTCTTTACCGGCAACCACGACATGTGGATTTTCGATTATTTGCCTGAGGAATGCGGAGTTACCGTGCATCGCTCTCCCATCGAGCGCACCTTCAATGGCAAGCGCTTCTTGATTGGGCATGGCGATGGACTCGGTCCGGGCGACTACGGCTACAAATTCATCAAACGCGTTTTTGCTAATCGGCTATGCCAATGGCTGTTTGCGCGACTGCACCCCAACTTTGGCATTTGGTTGGCCTCGTCGTTGTCGGGGTATTCGCGCAGCACCACCGGCGATAAAGACCATGTATTTCTTGGCGAAAACAAAGAGTGGTTGATCATCTGGAGCAAGGAGCAGCTATTGCGCGAACATTTCGATTACTTCGTCTTTGGCCATCGGCATTACCCCTTGCAAATGTCCATTGGTCCCATGAGCGAATACATCAACTTGGGTGAATGGATGAACGATCCGCATTACGCTGTTTTCAATGGATCAAATTGCATCCTGAAGCGACTGGACGAATGACCCTTGGAATTCGAAGAAGCCAAAAAAAATGGCCTCATGCGTTCTGCCCATGCGCCAACTGATCTTCCCAAACTGGTCTCCAGCCTTGCCATCCATCGGCTTCCGAAAAACTCTCGTTGTGCCAAAGGATTAGACATTGACCATTCGACTGCCGAATCCGTTGGATGATTTCGCGGCCAAGTGTTGTGGCTTCTTGCGGCGATAATTTCATGTACTTGCGCATCGTGGTATCCATCATCGCAATGGGATGAACGATCAACGGCGTCTCCTTATCTTCCAACACATCGTACCACGCGAATGGCCGCGATGTACCTGCCCGAAAACCCACTTGATCGGCATAGCCCATGGTGTAATCGTCGGTGATGCCGATTTCCAACAATGCGCGATAGGTTTGTGGAAACTTCAACATCAAATAATGCTGGCGGCTGTGCCGAACAGCTTCACTAATGATGTTCTCCAACCTGGTTTTCTCCTCCTCCAAAACAGCTTTGCTGCCATGGCTTCGCACTCCGGGGTGCATTCCCACTGCATATTTCTGATGAAGCTCCTTGATTTTCTGCCGCAATGTCTTGCTCGAATGATGCACATTGCGGTCGTGCTCCGACCAATCGCTCAATTGAACGAAATACATATGATGTGCTCCGCAGCATTGGAGCGCATCGTGCATGTATGCATAGGTATCGTACTTATCGGCTTTGGTCGCAAGCAGGGCAGCCCATCGTTCTTTGAGATTGTTCCAATCGCGACGAACAACATCCTTGGCCATTGCCAAAACGGTTCGGACCATGCCTTTGCCGATGTATGCAAACGCACTATCGATATCCACCGTTGAAACAAATTGATAAGCGGGCAAGACCATATCGCTATTTGGCCACCGCTGCTGGATGAGCTCGCACAAGAGTATGCGCCATTCATCAATGACTGGTCGTTGTAAAAAAGAGGCATCGCCAACAACGCTGTTTCCCGAGGAGAAGCGCCCCATTTTATCTCCTTCAAACGGCCAATACTCCTCGTATCGCGAGAGCAAAAAAAATACAGCACCAAAAACATCGAATGGCACAGTACCATGGCCGGTATAAAGCGAAGGTACGCCTTGCCAATTGCCTCGAGAAATTTCGTGCGGTTGTGCGGGTCCTTGCCACAATGCTACTGCAACCGCAGGAACCTGAATAGCACCATCCACTTGGTTTTGGCCATAGGCTATGCGCGGACCGGTGAACGCCATAAATTCCTTTTCATCCGTTGTAAAAACACATTCAACACCTAACGCGCTGAACAACGCATTTGCGGCATATCGAAAACGGGGAGTATCGTGGGATGTAAAAATCAGCATGGCACGGCAAGGTCTTGGATCAAATGCCGACAGATGATTTCAGACGCCTTTCCCTGGCCAAACGGAGTCAGATCCGCATCGATGTGCGTCTGGGAAAAAGCATCAAGCGCGGATAGCACATGTGAACAATTTACGCCGGTTAAAATCGCACTTCCCGCTTCGAGTAGCTCGACCCACTCCGTTTCGTCCCTCAAAATCGCAACTGGTTTTTGGAAAAATGCAGCCTCTTTTTGCAATCCGCCGCTATCGGTAACCACATAATGGCAATGCTCCAAAAGCCATAAAGTTTCCAAATAGCCCACCGGCTCGATGGCTTGCAAGCGGGGATGTTGGAGCAATTGTTGGGCATCTGCTTCACCCAACCACTGTATCATTTGAGCCGCTGTTCGTGGATGCATGGGCCAAACCACATCGTACCGGTTGAGCAAACCTTCCACCACCCCGCAGAGTTCCAGGAAACGCTGCCGTTGGTTCATGGTGTCGGCCCGATGTGCAGTCAACAGGACCATCTCACCGTGGAGATTCTGCACACCGTTGGGTCTCAGCATCTGTGATTTATAATGCATCACATTGTCGAGCATAACATCGCCCGATTGCACAATGCGGCAAGACCTGCCTTGCAGTTCGTGATGCAGCTGAGCAGTGGCGCGTGAGGTGGGAGTAAAGAGCAGGTATGCCAGATGATCGGTCAAAATACGATTGCGCTCTTCGGGCATATCGCGGCGATGGCTTCGCAAACCCGCTTCGACATGAACCAAAGGCACACCGCGCAAATCGGCAGCAAGAGCACCCGCCAGCGTGGAATCCGTATCGCCATAAACCAGCAGTGCATCTGGGCGAAAATCATCGATGCATTGGGCCAGCTGTTCGATCATTTCTGCCATGCGCCTCGCAGGATCGTGCGCATGTTGCAGGTGCAGAATCCGATGGGGTTCTTGGAGCTCCATTTGGCTGAAATGCAGGCCCGACATGGTATCGGAGTAGTGCTGTCCTGTATGCACAATGACTTCAGTGAGATGTTCGGCAAACTGCCCTTGGATAAGACGGGAGACAGCAGCAGACTTGATAAACTGAGGTCTTGCTCCTACCACCGTTAATATGCTCTTCATAATTCGGACAATTTATTGCTATTGGCGTAGCTAAAGTAATCGGAATCGGTGACAATCAAATGATCGAGCAATTTGCAACCAAATAAATCGAGGCCATCGCGAATTTTTTTGGTCAGTACATCGTCCTGAACACTTGGTACCAAAGAGCCGCTGGGATGATTGTGCGCCACGATCACATTGACGGCCTTCATGTCCACGGTGAGCCGCATAAGGCGCCGAATGTCGACCACGGTGGCCACGGCACTGCCTTCGCCCAACTGAGCGACATCAATAACGGCATTGCGCGCATTGAGAAAAACAGCCATAAACTTTTCATGATCCATGTTTTCGAAATACGGCAGCAGCATTTCGTAAACGTTGTGGCTGCTTTGGATAAGATCGCCGGTGATGCTTTTGGCTCGGCGGCGTCGACGGCCCAATTCAATTGCTGCCATTACCACAACGGCCTTTGCAGGTCCGATCCCGCGTACATTTTGCAGCGCGTGAAGATCCAACTCACCGAGATGGAGCAAATTGTTTTTGGCTTTGGATAGCAATGCCTTGGCCAATTCAAGAGCGCTCATGTCGCGGGTACCGGAACCGATAAGAATGGCGAGCAATTCTGTATCGGTCATCGCAGAGGGTCCTTTGCCCATCATTTTTTCGCGGGGACGATCATCAGGAGACCACGACTTGATCGTTTTCAGTTGTGTCATAAATAGAGAATAGAAGGATGAGATGCAAAAGTGCCCCAAAACAAAAAAGCCCGCTCCAAGGAGCAGGCTCTATATATGAACAAAGTATGAACTTATTTCAATTTGTTGACCAACAACTGAATGCTGCTGCGCAAATTCGAAGCTTTATTCTTGTGGATCACATTGGTTTTGGCCAATTTGTCCAACATAGAAGAAACTTTTGGCAACAAGCCAGATACCTCTTTCTTGTCTTTGCTGCCACGCAACTTACGCAACGCATTGCGCATGGTTTTGTGGTAGTATTTATTGCGCTGACGCTTAACGTCGTTTGACTTGATACGCTTGATAGAGGACTTATGGTTTGCCATTGTTTACTTCGTATAAAAAATTTCGGGCTGCAAATATACAACGAAGTCTCAACGGAACAAGCAAATTCCATTTTTTTCTGCTAAATCCACCTCCTGCTCCACTTTTTGCCCATTGCTCGCACAGATCGACCACATGATGCCCTATAACCTTCGGGCAAACCGGCCGTATAACCGCCCTGTAACCGATCAACAACCGCCCATAAAAATTGATTAATGTGCTGAAATACTGCGTTTTAACCTGCCTTCTTTGCGCGATGGGCGGTGAGACCCTTGCCCAGCAGGCTCGTTTGCAGCGTTTGGAGCACTTCAAACAACTCTATTACCAGGCCGAACACGACAGCTTGAAGGCCCGTATCGCATTAGATATCAGCGATATATACCTTGACATCCAACTCGACTCGGCCGAAAGGTACGCCATCATCGCCATTCGGCATGCCTCCAAAGCCAATCACTATTCGCATTTGGGCAAAGCCAATAATTTTGTGGGCATCTGTTATCTCAACAGAGCCCGGCTCATGACCGCCTTGGAATTCTTTCAGGCCGCTTACGAAGCCTATGATCGTGGCGGGGACAAAACTGGCGTGAGCAAAATGCTCAATAATTTGGGAGTGATTTATTCCGAAACCAGCAATTACCCGAAGGCCATAGAGATTTACAAAAAGGCCTTTGTACAAGACTCCGCGCTCGGCAATTGGGAACAAGCCAGCTACGCCCTGCACAACATCGCCATCAATTGTTCCTCGTCGGAACGGTATGATGAGGCCATGTTTTATGCCCAAAAACTCAAACACTATGCGCACCAACTCGACTCCAAACTCAGCGTCAATATGGTCTTTGGGGAAATCTTTTTTCAGTTGGGGCAATTGGACAGTGCACAGTACTATATGGAAATGGCTGTGCAAGACATTGAGCGTGCGCAAGACGTGGGCTACACCACAAGCGGAAAACTGACCCTGGCCGACATCTATTTGCAACAAGGAAAGTTGACTCCATGCAGCCAATTGCTCGCGGAGGTTGAACAACTCATCGTGCTGCATGACTTGCCCGACAAGCGATTGGAGTGGTTGCGCATTCAGTCGGATTACTTTGAGCGTTCCGGACAACCCGAAATGGCTTTGAACTCGTTGCGCGCGTACCAAGCACTGAGCGACAGCCTCGATGCCATCAATCAGTTGGAGCGCCTCAATGAAATCAACGCGAAATTCGAAAAGGACAACATCGAGCGGCTGGTGGTTGAGCAAGACCTGATGCTCAAACAAAACCGATCACAGCTCATTCTCATTATTCTAATCTCCTTGCTCTTGTTGTTGATTTGCGGTGCTATTCTCTATGCGTTTTATAAAAAGCGAGCGCTGAATGGTGTATTGAAAAAGCAAAACGAAAAAATCCAACAACAGCGTCAGAAAATTATTTCTTCGATCAACTACGCAAAGAAGATTCAACAAAGCACCTTGCCTTCAGAGGACGATTTTGAAAGCATTTTTGACGAGGCATTCATTTACTTCAAACCCAAAGACATTATTTCCGGTGACTTTTACAGTTATCAGCAAATGGGAACCAAAACCTACATTGCCGCGATTGACTGCACCGGGCATGGCGTTCCAGGCGCATTCATGTCGCTCATTGCCAATGCCAAGCTGAACAAGGTTGTGAACGAGCAAGGAATTGTGGACCCCGCTCAAATTTTGGTTCATCTGCACCGTGAGATTCGAAATGCGCTCAATCAAGACGGCGACATCAATGAAAACATGCAAGATGGCGTTGAGATGAGCATCTGTGCGATTGATAATGCCAATCATTCCATCGCCTTTGCCGGAGCTGGCAGCAACATCATGATTCAGACCGAAAACGGATTGATCGAATACAAAGGTCAACTGCCCGGATTAGGCGGCAACCTCATCGGCGATAACATACAGGTCGAAACCGCACATATCCCTTACAAAAAGGGCGAAGTGTTGTTTTTGTTCAGCGACGGATACTACGATCAAATTGGCGGCAAACAAGGTAAAAAGCTCAACAAAAAGAAGTTCCGCGAAATTCTTACCCGCGTCACTGAAATCGGACTGAGCTATGGTAAGCTGACCTGCGACGCCTACATCAGCGAGTGGAAAATGTTTGAGCCACAAACCGACGACATGATGGTCATCGGCATCCGCCTGTGATCTCCAAAACCATTTTCAGCCTTGCTGCACGTCGCCTTTCGAAGATCAAGCAACCAAAGCTGAAACTCGAAAATTAGTTCCTTTTGTTTCAATCAAGGGCCAGGCTAGACGACTCATTGCAAGGCCGAGTTAAGGATGGTGCAATGCTCGTTAACAATCAAGCGTCAACAGATAGCCGCAAATTTCCACCAAGACCTTCTTTAATTATTCTCATGAGCGTTGACAATCCAATGTCGCTAGCGTTGTTTTCTATTCTAGAAATGTATGTTTTTGTTGTTCCACATTTTTCCGCAAGTTGTTCCTGCATAAGCCCCTTTCCTTTTCTCAATTCTTGAATCATAACACCACGCTTGAAGGCCTCGAAACCCTCTTCAAATCTATCGCGCTTTGGTGTTCCCTTTTTACCATATTGTTGGTCAAGATGATCCGCGAATGATGTTATGTTCTTGCTAGACTTTTTCATTAAAGTATTGGTATTTGAGTTTTTCTGCCTGTGCAATTTCATTCTTTGGAGTTTTCTGTGATTTCTTCCTAAATCCATTGGCGAGCACAACTAAATTGCCTTTGTCCAAAAAACAGAACACTCGAAAAATATCAGATCCAACTTCCGTTCGAATTTCAAAAAATCCGTCAGATCCTGTAATGTGTTTGAACTACTTCTCAGGCAGCCTTTCTACTGTCGCAATCAGATAGGGAGTCCGGTTCAGCTTTTTTTTGACCTCAGACCTTTGCTTTTCAAAAAACGTAAGGTAGTGATCGCCGTAATAGACTATGTGCCGGATGAACTTCTCTTCCATCCCAAAAAGTTATCGAATTGGATAACAAATCCAAATGGAATTTTTCATTATCGAAGCGACATACCGATTGCTGACGTGCATGGTGTTTAGCCTCAATGTATCCAACGTGAATGATCTCAGAGAGGACACACACGAAAGATATTGCACCACGTCTTGCCCCTCTAGCCAAGGTCCAAGCGCACGAGAATGGTCGGCATAAAAAAAGGCCATCTCAACCGGAGACAGCCATCAGCTACTTTTATTAGTATGGTATCAAATGATTTCAACCTTCATTTTGAGCAATCGTTGGAGCTCCTCGCCCTTTTCGATCATGAGCTCATCGTCCGGATCCGTTTGCCAGCGCACAATGTAACTGGCGCTTTCGGGCGATTGATCCAAGGCATGGAGCATCTCAAACAGAAAGCGGCTGGAAGAAGAATTGAGGTAATCGAAGCAGAGGGTTATATCCAAAGCAACGCCTCGTTGCTCGACATATAGTTTGGCCCACGAAATAATGGGGCGGTAAAATTCAAAAGCATTCTCGGGCAGCGAACGGCCTTTGAGATAACTCTTGCCCGTTTGGGCGGAGAGCAATACTTCAGGCGTTTCTTCGGTAGCCGCGATGTGCAGATCATTCAGATTCATATTTTCGTTTAAGGTAGTCATGATAGTGCCGATCAGACTGTGATCAACATGGAAAACAACTCGTCTTCGGTCGGTGTCGGATAAAATCCGTAATCCACCTTGCGCGAACTCGAGCGCAACACTTCTATCAAACCAAGCCCAGATCTCTGCTTCTCGTCATCATGAATACTCCTCATCATGATCTGTTGATGCAATTCAGATAGTGCCTGCTCTGAAAGTTGTGTCAATTGATCCAGTTTTTCATTCAATGCATTCTTTTCTTGTTTATCAATGGTATTTCCTGCAATAATAAAAATTTTTTCTTCATCCAATCCCACATTCAAATACCCCACTACAGGTCGACCCGTGGCGCTGCTCTTTGAATAGCGTGAGATGTTTTGCATGACCTCAATCAATGCATGTCCAGCTTTGCGCGCTTTGGACTTGTTGTGTTGTCCTGCCATGGCATTGTTCTCCACCAAGCTGAGCAGGGGAAGTAAATTTTTCTGACTCACTTCGCCGGAATAACTCAAAAAGACGCGGTCGCGTTTGAGTTGCTCGTACCTCGACTTGTGGGAAGCGATGTAATTTCCAACGTCGTCTCCTTCGTCATTGCGCATGGTGATTTGCTGATGAAAGACCACATGACCATCGAACTCCTCCATATCGTATAGAATGATGGAGCCCGATTTGCGCGCCAACTCGATCAAACCCAAACCTGCTCCACCTTTGATGCTCAATTCGTTTTGTTGCAAATGTTCCATATAGAACGCTTTGAGCGTTTGGTTGCGGTTGTGGTCATTGACTTCATCGATCATCCGACGCAAATGCTCCGAATCCTCCTTTGAGATGAAATTGATGGTATTGATGATGAAGTTGCGCGACATCAATCGAAAACTGAAAACACCATTATCGACGCGGTTCTCGGCTTCTTCCAATGAAGCATGCTTAAGAATATTCTGAAAGCTTTCTACCAAAATGAAAGACATCTTGCGCTGAATGCTTCTCTCAATATCCGCCGCGGTTCCTGCAGAGGAAGCCACCTCGAGGATCACTTCCGTGAACTGCTCGAGAAAAGGGCCACGGTACGAAAAATTCGCATCGGCCTTGGCTACATTGTCGAAGTAGTGCTTTAATATTTCAGGATTGACACGATTCAAATGGATCGGATGGTTTATTCATCGTTTCGTTCTACGGCACCCCTGCTGATAAAGTTACACCACCCCACGGATATCATTCTGAGCATAGGTTGTGGCCAAAACAACATCCCTCATTTCCACGAAAAGCAACTTCGACCCGCACCGCCGTTTGCATCCTCCGACGTTTTTGCCTGTGCCAGTTCCTCTCATTAGGCCCGCATACTACCGCTGTATGGCAGTGGCATCCAATAATGTGGTCGAAAATGGAACATAAAAAAAGTCGCCGGAAATGACGGCGACTTTTAAATGTTGGCAACCGGGTGGGCTATTTCCGGCCCGCAGCGGCGCTCCGAATTACGCCACATACTCCGATTCACCGAGCAATACGGCGGAATGCTCCGCAACATCTTGAATCCATGTATCTGCGAAATAACGAATCACCTTTTCGTTGATTTTGTGCTTGGACAACGAATCGCGTTGCTGCAACAAAACGACATCGTGGCCATCCGTTCGCATGAATTTGATTTTGAGTTCGACATCTGCGCGCTCACTGAGCACGATGTCGTTGGACAATAGTCGTTCGGCGATCGCCTGACGAAGCGATGAGAGCGGGTGTCTGAGCCCCTCTTCAACAATTTTTAACTTCACTGTTAGCATGACATTGGTTTATTAAGGGTTTATATTAAGCAAGGTGGTGTATCGCCCGTTTGATGTGCAATCAATAAAAATGCCCTATGAAAAACTGTGATGTTCTGCAGCGTCATCGCGTGTATGGAGATCTCTTGGTACACGCAAGCTCTTTATCATCGAACTATTCAAACATACTGAAACGGCGCGGCAAAGACAAGGGATAACTTCATTTTTCGACCAAAGCGATTATGTCATAGACCAGTGCATTGCGGGGTTCATACAAATGAATGAGGATCTCGATGGTGTTGGCCTGCGCACTACCTTTGGAACATGTGGATCGATTTTCATACCCATCAATCGGCGGGATTGTTACCGGCCTTGCGATTGTACAACTTACCCGCGGGCGAATCCTTTCCCACAGCGCCCTTCTCCATTGGCATTCACCCTTGGTGGCTCGACCAACAGCCGCTCGACAAGCTGCAAAATTGGGTCAAGGAAGGCCTGCGCTCCGATTCGGCTTGGGCCTTGGGCGAATGCGGCATGGACAAGCGCATCGCCACCGATCCATCTTTGCAAAGGGGCATTGCCCAATGGCACATTGAACTTGCCGCGGAATGCCGCAAGCCATTGGTGTTTCATTGCGTCAAAGCCCACAACGAACTCATGCAATTGGTGCAGAACATTCGCCCAAAGGTTCCGGTGATTTTCCATGGCTTCAGGGGTTCGCATGCACTCGCACAAACCTTGATCGATCGCGGATTTTACATTGGGATTGGCCTGCCTCGCCCCACAGCGGCGTATCAACAATTGGTGCGGCATGTACCGCTCGACCGCATGACACTGGAAACCGATGATGGCCAAGAAGACATTGCCCATATCTATGCATACATGGCCGAATTGAAAAGAATTCCAATTGAACAATTGATGATCGCTATGAAACAAAATGCATTGGCTATTTTTGGCGACAAAATAAAATCAGTACATGGATCTTAGTTGGTTGAGTCGAACAGAATTGTTGGTGGGGAGAGAGGCATTGGAAAAATTGTCCCAGCGCCATGTCATGGTAATCGGATTGGGCGGCGTGGGCTCGTTTGCAGCCGAATTTGTGGCGCGAAGTGGTGTGGGCAAAATGACCATTGTTGACGGCGACGTGGTGGATCCCACCAACCGCAACCGGCAGTTGGTTGCTCTGGCGACCAACCACGGTGTGTCAAAAGCCGACATCATGGCCGAACGTATCCGGCAAATCAATCCCGAAATCGAATTGCACGTCGTACGAGAATTCATTCAGCCCGAAATGGTGGAGCCGTTGTTGGGTGTTCGACCCGATTATTTGATTGAAGCCATTGACAGCATTACGCCCAAACTAACAGTGATTTCTACCGCTGTTAAAAATGAATTGCCCTTTGTAAGTAGCATGGGAGCAGGAGGGCGTGTGGATCCTACCAAACTCAAAGTCGCAGACATTTCCGATACGTATGGTTGCCCCTTCGCCCAGCAGGTGCGCAAACAACTCAAAAATGCATTTGGGATTCAAAGCGGTTTCAAGGCCGTGTTTTCGACCGAAGAAGCAGACCGAGAGAGTGTCATCCACACGGACGGAAGCAAGTTCAAAAAGAGCGCATACGGAACAATTTCCTACTTGCCCGCAGTATTTGGCGCTACCACAGCTTCTGTCGCCATCCGTGATCTCATTGGTCTGCCACTCAACATGTACACCTCCACGCGCAAGAAAAAGAAGGCTGATTAGGCCTTAGCATTGTCACAAGGGTAAATTGAAGTAGGACATATTACCTAACTGAAAGCTCATTCATCGTAAGTGCACTCGTAGAGGTACTCGCGCATTACTACACCATCGGTACTATGCGTCTTACGGATGAGTTGACCGTATCGATCGTATGCGTAATCGGTCACCAAAGTGGTCGTTTTCGGCGGGCCATAAAACTTGGCTTTTTTTGAAAACCACACGGTGATTTCCGTTGACATTGGGAACTCGCTGATTGTCGTGGTGCGCACCAATTGATCTTTTCGATAGGTATACGACGTGGCCATTTGAAGGCTATCGATGGAAGCGATACGCTCTGTTGGCCGTCCTTTTTTGTCGTATGAAAAGACATATTTTCGAATAGCGCCATCTTCAAAATAATGCCGTTCGGTGGCTTCCATCAATAACGGACCATCATAGGTATATTTTTTTTCTTGATCAAAGGTCCATTGGTGGGCGTATTGTTTAGTGCAGATCATCCCACTGAACCGGTTGTTTTGATCATACGAGAATTCGCACAGCACCACTTTTTGTGAGGTATCGCCTCTGAATTGATAAGCCGAAGTCAATAGCGAATCCGAAAATACATATGCATACTC
>CANHSF010000092.1 GCA_947463065.1 Flavobacteriales bacterium | reverse complement strand
TTGCGTCGATACAGGTTGTTCAAGTGGGTAAGGTCCGGCCGCCATATGATTTTCCCTAAAATCCCCAAGCTCCCCGCGGCCGCAGAGACTCATCGTTCTAGAGTGAATGTTCTTTTGGAATTCGGCTCACCGTTTTCACGCAACCTCTAACCTCGCACCTCTAACCTCGCACCTCTAACCCCTAACCTCTAACTGCTAAGAATGCTGGGATGCGACGCAATGCCTTGCTCAGCGACGCAACGCATTGCTCAGCGACGCAACGCATTGCGTCGATACAGGTTGTTCAAGTGGGTAAGGTCCGGCCGCCATATGATTTTCCCTAAAATCCCCAAGCTCCCCGCGGCCGCAGAGACTCATCGTTCTAGAGTGAATGTTCTTTTGGAATACGGCTCACCGTTTTCACGCAACCTCCAACCTCTAACCTCGCACCTCTAACCTTGCACCTCTAACCTCGCAACCTCTAACCTCAAACCTCGCACCTCCAACCTCGCACCCCCAACCTCGCACCCCCAACCTCCAACCTCAAACCTCCAACCTCTAACCTCGCACCTCCAACTTCTAACCTCAAACGAAATCTCATCTAGCATTTTTAATTGGCCTCGCTCGCCTACACCCATCCAAAATGTTTGCGCGCCATGTCGGTGACATCGCTGCCAATGGCTAGGGCTGCTGTGGCGGCTGGGCTCGGGGCGTTGAGCACATGGATACTGTGGTTGGTATATTCGATGCGGAAATCGTCGCGGGTATCGCCATCTTGGCGCAACAACAAAGCACGAACTCCTGCGCGTCCCGGTTGTATGTCGTCCATGGTGAGCGACGGGATCAAGCGCTGCAAGGTTTTTAAAAACAACTTTTTGCTGAATGCTCTGCGGTATTCGTCGATGCCAAATTTCATGTTGTTCATGAACAAGCGCCATGTGCCGATGTACATCAACGCGTCGATTGTGTCGGTGAGACTGAAATCGGTTTTGCCATACCCCTCGCGCTTGAAGGTGAACACGGCATTGGGGCCGCATTCGATTTCGCCATTGACCATGCGCGTAAAATGCACACCCAAAAACGGGAAGTCGGGATTGGGCACGGGATAAATCAAATGTTTGACCTTGTGCTTGGCTTGCTCGGTGAGCTCGTAGTAATCGCCGCGGAAACCAACTACCTTTTCTTTTAAGTCCACACCGTCCTTGCGCGCCAACCGATCGGCCTGCAAACCGCCGCAGAAAATCATTTTGTTGACCGAATACACGGCCTTGTTGGTCACCACTCTGCAATAGGGTTCGCCATATTCAAAACCAATAGCCTCCTCACTCAACTTCAAGGCACTCTTGGGTTGTTTGGCCAATGCCAACTCTACCATTTTCTCGGTAGCACCCCGAAAATCGATGATGCCCGTGCACCCTACATGCACCCCAGCGATGCCCACACAATGGGGTTCGATCTCGCGAATTTCATCGGGCGTTACACGGGTCATGCTTTCGATGCCATTGGATATTCCGTGGTTCCAAATTTTTTCAAGGTGAACCAATTCTTTGGTTTCCGTGGCCACGATCAACTTTCCGCACACATCGTATTTGACACCGTATTCCTTGGAGAACTTGACCAATTCGCGACGGCCGTTGACACAATTGTTGGCCTTTTGTGAACCGGGTTTGTAATAGATGCCCGAGTGAATGACACCACTGTTGTTGCCCGTCTGGTGATCGGCCAACGCAGGTTCCTTTTCAATGAGCAAAATGGACTTGTCGGGAAAAGCCAACTGCATTTTATACATGGTTGCCGCACCCACGATTCCACCACCAATGATGCAGATATCAAAATGTTGTTCCATAATTCCTTGAGCGCGCGAATGAAAGGTCAACGCGGGTCAAAAGTAACTGAAATGCGCTGAAACAATTCCAAAACGATACAAATACTCGCAGTTGCCGGCCTGCTGGTGTGGCTTCCACAGCAGCACGAAGAGGATGGGGTGTTCGGCTTTTTTTTGTAGCTTGCCGCCAATGAAGTATTCGAAGAAAACTCAAAATGCTTGGGTGATGTACGATTGGGCCAACTCGACCTACAATCTGGTCATTGGCACGGCTATTTTCCCCATTTTCTACAACACCGTGACCACCATGGAAGAAAATGGCGTACCACTTGACGGGGCAGCTGGCGACAACGTGTTGTTTTTTGGCACCACCCTCAAGAATACCGAACTCCTCTCCTATTGCCTCGCCTTTGCGATGGCCATCGTATGTGTCTTGTCGCCCACTTTGGCCGGTATTGCCGATTACCTCGGTCGCAAAAAAATCTTCATGCGCTTTTTCTGCTACCTCGGCGCCTTGTCGTGTGCCTCGCTCTTTTTCTTTGATCCGCATGTGGGCAAACTCGAAATCAGCATGCTCAGTGTGATTTTGGCTTGTATTGGTTTTTGGTGCAGTTATGCATTTAGTAACTCGTTCTTGCCCGAAATCGCACCGCCCGAGGAACAGGATAAACTCAGCGCCAAGGGTTATTCCTTCGGTTATGCAGGAAGTGTATTGTTGCTCATCATCAATTTGGTCATGGTGCAAGTGTTGGGGATTCCCGCCAAATATTGTTTTCTCACTGTAGGCGCTTGGTGGATAGGTTTTGCGCATTACACCTTTTGGCACTTGGAAGACACCCGCAAACCGCATCGGTTCGACCGCAAAATCATCGGCCATGGCTTCCAAGAATTGGGAAAAGTGTGGAAACAATTGAAAAAAACGAAGCGCCTCAAAGCCTATTTGCTCGCCTTCTTTGTGTTCAGTATGGGGGTACAAACCATCATGCAAATGGCTACGTTCTTTGGCGAAAAAGAAGTCTACCGCATTGGCCCCAACGGTGAGCGCTTAGTGGGTTTGGAGACCGGTCAATTGATCGCTGCAGTCCTACTCGTGCAAGTAATTGCCATACCCGGTGCGTTTGCCTTTTCTAAACTCAGTCGCCGCATCGGCAATGCCAATACCCTGCGTTGGGCCTTGGGCATTTGGGCACTGGTCTGCATTTATGGGTATTTGTTTATCTCCACGCCCATGACCTTTTATGTGGCAGCAGGGTGCATCGGATTTATCATGGGCGGCACCCAAAGTTTGGCGCGCAGCACCTACTCCAAGTTTTTGCCCGTCACCAACGATACGGCCTCCTACTTCAGTTTTTATGATGTCACCGAAAAAGTAGGTCTCATCATCGGACTGCTCTCTTTTGGTTATCTCGAAGGAGCATTCGGTAGCTTGAAGGCTTCCATTCTCGCCTTATCGGCATTCTTCATCATCGGTTTGTTGCTGATGTTGCGCGTACCGAAAAAAGAAAAAAAACACGATCATCTTCAATTTCAATCGTAATACCCATGCGTTACTTTATCCCCGTCATGCTCGCCGTATTGGCCGTAAGTTGCAGAACCATCCAACCGATCAGAGACTTGGAGCCGGCGCCTACAACATCCGAAGGCGGTCGCAAGATGTCGAATTTTCAATACCTGCGCCAATGCATGATGGGCAACTTCAGTAGCGCCCTACAAGCAGCCGCGGACAGCGACTACTTCGATATCCGATTGCGCATGGTGCCCATTTGGGAAGCCAATGAAAACATGTTTTACTTGTATGTGGAACAATCTGTGGCCACTTCGCAGGACAAACCCTATCGCCAGCGCATTTACAAAGTGGTTAAAGAAGGCGACAATGCTTTTACGAGTTATATCTACACCGTTGCTCAACCCTTGCGATTGACGGGGAAAATGGGCGATGACCCGCTGTTCAAACAACTGACACCAGACTCCTTGCAACTCAAAGACGGTTGCGAAGTGCGTTTGCAATTCGACACCAACACACTTTCGTTCGTAGGCAGTACGGGCGAAAAAACATGCCCGAGCGATCGTTCGGGAGCCGCATGGGCCACGAGTAAGGTGAGCATCGACGAAAACAAAATGGTGAGTTGGGACCAAGGGTGGAACAATGAAGGCAAACAAGTGTGGGGCGCGGTCAAGGGTGGCTATATTTTTATAAAACAATAAGATGTGCGGGATAGCCGGCAGTATTGTTCTTAGCGGCACCGCCCAGCCCGATGCACCGCAACGCATGCAGCGCGCCTTGGCGGCCATGCAGCACCGGGGGCCCGATTATACCAACACGGTTGCACACAACGGTTGCATGCTGGGGCATGTGCGGCTTTCCATCATCGACACCGGCACTGCCGCGCACCAACCCATGTCGGATCCCGAAGGCCGATACATCTTGGTGTTCAATGGCGAAGTTTTCAATTACCTCGAGCTTCGCCGTCAGTTGCCCCAAGTAGCCTTTCGCACACAAAGCGACACCGAAGTGGTCTTGCACTATCTCATTGCACACGGCATCGGTGGCTTGCACGCATTCAATGGATTCTTCAGTTTGTGTTTTTACGACAAACAAACAGGCCAAGCCCTAATTGCGCGCGATCGCATGGGCGAAAAACCCCTGTACTATGCCCGGCAAGGCGATCATTTGTTTTTTGCCTCCGAACTGGCGCCGATGCTGCAATTCGGCATCGACCGCGCACTGGATTATTCGGCCTGCACGCATTACCTGATGCACGGCTATTATCCACCCGACCGCAGTGCCCTTGCAAGCGTCCAAAAACTGGAACGCCAAGGTTACCTCGAAATTCGCCAAGGCCAAGTGCACCAAGGAGTATGGCCCGTTCAACCGTATGATCATTCGGTGCAAGATCCACCCACTACCTTTGGCCGACTTTTGGAAGCCGCCGTCGAGCGCCGATTGATTTCGGACGTACCCCTTTGCACTTTTCTGAGCGGTGGAATCGATAGCAGCTTGATCACTGCACTGGCCCATCGCCACCACAACGCCATACCCGCATACACCCTGCGCTTTGACAGCAGCGCTTACCTCGACGAAAGTGGGCGCGCCAGTCGGCTGGCCCGCGAGCTCGGCCTGGACCATCGCATGGTGAGCATTGCGGACAAGGATATTCCATCGCTATTTGATGCCATGATGCAGCAGATGGATGAGCCCTTTGGCGACAGTTCCGCGATAGCCCTGTATGCCCTCACCCGTGCCATTGGCAAGCCCATCAAAGTAGCGCTGAGCGGCGATGGCGGCGACGAACTTTTGGGCGGTTACCGCAAACATCGGGCTTGGTTGAAAGCGCAACAACCCGGAATTTTGAATCGCCTTTTGACCCGTCTGCCCGTGCATCGGCTGCCCGAAACCTGGACGGGTCGCGAGAACCCCTGGGCCGATGCATTGCGTAAACTGAAGCGGTACAGCGGACTCTTGCATTGCCCCAAGGACAAGCAGTACGCCTATTTGCGCTCCTTTGCTAGCGACACCGAATGGTTGTTCGACCAACCCGCAATGGCCGCTTGGCACGATGACATTCTTCCGCACACGCTCAACGCATTTTTGCAAGCCGATCAGCGGTGGGTTTTGCAAGGCGACATGTTGGTCAAAACCGATCGTTGCGGCATGTGGAATTCGATGGAAATACGCAGTCCATTTATGGATCCCGAAGTGGTGGCCTATTGCAATGCCCTATCCGAAGACTGGAAAATACGCCAAGAGCACCAAAAATATGTGCTGCATAAATTTGGAGAAACGGTGCTCCCCGCTTGGATGTGGGAAGGAACGAAAAAAGGATTTGAAATACCGTTGGCCAGTGCATTGCCAGAGTTGCTGCGCCAATTTGCGCCCACCCGACCCGTGACCGATCCGTACCGAGCTACCTTGCACCGCGCCCTGCACCATGGGCACACCACATTGCATGTGCGTTACCACATTTTGGTATTGATGCTGTGGATGGACAAGCACCACTTGGCGGGCTAAACGCTCAACTGTTGAGCCGGTCGCGAAAAGACTCGAGCAAGACTTTGCGAATGGGAGTGGCATCGTCGTTGGGGCGATCGTTGATGGCAGTGACAAGCAGGCTCACCGCTTCGAGCAGCTCTTCCTCTTGCAGTTCGAGTTCGGTATTTTCGAGCAGCGACAAAATTTCGACCCCTTCTTCGTAGGATCCCTCGGCGGCGATTTCGGCGACAAGCACCCATCCCACTTCGGGTTGAATATTGCTGCTCCACATGAAGTGCAAGAGATCCTTGCGGCAATGTTTCCATTCCTTTGCTCCCAGAGCAGTGATAAAAACGCTATCGGCGCCGCTGATTTTTAGATTGGCCAGCACCTCTTTGAGGCGTTCGTTGACGGTACGATCTTGATTTTGGGCGTACACGACCAACAGCGGCTCCACCAATTCGACGAACGGGTATTCGTCCAGGCCGTTGAGTGCTTTGATCACCGTAGAGGTATCGCTGCTGAACAGTGCATTTTTAATTTCTTCAAATTTCTTTTTGTTGGGGGTCGTCATGGTGCAAATGTAGGCTTTGGTGGGGACGAATTGCAATAGTCTGTCTGTCTGTCGGGATGAATTGCAATTCATCCCGACAGACAGACTATTGCAATTCATTCCGTCTGTACAACCTTTTGTATATTTGATGCGTCTAATACAAAAAAACGTGCTATGAAAATATTTATCGCTTTCATTTTTAGCTGTTTAAGCCTTGGTGTGTGGGCTCAACAAAGCATCACTGCCACTGAGTCGCAATTTGTCATCGACGGCACCACCTCGAGAGAGGAGCTGGCTGCACTGCGCAACGAACTTCACACGCATGGCATTGCTTTTAACTACAATCCGCGCTTTGCCCCCGATCGTTCGTTGCATGGCATCGAATTCAGCATCAACGGCAACGACGGAGCGCTGAGCGGTCAAGGCTCACACCCCAAGCTCAACCAACAAGGATCGAAAATCGTGGTGCACCTGAACAAAACCACCAACGCCCTCGAAATAACTTACGAAGGCGAGCGCTAATGCGCCAATTCGTCCAAACTTATTGAAAAAACCTCGGCAATGCCGAGGTTTTTTTTTTGTATTGGATGTTTACCGCTTCATTGCATTAAGAACCGCGAAATGCAGAGCGAGAGCGAGAAATATAATTCGGAGTAAGAAAGAGCATTAGACGGTGGGAGTGTGAGTGTAGAGGGGTGATCACACTAAAGAATCAACATTTTACTATATGGTTTAATCGGAGGAACTGTGCGGGCTCTGTGTGACTTCGAGAGCCTGACTTCGAGAACCTCAGCCCAAGCAGTCACCGAGGTCCCAATGCCTCAATGTACCAAGAGGCTAAATCCGCAAGAGGGATCATACCAACGAATCAGCACGTTTAGGCAACTGCTCCGCCTGAGAAACTGCGAAGGCGATCGATGTGCTCAAAGGCACCGCCATAAAAAGCCAAACGCCCGAAGTGCAATACTCCGAGCGCCTGTGCTACAAATCAATCCGTAAACTCTTAAAGAAACCGCGGCTGGGCGATGCATTGATCGCACCACGCCGACGGCTCTCCACCCTATGCTTTGAAAAGTAACCGCCGGCGTTGCGAATCTGCGAATCGTTTGTACCATGCGAAACATTTGAATCGCATGGCGAATCACCGATTCGCCCCTACCGGCGGCTCTCCACCCTATTTCTTCAAAGAAACCGCGGCTGGGCGATGCATTGATCGCACCATGCCGACGGCTCTCCACCCTATGCTTTGAAAAGTAACCGCCGGAGGTTTGAAAAATTATCTTTCTCATCTGCCGGCGGCTCTCCACCCTATTTCTTTGGTGCCGCAATGCGGCATCGTTCTGCATCCATTCGTGCGCTACACAGCAGCGATCGAGCAACAGGGTATGCCTCAACCGCATCAGCATTTGCGCCACATGTGATTTTACCTTAACGACATCATAATTGAACATGAAATTCCTACAGTCTTGAGCAAGCGCCGCCCATCCTATCGCAATACGATGGGCGGACTTGACTCATTGTTTCTGATTTGACATACCTTACCCATGCCATCGTGGATGAGCATATGTCAGATACGCTTAGGAGGATTTTTCGATCACTTCCTTGAGTTGACTGTAGACGATCTGGCAATTGGCCCTGACTTGGCTCACCAGTGCGGGCAGTCCGTCCAGGTTGCGCAAGTTCTTGCTGTCTTGCTCGATCTTGAGAATGTCACACTCCATGTCTTTAATTCCCAGCATCGAAATCGAGCTTTTAGCTTTGTGTGCTAACGGGTGTAATGACATGGGCTCGTTCTTGCGAACGCACTCTTCCATCTCTGTAATGTATCCGGGGACTTGTTGTAAGAAAAGATTGATGATGTTATTCACCATTTCCTTGTTCCCCTGGAATACCTGATTCAGATACGAGAGGTCGTACCTCATCGTTGAAGTTTGGAGTTCCATGATGTTTGTTTTTTGTCTGTTAGGTTAGGTTCTTTTACCAAAGGCACAGGGCAAAGGTTACGCTGTTGCCAAAAAAAAAGCAAATCTTGTCTTAACCCACTCTTTTCCAATGCCCCGCCAATGGGTCATTTGCCGCAATTGGGCTCCGCACCGTGCCGGCAGCAACACCCGGATGCCAACCGCAGTGCGTTGTCTGCGCGCCCAACGCCAAGGCAAGTGTACCCCGCATTTCAGCTCAGGGGCAACGCTTCGAGGGCAGCGCAGCATACTATTTCATGCAAAATTGCACGCGGCTTTTAGAAGTGTCTTAAATTGCCGACTCTAAATCAAAGCCCGCTAAGGCGTTTAACCCGAACAACTATGAAAGACATACTGGTTACCGGTGGAGCAGGATACATTGGATCACATACAGCCGTTGAGCTCATTGCTGCAGGTTACCGTCCGATCCTCGTCGATAATTTTTCCAACACGGATGAAAGGCTCTTGGAGGGCATGGCCCGCATTACTGGCCAAGAACCGATCGTGCACCGCGGCGACTGTTGCGACCTGGAATTCATGCGCACCTTGTTCCAGCAATACACCTTTGCCGGTGTCATTCACTTTGCAGCATACAAAGCCGTGGGTGAAAGTGTCGCCCAACCATTAAAGTATTACCACAACAACATCGTAAGCCTGACCAATCTGCTTCAATTGTTGGAGGTATTCGAAGTGCGATCGCTGGTCTTTAGCAGCAGTTGCACCGTATATGGGCAGCCCGAACAACTGCCCATTCGCGAGGACGGACCCGAAAACAAAGCCACATCGCCCTATGGATGCACCAAACAAATTGGGGAGCAAATTCTATCCGATTTCTACCGGGCCCATTCGGACTTTACCATCGGCATGCTTCGTTATTTCAATCCCATTGGGGCGCATCCTTCCGGTTGGATCGGAGAACTCCCATTCGGAGTGCCCAACAATTTGGTACCATTCCTAACCCAAGCCACAGCGGGACATCGGCAAGCCTTGACGGTATTCGGCGCCGATTACGATACCCCCGATGGATCGTGCATCCGCGATTTCATTCATGTTGTCGACTTGGCCAAAGCCCATGTCAAAACACTGGATTTTCTGATGCGACAAACCAGTTGCTGCGAGGCCATCAATCTCGGGCAAGGCAAAGGCAATTCGGTATTTGAAGTGATACAAACCTTTGAAGCCGTCAATGGCGTCCAAGTGCCGCATTCGATTGGTGCACGACGTGCCGGTGATGTCGTTCAAATTTGGGCCGACGCAAGCAAAGCCAAAAGACTGCTGGACTGGCAAACCGAACTGACCCTCGGCGATGCACTCCGCGATGCATGGAATTGGCAATGCCATCTCGACAAGGGCTAGGCGTCCTTTTCGTCGTCACTACCGGCATGCACCTGGCAGTCCTGCAAAATACCATTGAAGCGGGGCACAATGGCTTGTAAATGCTCCAATCGATAGGGCTGCCGTTGCGGAAATGCCGATGGCTTGACGTATTGCAAAATCAGAGAAAGCAACGTATTGGAAATTTTGCGCGAATGGCGAATCAATACGGTGAGGTCCACAGGAAATGCGCCCACGGTTGATTTGATTTCGGCAGCCGTGCGACCAAAGATCAAATGTGCACAACGCCGTTGAATGGCAATATCCACATAGTCGTAAAGCATACGCTGGTAAATGCCATGTTCACGGTTGTGGGCATAATCGAGTCCCACAATGTGCGCCTCGCAGCGATCGCCACAAATCACGGCGGTCAAAAAACCCACACAGGTTTCGCCCAAATGATAGGTACGGATTTCCAAGTCCTCCCAATTCACCCGCAGCAATTCGTTGAGCACATCCTGGTCCAATTTACCCAAACGAAAATCGGCCTTCTCGTGCACTGCCTCGTACAATTCATGCATTCGCTCTCTGTTCTCGAAGATCCACTCGGCCGATGGTTTACGAACTTCCAATTGCGCACTTCTTTTGAATGCCGACTTGGCTTTTGTCCTGAACTTGGTATTGAGCACCTTGAGGTAATCGTCCATGGTCTTCCACGCGCCATCGATGGGCATGATCATGTTGTGATCCACTTTGAAGTCGCTGAAGGCATATGATCGAAAGGCCTGACTCAACTCGCTCGACATGCGGTAAAAATCCTTGACCAGCATGGCACAGATGCGACGTCCGTTGCGGCGTTCCTCCAAAGCGATCATGTCCATAGCCGTAACGATGGCCCCCGCCTGACGTTCAGGAGCCACGTCCTGGAAAAAACAAAAGCCGTGCTCCCCGGTCGCAAATGCATTGCCGGCAATGAGAATATTGTGAACGTGTCCTGCCCGCAGCAATTCGCCCGCCTTGGCCACAAAACGCATCAATCCATTGTGGTATGAATCGGTGTTGGTTTTGAAATGGGTGATTTGAAAAGCCGCCACGCCAATGAGCTTTTCTTCGGAGTAAAACATGGCATACCGCACTTCAAGCGACTCCGAATAGGCCTTTTGAATGGCATCGAGGTAGGTGAGATGGATGAAACCGTGGTGCTCGCCTACCATGGTGTTCCATTCGCGGATCGGAATATCCTTGACGTCGTTGAATAACGCCACCCGTGTATCCCCCAATCCACGAACACGGCCATACCGGCATGTTTTATTGGAAGCAATGCGCTTAACAGATGAGGTGCGTTTGAACATCGACGCACAAATCTAAGGATTCCCAGTGAGAGGCCATACAAAGCGCCAAAACATTGATGTGCTTCAACACCTTCATTTTTTTTGACTCCCTTCGAACAACAAACCGGCGAGCCGATGTTATACCGCTACGCTTACATTTGCTACCAAAAAAAAGATGTTACCTGTTTCCAGCACGCTCCATACGTTATTCATTTTGACCGCCCTTGCCACATACATTTGGGTGGTACTGGGCATGGTACAAAGCACCTCTCCGCGCACCGCCAAAGCGGCCAATATTTTCAGTCTATTGCTGCTCATGTGGTGCATTTTTCAAAGCACGCTGGCCCTGAACAAATGGTACATCGATCGCGTGAGCAGTCCGCCACACCTCACCTTTGCCTTGGCATTTCCCTTGATCTTTTTTGCTGCGACGATGGCCATTCCCGCTACCCGAAAAATTTGGGACGGCTTGGGCCTTTTTCACTTGACGGCCATTCATCTGGTGCGCATTCCCGTTGAAATCGCTCTTTGGATGCTGCTCGGTTTCAAACAAGTGCCCGAGAGCATGACCATCTCGGGGTTCAATTTCGACATCATCATGGGCATTAGCGCATTGTTCGTGGCCTTTTTGGTGTATCGAAACAAGATCGGTAAAAAAGCCCTCATCGCCTGGAACATCATCGGTATCGTCTTTTTAGCGGTTATCGTGGTCACCGCTATCGGCTCTGCACCAACGAGCATGCAATGGCGCGATTTCAATCAAACCAACTACGCCATCATCCACTTCCCATTCATTTGGTTGCCATCCTTTATCGTGCCCGTGGTATTGTTTGCGCATGTGTTGAGTATTCGGAAGCTGTTGCAGGTGCGAGGTTAGAGGTTGGAGGTTGGAGGTTAGAGGTTGGAGGTGCGAGGTTGGAGGTTGGAGGTTAGAGGTTGGAGGTGCGAGGTTGGAGGTTGGAGGTTAGAGGTTGGAGGTTAGAGG
>CANHSF010000091.1 GCA_947463065.1 Flavobacteriales bacterium | reverse complement strand
ATTCAATACACCATCGAAGATGACAAAAGAGGAGCTCGAGTTCAATAAGAACGAAGATAAAATGATGCAGCTGATGGGACAGTTGCAACGCAAATTGGACCAGGTTTATCTCGGCGGAGGAAAGTCCCGGATCGAGAAGGAACATGAGAAAGGAAAATTGACCGCTCGCGAGCGCATTGACTATTTGTTGGATCGAAATGCGAAACGCATTGAAATTGGAGCGTTGGCTGCCGACGGCATGTACACCGAGCACGGCGGTTGCCCCAGTGCAGGAGTAGTTGTGGTAATGGGATACATTCAAAAAAAACTTTGCATCGTAGTGGCCAACGACGCTACTGTAAAAGCCGGTGCATGGTTTCCCATGACAGGAAAGAAGAATTTGCGCGCACAGGAAATCGCCATGGAAAATCGCATTCCCATCATCTACTTGGTGGATAGCGCTGGCGTATATCTTCCCATGCAGGATGAGATTTTTCCCGACAAAGAAAATTTCGGTCGCATTTTTCGCAACAATGCCCAAATGAGTAGTTTGGGAATCCCACAAATTGCGGCTATCATGGGCAGTTGTGTTGCTGGTGGTGCATACCTGCCCATCATGAGCGACGAGGCCATGATCGTGGACAAGACAGGGACCATCTTTTTGGCGGGCTCGTATCTGGTTAAGGCGGCCATTGGAGAGGACATCGACAACGAGACCCTGGGTGGCGCAACCACGCATTGCGAAATCAGCGGCGTAACAGACTACAAGGCCAAAGACGATAAGGATGCGCTGGACCGAATCAAGAAAACAATTGCTTCAATGGGACGCATCGGTAAGGATGCCGGTTTTGATCGTATTGCTGCTGCCGAACCTGCACGTTCCATTCAGCATCTATACGGCCTAATGCCTGAGGATCGCGTAAAGCCTTACGATACATTGGAGATCATTCGATGTTTGGTTGATCAAAGTGCTTTTGATGAATACAAGCCCGATTACGGCAAAAGCATTGTCTGCTGCACAGCGCGCATCGATGGATGGTCGGTAGGTATTGTGGCCAATCAACGGCTGATGGTCAAAAGCAAAAAGGAGGGAATGCAACTGGGTGGCGTTATCTACAACGACAGCGCCGATAAGGCCGCACGCTTTATTATGAATTGCAACCAGAAGAATATTCCTTTGGTGTTTTTGCAAGATGTAACAGGCTTTATGGTGGGCTCTCGAAGTGAGCATGCCGGAATCATTAAAGATGGCGCCAAATTGGTCAACGCACAAAGCAACAGTGTGGTGCCCAAGTTTACAATAATCATGGGCAATAGCTACGGAGCAGGCAATTATGCGATGTGTGGCAAGGCCTATGACCCGCGTTTGATTGTCGGTTGGCCAACAGCTCAAGTGGCAGTGATGGGCGGTGCTCAGGCGGCCAAGGTATTGCTCCAAATCGAAGTTGCTTCTCTCAAAGCCAAGGGGCAGACCATCACTCCTGAAAAGGAAAATGAAATGTACACTGCCATCAAAGAAAAATACGACCAACAAATCTCACCGTACTATGCAGCGGCTCGCTTGTGGCTGGATGCCATCATCGACCCCGTGGAGACACGCAAATGGATTAGCATGGGCATCGAGGCAGCCAACAATGCACCTGCCGAGCGATCTTACAACGTTGGTGTCATTCAAACCTAAGGAGCAATGAAGGATCGTGTGATTTCTTTTTTTTCAAAAAACACTTTGCCGAAGATCGTTTTGATCGCTTTGTCCGTGCGTTTGATTGCCGTGTTTTTTGCTCCCGGTTATATGATGCACGACGACCATTTCCTCACCGTGGAGCCTGCTTCGAGTTGGGCCGTGGGCGAAAATTTCAACGACTGGTTGCCCACGTTGGAGAACAAAAGAACCGGACCAGAACCCATTAGTTTTTTGTATCCAGGCATCTTGATGGTGTGCTTTAAGGCAATGCACTCCATCGGCATTCACGATCCCATGCATCAAATGTTGTTCATTCGCTTGTTGCATGCCGTGTATGCATTGCTCACCGTTGTTCTGGTGTTTCGCATTACGGCCAAATGGAGCAATGTACAAAACGCTACCGTTGCCGCTTTGTTGATGGCGGGGTTGGCAATCATGCCCAATTACAGTGTGCGCAATTTGGTGGAGATGGTGTGCATGCCTCCTTTCATGGCGGGGTTTTGGTGGCTCATTTGCGCTCAGGACAAAGTCAACAACACCAAGCGCGAACTTTTGCATACCGGTTATTTTTGGGCAGCGGCGGTCATTTTTGGCCTGGCCGTTGGACTTCGTTTTCAATTGGGATTGGCGGTTGCAGTCACGGGTGTCGTCTTGTATTTTCAGAACGGATGGCGTACGTTTTTTGCGTTTGGTGCGGTCTCCCTGTTGTGTTTTTCATTGACGCAAATCGATGATATTTTACTATGGGGCGGTAAGCCTTTTCAACATCTATTGGGATATTTTGCCTACAACAAGGAGAATGCGTTGCATTATCCCGGTTCGCCTTTTACCTACTTGAGTTTTGTGGGATTGTTTATTCTGCCTCCCGTGAGTTTGTTTCTGGTGTTTGGATATTTTCGCGTAGCCCGCAGGTATTTGCTTTTGGCACTTCCCATATTGGCATTTCTTCTTTTTCATTTGGTTTATCCCAATCGGCAAGAGCGTTTTATTCTTCCGGCGCTACCTGCGGTGCTCGTCCTGGGTGTGATCGGATGGAATGAATATGTCAAGCAATCTGCCTTTTGGGTGCGAAACACACGACTTTTGCATGGGTGCTATGTTTTCTTTGTTGTCATCAATACAATTGGTTTGTTTACCCTAGCTACCGTATTCAGCAAGAAGGCGCGCGTAGAAGCCATGTATTATTTGTATCAGGCAGGAGATTACAAAAACCATGTTTTGGAATACTCCCATCAGGATGGCGGTGCGATGCTTCCTCAGCATTATAGCGGTCAATGGACCAAATTCTATTACTGGAACAACAAAACACGCATTGAGGATGTGGTAGCCAAAATGCCCGAAGCTGAGCGGCTGTTCCAGAATCGGGATATGCCCAAACCGATACCCAACTATTATTTGTTTTACGATGGTGATCGGCTGCAAGAACGCATCGCGCGATTGGATACATTGGTGGGGCCGCTGCATTATTGCACAACCATCGAAAGCGGTTGGTTCGATGAACTCTTGCATCGCCTCAACGATAAGAACAGCCTCGAACGCATTCATATTTATAAAGTCCATACTCCATGACGTATTTCACTACAGACTTTTTAAACTTCTACAAAGAACTTGCGGCCAATAACAATAGGGAATGGTTTCAAGCCAATCGCAAGCGCTATGAAGTGCATGTGAAACACACGATGGAAGTTTTTGTAGGTGATCTCATCGCTGCTATTGCCAAGCACGACAAGGCGGTTGCGGGCATTCGCCCAGGTGATGCCATGTTCCGTATCAACCGCGATATTCGATTTTCAAAAGACAAGACGCCTTACAAAACATACAGTTCGGCCGCAGTGAGCGCACAGGGCAAAAAGGCGGATGGCGATGCGGGTTTATATGTCGAACTTGGTCCCGAAAAATTGGCTTTGGCCGGTGGTGTTTATATGCCCGATAAAGAGGGTATAGTGGATATTCGTGACGCTATGGCCAAACAGCCCAAGGCATTCAATAAGGCCTTGAAAGATCCTGCATTCGCAAAAATGTGGGGGGAATTGCAAGGCGAAAAAAACAAGGTCATTGCACCGGAGCACAAGGCTGTGGCTGCTGAAATTCCGTACATCTATCACAAGCAGTTTTATTACTGGACCGAGTTGCCCACAAAGCTCATTACGAGTCCGCGATTGATGGATACGATTATGGAATACTATGTAGCAGCCAAACCGATTTCCAAATTGCTCAACCAAGCCCTTCGCATGCAATAAGGTCATCCCTCTGAATCCAGTGCCTGAAGCAGTGGGGTGGAATGATAGGGATATGGACTCTCGAGCAGTCTCAGGGCCATGGCAGCATTTACCTCGGTAGGCACTACGGGTATCATGGCGTCCCACCATTGCTCATCGCTTGTTGATGAAATGAAACCATAACCTTTGATGGTTTGTTTTTCCAAGTATATGAAGGAATGTTCACTGTCGTTGCGGCCTTTTCCTTTGAGCAAATAACTGGGCATGGCGGCATCGTTTTTCCGAAGTGCTTCTTCCAATGCGTTGTTGTGTGCCTCAAGCGCGGGCATGGGGAGAGATAAGTCAAACATGTTCAGGCCCAACAGCCGATGATCCAATTGTCCTTCTTCGGCCAATTGGTAAAGCCATGCCGTGGTTTTACTTTGAGAGTTGAAGCTGCGCACAATCCCTTGGTACTTGCCGCCGTTTTGAATGGCCAAGCGCTCATAACCCAATTGGTCTGTATAGCGCAACACATGATAGTGTTGGGGTTTCTTTTTTTGTGCACCGTTGTGTTTTGGCCAATCGGTTCGAATGCGCTGGTCCTCGATCAAAAGGGCCAAGAGTTCGGTTCCCGTTTCCTCGTATTTTACATCGAAAATGTCGGCCATGAACGCTTGCATTCGTGCACTTTTGGGCGAGCTACTGAAGTGCTGGTACACCCGTTTTTTGATGTTCTTTGCCTTGCCAATGTAAATCGGTTTCTGTTGTTTGTTGAGCAAAAAATATACGCCTGTTGTGGTGGGCAATGTTTCGAATGTTTCGCGGTCAAGATGTGCAGGCAAAAAGAGGGCTTTGTTTTTTTCGATGGTCAATGCCATCACTTCCTCCGAACCCAATATGCCCATGCACTTATCGAATAAAGTCAATGTGGCACGCGCGTCGCCCATGGCGCGGTGTGCAGCATCATTGCGGATGTTCAATTCCTGACAAATGTTGCCAAGCCCATACGATCGCAGTCCGGGAAATGCTTTTCGAGCCAATTTGATGCTGTCCAATTTGGGAGGTGCCCAAGAAATGCCGAGATGCTCGAACGAAGCTTTGATGAAGGAATAGTCAAAACTGACGTTGTGGGCTACAAAAATGCAGTCGCGAAGAATCTCCAATAGCTCATCGGCGATATCCTCAAATGGCGGAGCAGACTCCAGCATGCGATCGTTGATGCCCGTGAGGGTGGAGATATAAAGCGGCAATTTCACTCCGGGATTGACCAATGTTTGGTACTCTTCAACGATTTCGTGATCGTCCCACACGATTACGGCTATTTCAATGATGCCATTGCCCGAGGCATGGCTGCCTGTTGTTTCAATGTCTGTTATGGCATAGCGCATAGGCTTCGAATGATGAGAAAATGCAGTGCTTTTTTTGCCTGCTCGTTTTCTGCACTAAATTTACGATCTATGAAAATACAACGACACTACTTCGCTGCATTGTTTATTACTTTTCTTGGTGCAGCAGCTCCAGCAGTCGCCCAGAACGGTTGGTTGCGATTGATGCATGCCAAGGCTCAAACTCCTGTTACTGACGATGAGGAGGAAATGGAGGAGGATACCATTCGCGGTTTCAGTTTTGGTTTGAATTTGGGTTCGTATTTCGCATCCAAAAAGTCCGCGGCATTTTACAACGGGGCTTGTTCATCCAATGACTTTATTGATGTCAATGAGGTGCGCTGTTACAACATTGCCGAAAGGTTGGGCGTCGCGGGGACCAATTTAGCTTTCAACCAAACCTACAATCAGGTGATCAACGAAGTGGGAAATGGAGCGACCGGATTTGATGTGCCCTACGATGCATATCCGGCCAATATGCGCTACAATCCTGCCTTTATGGTGGGTTTGAACATCAAGTATGCCTTCAATCGATACAGCGCTGTGCTCTTCAATGTAAATGCCATGCGGCTCAAGGCGGTCGATATTTTTACGCTGCGATTTTATGGTGGAACGTTGCCCATTAATGCCCAAAGCGATGTGCGCAAATACTCCATCGTAGGGGAAGAGCAACGATTTAATCTGGGTCTGGGTTATCGCCAAGGTTGGTACATGAACGATTTTGCCAATTTTTATTTGCAAGGCGGAGGCAGCTTATTGGGCACCCAATTCGAAAACAATTATCTGCAAATCGGCGAAACCAGCTACAATCTTTTTGTGGGCGTCCAAAACCAAAATACGCTGGTCAATCCTCAACCCAATACCGAAGTCGCATTCGGAGGTTATGGTGCTTTGGGTTTTGAGTTTTTCTTCAATAAAAAATTGTCATTTGATATCAGTTTTGGTATGAATCGCGAGAAAGTGGTCATTTTTTCGCTCGAGGAAACAGGCTGGCACAAATGGATTCAAGCTACGTTTACCATCTAATCCATTGTGCCGCTGCTTGTCCTCTTTTGAAATCGGGGGCAAGAAGTGCATCGATGGAATGCGGTCCATAAAAATAAAAGGCTGCCTCCTTTGGGATGCAGCCTTTGCTTTTTAAATGCTCGAAACAACTACGGTTGCGTACAAAATACCTTCAAGGTTTGGATTTGGTCTCCGCGTGATGCGCGAATGATATATACTCCAGTTTGAAGGCCGTCCAAAACAATCCGCGACGTGTTGTTTGCCGTCATGACCTGCTGCCCAAGAGTATTGTACACTTCCCACTCACGTGGCATCCAATCGCTGGATATGTATTGGTTGTCGCCTTGGTTGATGATTTGAAATGAAGCAGCCGTGGTTTCTTCTGCGGATAAAACAAATGTGTTTTCGTTGTACAGATAGTAGCCGTCGCTGTCCATTTGCATCACGATTTGGAATTGGCCTTCCACGTATGCAAGAAAGCTGTATTGTACATAAAATGCATCGATAAAAGAAAGCAAAGCCACTTCATCGTAACTGATCCCATTGGGAAGCGTCAGGGCGCCCCAAGCACTGTATTCATTGGTGATGCTGTAAACAAAACCTTCTGAATACTCATAACTGTCGGTGTTGGAATCTCCATACGCAAATGGAAAGGAAAAGTATCGGATGCCGTCGGGCATGATGTTGCACGCGAGGGTATTGTCGTAGTCACCAATGATGGACAAGGAATCTTCGTTGAGGACACAAATGGAATAGTAGGTTTCTTGCAGAAAATCGGGGTTATACTCGACCACTAGCGCGTTGGCCGTGGGTGCATCCTCCGGACAACTCAGCGTGCTGGTGTTTAGAGTCGCCAATACGTTTTGATAACCTGGTTCTGGGGTGAGAAAACTGAAGTCCCAGGTATTGTTGATGCCCGTGGTCGAAAATTTCGGAAAATTGGTTTGGCCCTCATGCACGGTTTGGTGGGTTTCAATACCAATTTGGAACGGACAATTGGACATGTCAATGGTAACTTGTGCTGACACCGTTCCCATAAGAGCGGTAGCGAGAAATAAACTTATCGATAGTGTTTTCATATAAATTGATGTTTAATGTAAATTTAAGAGAATAACTGAGGTGTTCCAACTTATTCTTTGTATCAATCCTCGTCGCATTGTCCTTTCTTGTGCTGAGGAGCGACGGGCCAAGCGTTATGATGGGTGGTAGGCGCGAATCTTCGGGTCTTGATCCATGGCAATCATCAGGCAAAAGGTAGGCTTGGACATCTTTTGGGCTTTGGTCGAAAGATTTTAGATTTTATTTTATGGAATATGGCTGGTTGCTTCATCTATTCCATAAATCAATTTATCATGAGAACAGCTATACTTCTTTTTAGCGTCGTTTGCTTTGCCTGCATCGCCCATTCGCAATGGTTACCAACCAACGGACCGTATGGCGGACGAACCAATTGTTTCGCACAAAACGAAAATGTTGTGTTTGCGGGCACACCTCATGGAGGTGTATTCGTGTCGGACAACTACGGTGCGTCTTGGCAAAAAAGAAACAACGGATTCGCTGATTTGGGTCCCAGTGGTTTGATGGTGGGTGCATTGTATGCCGATAACGAAGTGGCTTTTGCGGGCGTCGGTGTCAACGGTTTTTATCGAAGCTATGATGAAGGTCTCAATTGGGAGGTCATGCCTGGCTTTTGGGCGAGTTATGCCCTTACGGCCATAGCTCGCACCGACAACCATCTTTTTGTGGGCAGCGCTGGAGGTGGATTGCAGCGGTCTGAGGACAACGGTGCGACATGGATGTCTGCCATGAATGGTGTTATGCCCGCATTGTACCATGCCGTTTCGGTCATACTTGTGAAAGCTCCATACGTTTTTGCAGTGGTCAATGGCAAAATGTATCGTTCCGATGACTTCGGTGCTGAATGGGATTTGGTATCGGCGGGTTTGCCTGAAAATACCTATTCTATACATCCATGCGGTGATGCTTTGGTTGCTGTGACCTCGCAGGGAATGTATCGATCGATCAACAATGGAGATCTTTGGAGCATGTCCAATACCGGTATCGATACACAATCGATTATGGTTTTGAAATGCACTTCGCACGATGATGAAATTTTTATTTGCGATCAGTATTATTCTGTTTTTTACACTTCCAATGATCAAGGCGCGAGCTGGAATCCCATCGAATATCCTTTTGAAAATGCCATGTATGTCCTGCATGCTTTGGGGAATGATCGTTTGTTGTTTCAAACCGATTTGCAGAGCAATTTCTCACTCACCGATGAGCCATCGGGTTTGTATTTGTCCGAGAATGCGGGTTTGACTTGGACCAATATCACCAATGAAATCGATGCTACATTTTGCATGTCTTTGGCCGCAGCCGGCAATGAGCTGTTTTGCAGCACATCGGGCAATGGCGTGTACAAGTCGTCTGACAATGGTCTGTCATGGAGCCTTACTGGCCTAACGAATTGGCAAGTGCGCGTGATTCGCAATTTGGACGGAAACATATTTGCGGGCGGTAGCAATGGCATTCATCGCAGTTCGGACGGAGGAACGACGTGGGTCTTTGCCGCGCAAGGTTTGACCAATATCTCTGTCAATGACTTTGTGCACATAGACGATAATTTGTTTGCAGCTGCCGCGGATGGTGTGTTTATGTCTACCAATGAGGGAGCTTCGTGGTCATCACAAAGCAATGGCATCACCACTCCGCTAGCGCAATGCCTTATGGTCAACGGCACCACGCTTTATGCGGGCACTGGCGATGGTGTATTTGTTTCCACCAATTACGGCAACAGTTGGCAGAGCTTGGGTTCCGGCTTGCCACCATTTTCGTTCGTCTATAGCATTGTCCACTTCAATAGCGATTTGCTTATCACAACCGGACTGGGTATTTATCGACTGCCCAACGGAAGCACCCAATGGGAATTGGTATCGCAAGGATCATTGGCAGCAGATGCGTATCGCCTAAAAGTGGTAGACGATAAAATATTTGCAAACCGATTGGCTCCTGTTGTGGGTTACGATGGTGTGTTTGTGTCTTTTGATGGAGGGACAACTTGGGAAGGCCATAGCGTCGGTTTGACGAATAATACGGTTTTTGAAGTTGAACGTTTGGGCAACGATGTGTATGTTGCAACCTGCGGCAGCGGCTGTTTCAAGCGTTCGATCTCGGAATTCCAGCCGCTCAGTTCAGGTGAAGCAAGCGATGCGGGCATTGTGGTGTATCCCAATCCTGCGCACGATCGTTTGGTGGTTCAGGTCACTGCACATCAAATCGGCTTGCCGCTAGCGATTTACAATGTCTGTGGTGAGCGCGTTCTTGAAGCCACAATCACACAGGCTTCGCATACAACGGTGGATACGAGTGCTTGGTCAAGTGGGTATTACATTGTGCGGGTGGGATCAGCCATGCGCAGGGTGGTGGTCAATTAAGAGCCATGAGCAGAACTGTTTGAACAGGATTGTTCTAAGGTGCGCTTATGGTTGTTCTGTTGCCTGAAGATAAACTACTGCAGGGATATCAGAAAGAGTGAAGGTTTTGGTGGTCTGATTAAGTTGCAGGCTGATCAGTAAGTCCAAGGCTGTTTCAAACTTTCGTATTTCTGAAGCACCTATGTTTTGTGTCTCAATGGAATGGTCCTTTGGATGTTTTTCCAAAATGGTAAGGCGTCCCTGATCTTGCAGTTCTTTGATGTAAGCTGATGGTATGGTTGTTTGGAGTATATCATATTGCGTTGCATTGATGGTCAAGGAAAAGGTACATCCCATGGTTGCAATCATTTGTTGAAATTCAGTGCTGATGGGAAAGTGCTCCTTTGGACTTTCAATTTTGCCAAGCACGGATAATTGATTTTGTATATCGGAGAGATACTCCATTTCGTAGGACTCATTCGTAGTGAGATTAAGACCTTGAGACCGACTGAAAACGCACATCGAATCGTAGATGCATTGAGCCAGATCGTGATCTTTGGGGAGCGAAATGTATGTTTGTGTGTCGCGAGTGCGATTGTGGCAAGCACTATTCGATAACAACAAGATTATGGATATACAAATGGTTGCAACTCGGCTCATCATTCCGACAATATTAATGCGAATCAACGGCATGGGTTATCGATATCCCCAATCCAGCAAACAACCCATTTGATAAACTGTTGTTTTTGGGGCTCAAGGCAAATGAGCAAATTACGGACTCACAAGATTGATCGACAATTGCACATACCACGTGCCGTTCAATGTGTTTTCTTGTTTGTAGGCCTGATCGCCAAAAAATCCTCTGAAAAACTCTTTGTTGTTTTCGAAGCTATCTACGTTGAAGCTGTAGCCATGGCGATAACCGGCCTGAAGGGAAAGCCAAATGAATTTGTACATCGAGGTTTCCCAGATGGCGCGAATTCTCAATTCGCTGCGGCGCAATTCCAGGTTTTCTGCTCCGAATGGACCATTGCGCAGAATGCGATAGCTGTTGCCCTCCAGTTCATAACCGAAAAGCAATAAGCTTCGGGCCGAGATGGTCTTGCGCACGTGCACACGCGCAGGTGCTAGCATTTCGACACCCCACTTGCGACTGGGGGCCGTCCAATTCAGCAAAAACACCGGTATGTAATTGATTTCGCCGACGCGGTAGGTGCGTGACAAGCCAAAACCATACATTTTGCGATCGTTTTTTTTCTTACCATAAATGAGGGCTGCGCTCGTGCGTGCGAAACGCACCGGATGAATATTGCTTAGTCCGTAATCGCCATTGAGATCGGATGCGGCCTGCGCAATGATGAATCGCTCTGCATCCAGAGGTTTGAAAAGGGTAGAGTGGATACCCATGGTGGTGAGACCTTTTTCTTTCAAGGTCGTGTGCAATGGCGTGTTGGTGGATTGATCGCTCGAATAAAAATCCGTCCGGGCATAATTGATTCCCCCTTGTAGCACCACATTGGTTTTTGAAACAATGGGGATATTGGCCATGACACGCATTCCGCCTGCACCCGAAAATTTGCCGGTGCTGCCAGGAAATTCGGCGATACGTGTTTGCATGGCGCCATAATCCACGTCGAATGCCCCTTGGTAGTCGTAACCGATGGAAATCAGTTTTGCAGGACTTAGATCAAAGACTTTGGGGGTACAAAATCGTTTGGCTCCTTCATCAGCGAAGTCCAAATTTTCATACATCGAAAAGTCCTCTTCCTCAGCGGCGGGAGGCAGTGTATCGTTTTGACAGAGCACAACAGAATGCCAAACAAGAGCGAGAGCCGCCGCTAATAGTGATTTTTGCATGAGCGCAGAGGGTTTACTTCTTCATTTCAAGTCGTTTCCAAACGTCGGTTCGACCGAGCGCTTCGATGCCGATGTAGCCACGAATGTCGAGGGTATTGGCATCGGTCATTTTAATGATGCATTTGTAGGTGCTTCCGTTTTCGGGATCGTAGATGGTACCGTTTTCCCATTGGCTGTTGCTCGAATAGGTGAAGTCTTTGAGCATGCGGTAGCCCTTGAGGGGAACGGTGCGCATGCTGGCATCAGGGTTTTTGCTGTCCACTTTGGGTTGATTGGTTGCAGGATCATTGGGTTCTTTGAGCCACACGATTTTCCCGTAGTATTTGTTGCCGATTTTTTCAATTTTTACGCGGGCCTTACCATTGCTGGGTTCCCAAACGCCAAGCAGACGATCCGCTTCTGTGTCTTGTAAGGTGGAAAAGCTGGCTAGGGCGATGAATGCTGTGAAAAAAAGGAAGTATTTCATATGCTATTTTTTGTAAGTGATTTCAAATTCGAGTTCGCCGGTATAGGAAAGGTTCGATTCTAAATCGCCTTCCAAATCGGCATCAAGGATAATAAACATTTCTTTTTGTTTGAAATTATCGCTGAGTTCGTTTTCT
>CANHSF010000090.1 GCA_947463065.1 Flavobacteriales bacterium | reverse complement strand
ATTGGCCATCGACGAACAAATGATGCAAGAAATCGAACAGGTGAAGAAGGCCATTCAGCCGACCGAAACCTTGTTTGTGGTGGATAGCATGACCGGTCAGGATGCGGTCAATACGGCGCGTACCTTCAACGAGCGTCTGCAATTTGATGGGGTGGTACTGACCAAATTGGACGGTGATACCCGTGGTGGTGCGGCTTTGAGTATTCGTGCCGAGGTCAATAAACCCATCAAGTTCGTCGGAACAGGCGAGAAGATGGACGCATTGGACGTGTTTTATCCCGAACGTATGGCCAGCCGTATCTTGGGCATGGGCGACGTGGTATCTTTGGTAGAGCGCGCTCAAGAGCAATACGATGAAGAACAAGCGTTGCGTTTGGAAAAACGCATCAAAAAGGATCAATTCGATTTCAACGACTTTTTGGAACAGATCGCCCAAATCAAAAAGATGGGTAGCATCAAAGATTTGATGGGCATGATCCCCGGTGTTGGAAAAGCCATGAAAGACGTGGAAATCAACGAAGATGCGTTCAAACACATTGAAGCCATCATCCAAAGTATGACTCCCAAAGAACGCAGCAATCCGGGCTTGCTCAATGGTCAACGCAAAACCCGTATCGCTAAAGGTTCAGGTCGCTCCATTGACGAGGTCAACCGTTTGATCAAACAATTCGATCAAACCAAACAAATGATGAAAATGATGACGAACAAAACCCAGATGATGCAAATGATGAAGCAGATGAAGGGGGCTCGTCCAACCAACTAATCCATTGCCATGAACGCCATTCAAGCAACAGCATTTCAATTGCCGCATCAAACGCACCATTACGTCGGAAAGGTGCGGGATGTGTATTCGGTTGGAAACGAACTGTTGGTGATGGTTGCCAGCGATCGTATCTCCGCCTTTGATGTTGTATTGCCTCGCCCCATTCCCTTCAAAGGACAAGTGCTCAACCAAATTGCAGCTTTCATGCTCGATGCCACTGCGGATATCGTTCCCAATTGGAAATTGCAATCGCCCGACCCCAATGTCACAATCGGTTGGCGATGTGAGCCTTTCAAGGTTGAAATGGTCATTCGTGGTTATCTCACAGGGCACGCTTGGCGAACCTACAAAAGCGGTCTGCGCACCTTATGTGGCGTGGCTTTGCCCGAGGGGTTAAAGGAACATGATCGCTTGCCCGAACCCATCATAACACCAACAACCAAAGCAGCCGTAGGACATGATGAGGATATCTCGCGGGAAGAAATCATCGCGCAAGGAATCGTCAATTCAGCGGATTATGCTCTTTTGGAAAACTATACCCGTGCGCTCTATCAAAGGGGAACAGAAATCGCGGCGCGCCAAGGGTTGATCTTGGTGGATACCAAATATGAATTTGGTAAACGCGATGGACAAATTGTATTGATGGACGAAATCCACACCCCCGATTCATCGCGGTATTTTTATGCTGAAGGTTACGAAGAGCGCCAGCAGCAAGGATTGGAGCAAAAACAATTGAGCAAAGAATTTGTCCGCGAATGGTTGATCGCCAATAACTTCATGGGCAAGGAAGGGCAGGTGGTACCTGAAATGTCGGATTCGTGGCTGGATGAAATTTCGGCACGCTACATTGAGTTGTTCGAGAAGGTCACTGGACAAGTTTTTGAAAAACGCGATTATTCTTCGGTCGAAGAACGCATGGAGTCAGCGATTCGCAAGGCTTTGACGTCATTGGGAGTGCAATGAATTCATGATCTGAGTTAATTCAGCATAAAAGAATTTTCTGGATGGTTGTGCCAATACAGACAGAATGATCATTCGTCAATGGCCGACACGTTTGACTTCGATACTTTGTAAGCATTTGACGTAGCGTCGCCCCTTGTTCGTATCAGCGGTAGAAAACACTACGATTCTTTGGTCGAGCGTTTGGATGGGTTGGCCATCTATTGTAGTCAGAATAAAGACCTGCTGGCCAATGTCTGTATTGAAGAGTTCATTCCACGAAAAAACCACGCGATAACCGTCGGTCGCCTCAAAAACAAAGTAAAACTCATTGAGATATTTGGGTTTTTCATTGCGGTAAACGATGGGTTCCAACAGGTGCTGAATTCCAATACCGGCTAAGTCTGTCAGGGTGTCTTTTATTTCTCCATTGTGATTGGCAATGATTTGATCGGGCAGGGGGGTAGGTTTAATCTTTAGGAGGTCTTCAAGGTCATAAGTTATTGCCTTTTCTATTTCTCCCCAAATGCGCAACGAGTCCGAGGGCACCAATGTTTTTTGTGCACTTGCGTTGATCAGGATCACTACAAAGGCGAGACTAAGGACGAATGGTCTTTTCATACAGAGTGATAATGGCGCTTTATGGCTGTTTTTTACGCAAGGTAATACTGGTGATTTCAGGCGGCATACCGACCCGACCGGGGAAGGCCAAAAATCCAAATCCACGATTGATGTACAAATGCTGTAGCCCTTCGGTGTAAAGTCCACCCCAGCGTTTGTAGCGCAAACTCACAGGACTAAACTTGATTCCCAAACTGGGCACTTCAACACCAAATTGCGCACCATGCGTGTGTCCGCTCAAGGTCAAATGCACGTTGGTTTTGCCCAAGAGATGCTCCTCCCAAAACGTAGGATCATGCGACAACATGATTTTGAATTCTTCCTGACTAGCCCCGCGCATCGTGGCATCAAAGTCACCGTATTGCTGAAAACCTTTGCCCCAATTTTCGGTGCCCAATAGGCGAATGGATTGATCTCCCGATTGGAGCAATACACTTTCATTGCGCAGAAGCTGAAAACCAGACTCTTTGTGGATTTCGATCATGCGGGCGAAATGCGCTTGCTGCTTTTCGGGATACCCTCTCAAAGCGTAGTCGCCATAATCGTGGTTACCTAAAATACTGAATTTTCCTCGTTTGGCTTGAATGCTCTGCAAGAAAGGAATCCATGGTTCGGCTTCGTCCGAAAAATTATTGACCAAGTCTCCCGTAAAAAAAACATAATCCGCTTGCAGGGAATTGATGAGGTCAAATCCTTCGCGCACTTGCTCCAGGGCTTCATTGAAACTGCCCAAATGCATGTCTGAAATTTGAACAATCTTAAGGCCATCAAATGCTTCGGGCAGATCGTCGAAATAGAGTGTTTCTTCGCATACCCGGAATCCATATTTCCCCCGAGTGAAACCATACAGCGAAGCCGCCATATAGAGGCTTGTGACTCCTAATCCGAGTTGATTGAAAAATTGGAAGCGGTTCATTTTTTCATATTCTTCGCTGGCAATAAGGGGTTTGGTTTGAAACCATCCCAAAACCCAACCCACCACATCGTTGACGAGGTGCAAGGATCCAAAAAGCAATTTGGAAACGAAGACTAAAAAGAAGAGGCCCACTGTGAAGTTGAAAAGGCCATACGATCGATAAGTGAGCGCGAAATTGGAGCGCTGCGCTATCATATACACCAAAAGCCCATAACACACTAAGGTGGACAACCAAAACAAAACAATCGCTGCGCGCTGTGCCCCAACACTCCAATTCACGGTCATCTGACGCATGCCTTTGAAGGCAAAAAATTCGGTTCCAACAAAAATGAGGATTAGGATAAAGATCCGCAACATATCTGACGTTTTGTATTTGAGTTGCAAATGTAAACTCCAACATGGGGTTCGAATGATGAATATAGATCAAGGGTTGGGCATGAGGATAAAAGGTTTATTTTGGTCTGCCAATTGGCCAGATGAGCAAAGTTTGCAGGGATGGCTTAGAAGAACCCGCTGTATTAAGAAGAAAAATCTCAACCCCCAAGAGCGCGATGCTGTTGGAATACACCGATGATATCCGATGAACATATTAAAAGCTATACATATTCTCGGGGGCAGCTTGTTGTTGCTCTTGGGCTTGGTTCAATTGATCTTGCCCAAGCACGGTAAGGTGCATCGCGCCCTCGGCCAATGGTATGTGGCCATTATGATGATGGTCTGCATGACGGCGCTTTATATCAGCGCACAGAGCATGCTCAAGGGCCTCACTACAGGCGCAATTTTTTTATTTAGTATTGGACTATTTAGTCTGTACGGTGTGCTTTCTGGTTACCTCTTGGGCAAATTCAAAACGCGTCGGCAACTGTTTCTAGGCCGCGCAATGGTGCTTTTGGGGGCGATGATTGGTGCTATGCTTTTGACCATAGCGTTTCGTTTTTGGTCATCGGTAGGGCTTATTTGCTTGCCCTTCGGAATTCTGCAAGTCTTGGGTACCCGCCAAGATTGGCAATATTACTGGAGGCGGCACAAAGCCATGCCCCATGCAAACCAGTATTGGGTTTTCGGTCATTCGGGGCGCATGATTGGTTCCTACATCGCTTGTGTGACGGCATTTTTGGTCAATGTGGTCAGTTGCCCGTATCCCATCGTCTTGTGGTTGGGGCCGACGGTCGTGGGAACGATTTGCATCATTTACTTCCAACGCCAATTGCGCAAGACATGGTCGCAATAGGGTGGGGAGAATGAGGTGAAAATGAAATTGCTAAAAAAGCCAAAACACGGTTAGGCGTGAATAAAAAATAGGCTGAAAATGCAAAGGGTCCGAACTACATTTGTCCACACAACAAACAAAAAAAATCCATAGTTATGCCCAAAGGAGTTTTTCAGGTTCCACAAGCCATCAATGAGCCGGTAAGAAGTTATGCGACAGGTACAAAAGACCGCGATGATTTGCTCAACGCTTATCGCGCCATGTACAATCAAGCTCCTATTGATGTGCCCATGTACATCGGGTCAGAACAGATTCGTACCAACGACAAGCGCACGATGTCACCGCCTCATGAGCATGGCAAAGTCTTGGGGCATTTCAATTATGGCGATGCGACACATGTACAAAAAGCCATTGATGCTGCACTCGAGGCGCGTCAGAAATGGGCTTCGTTGGCATGGGAACAGCGCGCGGCTATCTTTTTGAAAGCAGCGGATTTATTGGCTGGACCGTTTCGCATGAAGATGAATGCCGCAACCATGTTGGCGCAGAGTAAAAATGCTTTTCAAGCCGAGATCGATGCAGCGTGCGAACTCATTGATTTTTTGCGATTCAATGTGGCGTTTATGCAGCAGATTTATCGCGATCAACCGGGCTCACAACCGGGTATTTGGAATCGCCTTGAATATCGTCCTTTGGAAGGTTTTGTTTTTGCATTGACACCGTTCAACTTTACGGCTATTGCCGCCAATTTACCTGCAGCTGCAGCGATGATGGGCAATGTAGTGGTATGGAAACCTGCGGATAGCCAAGTGTATAGCGCACATGTTATCATGGAGCTCTTCCAAGCCGCTGGTTTGCCCGACGGTGTGATCAACATGATTACCGTTGATGGGCCAGTGGCAGGGGACATCATCTTCAAACATCCCGATTTTGCAGGCTTGCACTTTACGGGAAGTACAGGAGTATTCAAACATTTATGGAAAGAGATCGGGACCAATATTGATCGCTATAAGACGTATCCACGTATTGTCGGAGAGACGGGTGGAAAAGACTTTGTGGTGGCGCATTCCAGTGCCCATCCTCATGAAGTAGCAACAGCCATCAGCCGCGGTGCATTTGAATTCCAAGGCCAAAAGTGCAGTGCGGCAAGTCGCGCGTATATCCCCGCTTCGATGTGGCCTGCGGTGAAAGAGCGTATTTTGACCGATGTCAAATCCTTTAAGAAGGGCAGTCCTGAAGATTTTGGCAATTTTATCAATGCCGTGATCGATCGCAGAGCCTTTGATAAAATCAAAGGATTTATCGACTATATCAAAACCCAAAAGGATGCGGAGATCATTGCTGGAGGATCTTATGACGATAGCGTAGGTTATTTTGTTGAGCCGACTGTAGTGGTAACAAGCAATCCAAAGTTCCGCACCATGTGCGAAGAAATTTTTGGTCCAGTGATTACCATTTTTGTTTACGAAGACGACAATTGGGCCGACATGTTGCATTTGGTCAACAACACCAGTGAATACGCTTTGACCGGTGCCATTCTTTCTCGCGATCGGTATGCCATCGATCAAGCGACGCGTGTATTGGAAAATGCGGCTGGTAATTTTTATATCAACGACAAACCCACAGGCGCCGTCGTGGGCCAACAACCATTTGGAGGTGCCCGCGGCAGTGGAACCAATGATAAAGCCGGTTCGTATTTGAATTTATTGCGTTGGGTTTCGCCACGCACGATCAAAGAAACGTTTGTCCCACCTGTGGACTATCGCTATCCATTTTTGGGCGAATAATATGGCAATGATGCGCTGGAGTTGTGCGGTGTTGTTTTGGTGCATTAGCCAAGTCAGCGGAACAGCCCAATGGGAATTGGGCGGAGATTATTTTGGACAATGGGAACAAGAAACAATCGGTTTGCCACCGGTGGATTCTTTGCGAATTTGGCGCGTTCGAGATATAGCAGTGGTTACTGATGAAGGAGATAGCGTGTGCGTGCGATTCGATCGCCAATACCGTTTGAAGCGGGTTTTCACACAACGCCCTGATGGCCAACGCTTGGATCGGATACGCTACTCGTCCAACGGTCACCTCGAACGCATCCACCGAACGGAATATCGATCGGGGCAGAAGTTGCATCAACAGATCGATTACCATTACATTGGGATGGCCAATGGTTGGACCCAAGTCATTCAAACCATCCAGTCGGAAGATCAAATATGGCGTCAAGATACATGCGCGATTTTGGAGCGAAATGGTGAATTGTTGGGCATGAGATCGGGCTATTACGGGGTATTGAGCTGGCAAACGGAAGAACTGGGCGATACCACCTTTGTCCACACTCAATTCCCTAGATGGAATCACTTTATGCAGCACGAAGACACCATGCGATATACCATCCGCACCGAGTGGACACCCAACCGTCAGCCCCTGAAGCGTCAAAACATCTACCACAATTACTACGCGGATTGCGGTGTAGGCATGATGCTGGGTGCACAGTGGTATTATGATCGGCAAAATCGACTGGTGCGTTATGTGGAACTGCGAGGAGGATGCGAGATATGCTATTCGATTGACTACAACGTAGACGGCAGCCGCACTGTGCACACCGAGTGCTCGGATGAACGAAATGCATCAATAGATTCGGCTATTTTGCTAAGCCCTGGTGTGTATTTTTGGCCCGAACGGGTGCTGGACGTTTCCGAAAATTATCGATTCTATATGAAGTCCAAAAGGACCTTTCAGCGCCATTGAGCATAGCTGCATTTGGCTTGAAGGTGTTTTGTGTTTAATTTCGTTCGTATTAACCCATAACCCTCAAAACCCAAAACTTATGTTCTCGAAGTTTAAATCCTTTATTATGCGAGGCAATGTGCTTGACCTTGCCATCGGTGTGATCATCGGTTCTGCATTTGGTGCAATTGTAACGTCGTTGATCGACAACATCATTACCCCGATTCTTTTGGCCCCTGCGCTGGAAAAGGCCGGTGTGTCTACGATCGAAGAATACCAAATCAACGGAGTAATGATTGGAAAGTTTGTTTCCTCGGTCATCAGCTTTGTGGTGATTGCGTTTGTGCTTTTCTTGATTGTTCAAGGCATGGAAAAAGTAATGCGCAAAAAGGAAGAAGCGCCAGCAGCGCCTGCACCACCATCGGAGGAGGTTGTTTTGCTCCGTGAAATCCGCGATGCGCTGAAAAAGTAATCGCACGTTTCATGCAGTGTATTGCCATCGATCGCTGCATAAAAGATAATTAAAAAATCAGATAGCGTAAAAGGCTGTTTTGTGCAGGCAAGACGGCCTTTTTTCGTTTTTTTTCAAATACCTGAATTGCGGTATCTGTTAAATGGGTTATTGATGTAAATTGCTAGCCTATGGAAAATCAACTGTTGCATCAATCGCCCGACGGTATCCCCTTGAAAGTCACATCTGTAGCCGATGATCGTTTGGGCGCAAAGATGACCGAAATGGGCATTGTTGAAGGCAAAGTCATGCGCATTCTTTTTCGAGCGCCATTTGGTTGCCCCATTGCTGTGGATATGGGCGGCTACATTCTCAGTTTGCGCAAGCAAGAAGCTCAATTGATTCACGTTGCACAGATTTAGTGGTCACCCTATGGACAAACAATTGCGAAGAATTGGATTAGTCGGCAATCCCAATACAGGTAAATCATCTATTTTCAATCATCTAACGGGACTCAAACAACACATTGGGAATTTTCCGGGTGTTACCGTGGAGCGCAAGGCAGGTCAATGGACGCTTCCCAACGGTGATTCCGTTGACATCATTGATCTGCCAGGAACATACAGCATCGTTCCTCAATCGGAGGACGAACGCGTTGTTTATGAATTGTTGTCCAACCCCCAGCATCCCGAGCATCCCACTGAGTTGCTTTGCGTGGTGGATGCCAGCAATCTCGAACGCAATCTTTTGCTGTTTACCCAGCTCTACGATATGCTTTGGCCATTGACCGTTGTGTTGACCATGCCTGATTTTGTTGATGCCTCGGAGTTGAATGACAATCTGAAAAGATTGCTAGAGCGGTTCAAGGATGTTTCTTTCTTTGTAGTCAATGCGCGCACCGGTGACGGACTCGAGGCCTTGGCGCGGCACATGCAGGCACCATCCCAAGTCCACAATCGCTCAAGTTTTGGTCAGTTGGCGATCCCCAATTTGGCCACAAACAATGTTCTTCAACGCCGCGACGCTTCAGCGCGATACAAGGCCATTGCCAAATTGATACAAGCCCGAACTGAGGAATCATCCAATCAAGATTCCACCGCACGTTGGGATCGTTTTTTGGTCCATCCCATATGGGGATACGCGATATTGATTGGTCTATTAATGGTTATTTTCCAAGTGGTTTTTCATATTGCTTCTTACCCTATGGACTGGATTGATGGAGCGTTCTCCCAGTTTTCAGAAAGTGTGAGGAAGATCTTGCCAGTGGGTGTCTTTACGGATTTATTGGCCGATGGAATTGTGCCGGGCATTGGTGGAGTAGTGGTCTTTGTTCCTCAAATTGCATTTTTGTTTTTCTTTTTGTCGTTGTTGGAAGAATCGGGTTACATGTCGCGCATCGTCTTTATGACCGATCGAATGGTACGTCCATTCGGGTTGAGTGGTCGAAGCGTTGTGCCAATGATCAGCAGCGCGGCGTGCGCTATTCCTGGAGTTATGGCGGCGCGGTCCATCCCCAATTTTCGCGACAAACTCATCACCATTTTTGTTGCACCATTGATGTCGTGCAGTGCGCGTATCCCCGTTTATACCTTGTTGATCGCCTTGGTCATTCCCGATACCTATTGGGGGCCATTCAAATTGCAAGGCCTAGTTTTGTTTGCATTGTATGCATTGGGATTGTTTACCGCATTGGCAGTGGCCATTGTGCTCAAGTTTGTGGTCAAAAGCGATGACCCCAATTTCTTGTTGATGGAGTTGCCCCGTTATCAAGTTCCCCGTTGGTCGCAAGTGGGATTATCCATCTGGACCAAGGTCAAGGTATTTGTTATCGATGCGGGTAAAGTGATTTTGGCCATATCGATATTGTTGTGGGTATTGGCCTCTTATGGTCCAGGTCAGCGCATGGAATTGGCGGTGCAAAAGGTACAAGCCGATGGAGTGGGCTTGTCGGAAGAGGAGTTGAGTCGCGCAGAAGCCAATGCACGGTTGGAGAACAGCTACATTGGGATTCTGGGCAAAGGCATAGAGCCAATCATTGAGCCTTTGGGATACGATTGGAAAATAGGTATTTCCTTAATAACTTCTTTTGCAGCGCGCGAAGTGTTTGTGGGCAGCATGGCCACCATATACAGTGTCGGCGACGATGACTCCGGAAGCGGGTTGATGGAAAAAATGCAGTCCGAAAAAACCCGTGAAGGCCAGCCGAGGTATTCTTTGGCCACCGGCATTTCGCTCATGGTATTTTATGCTTACGCGATGCAGTGCATGGCAACCTTGGCTGTAGTTCGGCGGGAAACGAACAGTTGGAAATGGCCGATCATCCAAACTTTGGCTATGGGGGTTTTGGCATATATTGGAGCTTGGTTAGCCTTTCAGATTTTCCAATGATTCAGAGCGCACTTGTCATCATCGCCTTTATAGTGGCGTTTGTATATATCATCAAACGCACTGCGCATTGGAAAAAACACGACGCAGGCTGCGATGGCTGTGCGATTGGTGGTCAGGCAAAAAAAGCGTCATCCAACGATTCAGATGCGGGGAGCAGATAGGGGAGTAGCGCAGAGGTAATATTCCGCTTTAGCCTCTTGTTTAGTAATGTTATCCGTCCAAGCCGCAGTATCAGATCGCATATTGGGAAGAAATCGCAACTTGTAACGTTCAGTATCGAACAAGGCTAAAAAATCTTTGTCGGATTGTTGGCGATCAGCAAGATCTTTGCGATGAACTTCGACGACGAAGGTTGTTGTCCCAGCAGCCAAAAGTGCTTTTGCACTTTATAGCACATTGATTTCTTCACCATCTAGATCCATTTGAAAAATGGTTGGAGCACCGTTTTGTCGAATGCAGGTGTCCATTGCGATCATTTCACTGGAGTCGTTTTTACCCACGAACTTTTCTGTTAGCCGCCAAGCGCCGTTGGGATCGTGTAATTTTTGATTCATTTTGAAATACGAAGCGATGAACCAATTGGCTTCGAACCCCTGAAATTTGGCTTGAGGTTGCATTTTAGAAACCATCACCGCGAAATACCCCATGTGCGAACCGATATCAAAAACCACATCGCGATCTTGGAGATTGCGTTCGTACCATTTCACCACTTCGGGCTCATGGCCGTGGGGTTTGGACAATATGTTTTTCCAGGCTTGTTGTTTTGGGAGGCTTTTAGAGACCCGTGCAAATGGTATCGGTGAAATGGGCCTTTTCCATGAAGAAAAAAACCGTTTTTTTGATGATACGGTCATGCTGCATTTTTCTGCGGCAACAAGGAAAAGATGAGACTTTTGATGCCCATAAGGTGATTTTGGTTTTGGTGGTGCAGTGTGCAATCAAACAACGGAAGTTGTATAAGGTGGGGGTTCCTTTCACTAAGCTTGAAGGTCACCAAAATGATTATTAATATGATTTTTTACTGTGTTAATGATTATATTTGATTGTATTGAGGTTTTGATTTATGTTTGTGGAGCTCTTCTGAGTAATTGGCAATGGCCTCTCAAAACAGCGCACTTAACCTGAACGAAAGTCTTTAGCCTAATTTATGAACACATCGTGGAAATGGAAAATCGGTTTGTATAGCCCGATGGTTTTGCCAAATACGAAACTTTTTCATGCATCTCATTCCTCACTAGGGCGACGATTTCCCAATCAAAATAAACAGCAAACACTTGTTTGTAAACCATTTTGGGCAATGGGATGGATCCTGGGGAAAACCAATCGGAGCGAAAGCATTGATACCGAGGTTCAAGAGATGCGATTTCGCAGTTGGTTCGGTGGAGCTTTCACAACCTTTTGCCCCATATTAGCGCCATTGTATCAAACGATCACATTTCTTGTCTATGAAAATTAAGTTTATCTGCAGTCTATTCGTTTGTTTTTTACTTCAATTGCCGTCCCAAGCGCAATTGGTCGTAGATAACTCCATCACCCTCGACGAGGCCATCGCCATCCTTTTAGGACCCGATGTCGATTTTTTCAATGTCACCTTCAACGGTGATCCTGACCAAATCGGATCGTTCAACTCCACCAATAGCAATGTGGGTATTGCTACAGGCATAATGATGGCTACCGGAAGTGTCAACGTTGGAATTGGGCCCAATGACAATGGTTCGGAATCCGCGGGTGGTGGCAACTCGGGCGCCTCGGATCCCGATCTCGATGATTTGGATGGACTTACCCACAATGATGCCGCAATCCTCGAGTTCGACTTCATTGCAACGGGCTCGACTGTAAGCTTCGATTACGTTTGGGCTTCGGAAGAGTATCCCGAGTACAGCGGAGCAGATGGCGACGGCGATGGGTTTTCAGATTGTGGAAATGTATCGGATGTGTTCGGCTTCTTTTTGTCTGGCCCTGGCATCAACGGCCCTTTTACCAACAATGGCATCAATATCGCGCTTGTCCCTGGCTCCTCCGACTTTGTGAGCATCTTTAACTTAAATGGCGGGTGCACGGGTGACGCCCAAGCGGGTGACTTGGATTGTAATTACTGCGAGTATTACGTGTACAATGGCGATGGATTTACTGCGCCATATAATGAACCGGGCTCCATTTATGTGCAAT
>CANHSF010000089.1 GCA_947463065.1 Flavobacteriales bacterium | reverse complement strand
GTTGTGGTAAACATATTCTTTTTGTGTTTGGGCGCGCTGTTGTATCAATACATCCAACACTTCGAAATTGCTCTGCCCCTCAACGCGCAAGGCAAAGTGGTCACCGACCATGTTTTTCCGATGCTGGCCCTGAACCACTTTGGCCTATTCGGCGCTGCGGTATTTATTTTGGGACTGACCGCAGCCACTTTCAGCAGTGCAGATAGCGTGTTGACCACATTGACCACCAGTTTTTATGTCGATGTATTGCACGCCGAACAACGTCCAAATTGGAACGACCACAAAAAGCGCCGCATCCGGCAAGCCACTCACATTGGTTTCGCCGTGGTGCTGATGCTGGTGATTTTGATGTTCCGATGGCTCAATCAAAATGCCATCATCGATACCGTATTGATGATTGCGGGACTCACGTATGGACCCTTGTTGGGGTTATTCACATTTGGAATACTCCTGAAGAGAAAACTGCGCGATGCTTGGGTGCCCGTAGTCTGCATTCTGGCCCCAATTCTCACCTATTTCTTGGCCAATATTGCGACCATGAAAGAGTCGTGGCCATCGCTATATGCCCTGATGGTGGGTGAAGACGGCGTGTGGCTGGGCGGATATAAATTCGGCAATGAGTTATTGATCGTCAACGCCGTGTTCACATTTGTGGGATTGCTTTTGATCAGCCACCGGCGTCAGATGCACTTGAAATGATCGAAAGGCTCCAAGCAGTTTTCGCATTTGTACAGCGCCTTGCATGCAGTGGAACCAAACTGCGATACCATTTGGGTGTCTTCGCTGCCGCAAATCGGACAGCGCACGGTGCGGATCTTTCCCATCAGCAGGGATTTGTCTGCTGAATGTCCCACTGGCGGGGCAATTCCGACTTGATGCAATTTGAGTTTGCCCTCATCCGACATCCAATCGGTGGTCCAAGCCGGCGACAATACCGTTTCGATGCGGTAGTTGTTGACGCCATATTCTTCCAACACTTCAGCAATATCCTTCTCGATGGTTTTCATCGCAGGGCAGCCGCTGTAGGTGGGCGTAATGGTAACAACGAGCGTTTCGCCTTCATACCCAATTTTGCGCACTACACCCAGATCAATGACGTTGAGCACCGGTATTTCCGGATCCTCAACCTCTTTCATCCATTCCCAGATGCGATCCGTGTTGGGCTGTTCGTTGATCACCATTTTGCTCCCGGGTAAGTTCTTTGCAAGTATTGCATTTCCGCTAGAATGTATCCCAAATGTTCGGAATGTTTGCCGTTTTTGCCTCCCGTATGTCCCCAGCCATCGGCGGGAATGCGCAAGGTGGCTTCGGTCAATACCGCTTCGATTTGCGAGCGCCATTGCGTTTGAATTTTTTTCAAATCCACACCTATGCCTTGTTGAAGCATGCGCTGGTCCAACTCATCCATTTCAAACATTTCGGGGAGATACGCCCAAACTTCATCTACCGCCTTTTGGATGCGGCTGTGGCTTTCTTCGGTGCCGTCGCCCATGCGCAACATCCAATCGCGAGCATGCACCACGTGGTACTTCAATTCTTTAGCACTTTTCTCGGCGAAACCGCTTAAAAAGGCATCTTGACTTTGCATCATTTCATTCAATACCAAATGATACCAGGTAGCGAAAAGAAACTGGCGCGCCATGGTAAATGCGTAATCGCCATTGGGTTGTTCGAGCAAAACAAGATTGTAGTATTCCCATTCATCGCGAAGAAAAGCGATCTGATCCTCGTCGCGGCCCTGTCCTTCGATTTGGGCGGCGTACTTGTACAGATTGGTAGCTTGGCCAATGTAGTCCAAGGCCGTATTGGTTAGTGCGATGTCCTCCTCCAATGCAGGCCCGTGCCCGCACCACTGCGCCAATCGCTGTCCGTGGATCAAACTGTTGTCTGCCCAACGCAGAAGGAATTTGAATAAATCTTGATTCATTTGTTATAGATGGATGATAGACAACGCGATGCGTTGGAATGTTCACGGCATCACATGTGCCCTACTTCCGGAGGGATTTCATAAAACGTAGGATGGCGATACACTTTATCGTTGGCGGGATCGAACAAAAAATCTTTGCCATCTGGGGCAGAGGCCGTGATGGCTGCGCTCGGGACCACCCAAATGCTGATGCCCTCCTGACGGCGGGTATAGACATCACGGGCATTGTTGATGGCCATTTCGGCATCGGCTGCATGAAGGCTACCGACATGCTTGTGCGACAAGCCACTTTTGCTGCGAATGAATATTTCCCACAAGGGCCAATCTTTGTTGCTCATAGATACGTATTGAAATTAAAATCGGGATGAAGCGTGCTCTCCAAGCGGCAATGCCCTTTCTCTGACAAAGCGCACCTGCAGCAGCGGTCATTTTCCCATAAGGCAATGTTACGCACGGATTACCATATGAACAAGAAAAACCAACGAATGTCAGCCCGTTTGAGAATTTTGGGACGCCTAGCCATATAAGGTGGTGCAAACGATGGAATTGCGTTAACTTTGCGGCCCGAAAGCGAACATCAATTCCACATGGACGACCGAATATGCAATTATCCATCAACAAAGAGCTTCTGGCCACGCTCCGCGAATGGATCGTTGAGGGCAAGGACAGTGCGATCATTGAAACCATAGCGCCTGCTCACCAAGCCGACATTGCCGAGATCATCAATGAGCTGCGGCCCAATGAGGCGGTGTACATCTATCGACTGCTTGAAGAAGAATTGGCGGCCGATGTGATGCTCGAATTGGACGACGATGTCAGGGAGTCGCTGCTAAGTCATCTCACCAGCCGTGAAATTGCCGAAGAACTGATCGAAAACATCGATTCAGACGATGCTGCTGACGTATTGGCTGGTCTTCCCGTACAGAAAAAAGAAGAGATCATCGCGCTGCTGGAAGACGAAGAACAGGCCAGCGACATCATCGATCTATTGACCTATGCCGAGGGCACTGCTGGCGCATTGATGGGCACCGAATTGGTGAAGGTCAACGTCAATTGGACCGTAGCCCACTCCATTCGCGAAATGCGCAGGCAGGCCGAGGACATCGACAACATTTACACCATCTATGTGGTGGATGATCGCGATGTAATTTTGGGCACCTTGAGCATGAAAACCCTGATCCTCGGTTCATCCAGCATACGCACCACCATCAAGGAAATATACAAAGCCACAGCGGTGCAAGCGGTGCAGGTGACCACTACCGCAGAGGATGTAGCCAAGATCATGGAAAAATATGACTTGGTTGTATTGCCGGTCATCAATGAAGAAAGAGGATTGGTGGGGCGCATTACCATTGACGACATTGTGGATGTGATCAAGGAAGAGGCCGACAAAGACTACCAAATGGCAAGCGGTATCAGCGAAGACGTAGAATACAGCGACAGCGTTGTAACACTCACGCGCGCCCGATTGCCTTGGTTGCTCATTGGTATGGCTGGCGGAATCGTCTCGGCCAAAATCATCGGCGTATTTGACATCACCGATCGCCCGGCCATGGCCATTTTCATGCCGCTCATCGCCGCTATGGGGGGCAATGTAGGCATTCAGAGCGCGGCTTTGGTGGTCAAAGCTTTGGCCAATCAGAGCGCATTGGATGAAACCCTGGTGCAAAAACTGCTCAAGGAATTGGCGGTGGGTATGGTCAACGGTATTGTATGCTCAACGGTCATTCTTCTCGTCAGTTTGTTGTTTCAAATCGATTTCGGCTTGTGCCTCACGGCCAGTGTCGCATTGTTCTGTGTGATCATTTTCGCCAGTTTTTTCGGCACTTGGATACCATTGACCTTGCACCGCATGAAGATTGACCCCGCCCTTGCGACAGGTCCTTTTGTCACCACACTCAACGACATCTTTGGGCTGATCATCTATTTTACCATTGGTCATTTCCTCATTGGCATGTATTAAATCCCCACGCATTGAAAAAGGTCATTTTCATCGACACCGTGCACCCCATTTTGGAGGAGCGTTTGAGCGCCGCCGGCTACGTTTGCACACACGACTACACCTCTTCCAAAACCGAACTTATGCATACCCTGCTCGATTGCTGCGGCATTGTATTGCGCAGCCGTATCGGCATTGATCGGGACATTTTGCAGGCAGCGCCGGCACTGCAATGGATTGCACGAAGCGGCAGCGGATTGGAGAACATTGACCTCGAGGCCGCGCAGGCCAGAGGCGTAGCGGTAATCAACTCACCGGAAGGCAATAGCGATGCAGTTGGAGAACACGTGATCGGATTGACCCTTGCGATGCTCAACAAATTCATATCGGGCAATACCGCAGTGCGCGAAGGACGATGGGAACGCGAACTGCACCGCGGTCGCGAGCTCAAACACCTCAACTTTGGCATCATCGGCTACGGGGTGATGGGGAAGGCTGTGGCGGAGAAACTGAGCGGATTTGGAACCCGCATATTGGCACACGACAAATACAAAACCGGATTTTCGGCTGGTCGCGTCGAAGAAGTTGAACTTGAGACCCTTTTTGCGGAGGCCGATGTGGTGAGCCTTCATCTGCCGCAAAACGCCGAGACGATGCACTATGCCAATGTCGATTTTTTCAACCGATTTGCCAAACCCATTTATTTCATCAATACAGCAAGAGGTAAAAATGTAAAAACGACTGACCTGGTTGAAGCCTTAAAAAATGGTCGTGTCACCAGTGCAGCGCTCGATGTATTGGAATTCGAAAAAGCCTCGCTCGAAGGCTTGGATCTCGCCGATGCAGAGGCCTTGCGCGGACTGATGGCCTTTCCGCAAGTGGTTTTTACCCCCCATGTCGCGGGTTGGACCACAGAGAGTTATTTCAAATTGAGCGATGTTTTGGCGGATAAGATCTTGCGTCTCGAGCTTTGACCCCTCTGCCCTTGCGCCCTGTGCATAGCGAGTGAGCTAGAACGATGCGAAAATGGACTATCTTAGCGGCCCAGAATTTTTATCCATCCTTAACACCAAACTATGGAAATAGCAGTAGTCGGCACCGGTTATGTAGGACTTGTAACCGGAACTTGTTTTGCCGAAACAGGAAACAATGTGACCTGTGTAGATATTGACACCCACAAAGTCACTCGCATGCAAAATGGCGAGATCCCCATTTACGAGCCCCATCTGGATGTTTTATTTGAACGCAATATCCGCGATGGCCGCTTGCACTTTACAACAGACCTCCAGTCGGCCATTGACAAAGCCCAAGTCATTTTCCTTGCCTTGCCTACTCCACCCGGTGAAGATGGCAGCGCGGACCTCAAATACGTGCTTGGCGTGGCCCATGAACTCGGGAAAATCATCACCGATTACAAAGTGATAGTAGATAAAAGTACGGTTCCTGTGGGTACAGCAGACAAAGTCAAAGAGGCCGTGGCCCAGAACGCTAAGGTCCCTTTTGATATCGTGAGCAATCCGGAGTTCTTGCGCGAAGGATTTGCGGTAGATGACTTTATGAAACCCGATCGCGTAGTGGTTGGAACCACCAGTGCACGAGCGCGCATAATCATGGAAGACTTGTACAAGCCCTTCACGCGACAAGGCAATCCCATTATATTCATGGACGAACGCAGCGCCGAATTGACCAAATACGCAGCCAATGCATTTTTGGCCACCAAAATTTCGTTTATGAATGAAATTGCAAACTTCTGCGAAAAAGTAGGAGCAGACGTGGATGCCGTTCGCATCGGCATGGGCAGCGATACCCGCATTGGCAAACGATTCTTGTTTCCGGGAATGGGATACGGTGGAAGTTGTTTCCCCAAAGACGTGCAAGCCCTTTACCATAGCGGCATTTCAGAGCACTATGAGTTTAAAATCCTCAAAAGTGTCATGAAAGTCAACGAGCGTCAAAAGACCATTTTGCTGGGTCCAATTTTAGACTTTTTCAAGCAGAGTCTAACCAACAAAACCATTGCCCTTTGGGGATTGGCCTTCAAACCCGATACCGACGACATCCGTGAAGCTCCCGCGCTTTACATGATTGAACACTTGCTGGAGGCTGGTGCCAATGTGGTGGTTTATGACCCCGAGGCCATGCACAATGTAAAAAACTTAGGCAAATACAACATCACCTACGCCCAAGACCAGTACAGCGCATTGGAAGGAGCCGACGCCCTTCTGATTTGCACCGAATGGAGCGCGTTTCGCAATCCCGACTTTGCAAAGATCGCAGCCAAAATGCCCGCCAAGGTCATATTCGATGGCCGCAACTTGTTTGACTTGGATAAAATGCGCGACCTTGGATTCTATTACAAAAGCATCGGACGCGAGACGGTGCAACACTAAGCGATTAGCCTTATGAAAAGAGTATTGATTACCGGTGCTGCCGGATTTTTGGGTTCGCATTTGTGCGATCGATTCATCCGCGAAGGAATGCATGTCATCGCGATGGACAACCTCATCACTGGGGACCTCAAGAACATTGAGCATCTATTTGCCAACGAACATTTTGAGTTTTACCACCAAGATGTTTCCAAGTTCATCCATATCCCCGGGCAATTGGATTACATCATGCATTTTGCCTCGCCGGCCAGTCCGATCGACTATCTCAAAATTCCCATTCAGACCCTCAAAGTGGGCTCATTGGGGATACACAACTGCTTGGGATTGGCCAAAGAAAAAAAGGCGCGCTTGATGATTGCCAGCACGAGCGAGGTATACGGCGACCCCTCTGTCCATCCCCAACCCGAGTCGTATTGGGGCAATGTCAATCCGGTTGGTCCCCGCGGCGTATATGACGAAGCCAAACGCTTCCAGGAAGCCATCACCATGGCCTACCACACCTTCCATGGCGTGGAGACCCGCATTGTCCGCATCTTCAACACCTACGGACCGCGCATGCGACTCAACGATGGCCGTGTATTGCCCGCATTTATTGGGCAAGCGATTCGCGGCGAAGACCTCACCGTATTTGGCGATGGTTCGCAGACCCGCTCATTTTGTTATGTCGACGATTTGGTGGAAGGCATTTACCGCTTGTTGATGAGCGACTATGCATCGCCCGTCAACATTGGCAATCCCGACGAAATCACAATTTTGGATTTTGCCAAAGAGATCATCAAACTCACCGGAACAAGCCAAAAAATCATCTTCAAAGAGTTGCCACAAGATGATCCCAAACAACGCAGACCCGACATCACCTTGGCCAAGCAACTGCTGCAATGGGAGCCCAAAGTCCATCGCAGCGAAGGATTGCGCATCACGTATGATTATTTCAAAAGCCTGACCGCCGACGAGTTGAACAAAGTTGAACACAAAGATTTCGACAAATACAACCGCAAATAACATGGGTTACACGGCGCATGAAACGGCAGTCATTGACGAAGGCTGCACCATAGGAGAAGGCACCAAGATTTGGCATTTCAGTCACATCATGCCTGGATGTACCATTGGCGAGCGATGCAACATCGGCCAAAATGTGGTGGTATCTCCGCAGGTCGTTTTGGGCAATAATGTCAAAATTCAGAACAACGTTTCCATTTACACCGGCGTGATCTGCGAAGACGATGTGTTTTTGGGACCTTCGTGTGTTTTTACGAATGTGATCAATCCCCGCAGTGCTGTGGCGCGAAAAGACGAGTACCGCCAGACGATTGTAAAGAAAGGAGCGAGCATAGGCGCCAATGCCACCATCGTGTGCGGGCACAACATCGGATCCTTTTCCTTTATTGGCGCAGGCGCTGTTGTGACCAAAGAAGTGCCCGATTATGCCCTTGTGGTTGGCAATCCAGCGCGGCAAATGGGCTGGATGAGCCGCAATGGCCACAAATTGGCCTTCGACAACCAAGGAATGGCCACATGTCCGGAGACGGGCGAACGCTACCAATTGAAGGACAATCGAGTAAGATTCTTGGGAGAATAAAAAAGTCGGTGCACATTTGCACCTATTTTCCAAACCAACCTCAAGTTGTTTGTTGAAACGACAGAGGAGAACGAACCACTATGATATACGATAAGTTACTTAAGAAAGAAGCCAAACTCGCCGTCATCGGATTGGGTTATGTCGGCTTGCCCATCGCCCTTGAATTCGCGCGCAACCTCAAAGTTGTAGGCTTCGACATCAACCAAGAGCGTGTGAACTTAATGCGTCAAAACATTGATCCCTCGCAGGAATTGGACAGCTCCGCGTTTGACGGTTGCGATATCCACTTTACGGCTGATATCGACGATCTTAAAGACGTCAACTTCTTTATCGTTGCTGTGCCTACGCCGATCAACAACATGAACTTGCCCGATTTGGGCCCTGTATTGGCAGCGTCCCGCACCGTAGGCAAAGTACTTAAAAACGGGGACTATGTGGTGTACGAGTCCACTGTATATCCCGGCTGTACAGAGGAAGATTGTGTTCCGATCCTCGAAGAGATGACCGGGCTTAAGATGACTGCTGATTTCAAAGTAGGTTACTCGCCCGAACGCATCAATCCCGGCGATAAAAATCACACCATCCGCACCATCAAGAAAGTAGTGAGCGGATGCGATGCCGAGTCATTGGAAGAAATTGCCAAAGTCTACGAGGTGGTGGTGGATGCCGGCACCCATCGTGCTTCGTCCATCAAAGTGGCCGAGGCCAGCAAAATCATCGAAAACACCCAGCGCGATGTCAACATATCGTTGATCAATGAGTTGAGTATTATTCTCAATAAAATGGGCATCAATACCTATGACGTATTGGAGGCAGCCCGCACCAAATGGAATTTCTTGCCATTCTCACCAGGATTGGTAGGTGGACACTGCATTGGTGTTGACCCGTATTACTTGGTTTACAAAGCCAAGAAAGTGGGTTACCACAGCAAAGTCATTAGCAGCGCGCGTTATGTCAACGACAGCATGGGCTTTTATGTGGGCAAACAAACCGTAAAGCGTATTTTGGAATTGGGACGCAATGCCCTTGAGTCCAAAGTATTGATCATGGGCGCGACATTCAAAGAAGACGTGAGCGATGTGCGCAACAGCAAAGTGGTAGATGTCATCCGCGAATTGGAATCCTTCAGCGTGCACATTGATGTAATCGACCCACATGCCGACAGTGCTGAATTGCAGCACGAGTATGATTTTGGGTTGATAGAAAAACCCGAAGCAGGAGCGTATGATGCTGTGATTATTGGCGTTCCACACAAAGAATACAGCGGACTCGATGAAGCGTACTTCAAGAATTTGATGAAAGATGGTCGCGGAGTTGTAGTGGACATCAAAGGGCTGTACCGCAACAAAATCAAAGAACTTTCTTACTGGAGCTTGTAATCAACCCAATCAACGAATAAAAAAAGAGAGCGCTGCATGCAGCGCTCTCTTTTTTATTTGTCCCCAACTCAATTGGATTGTTTGATCACACGAGCCAATTGATTCACGTGCTCGTTCATGAATCGGATGTAATACACACCATCAGCAAACGCCAATAAAGAAATGCGCGCTTGGAATGTTTCATCGTAGCGGTTCATCATGCGCGAGAACACCAATCGGCCTGAAGCATCCAGCACTTGGTAATCCATTGTATGTATGCCTGAAGGAACACCGCTCACTTCGATTTGAAAAAATCCGTCAGTTGGATTGGGCTTCACCACAACCGCCAGTTCTTGACTGACCTCGCCGATGCCCACTACGTTGATGGTAACGGTTTGGGACTCTTCGCATTCGCCCTCATTGGACTGCACCACCACATTGTAAGTACCCGCAGATAGGTTGTCGAACAACGGCGTAGTTTGCCAATTGACTCCCCCATCGATGCTGTATTGATAACCCGTACCATTGGATGCATTGATCAAAATTGTGCCCGTACCGCTTCCGCCGTCGTTGGTGATGTCCACATCCATCACCAAGGTGCAATTGTCGATGCAGAAAAAGGCCTCCTCGCTGTCATTGAATTCCCCGCCTTGGGCAACCACTTCACCAAGTTGATCGATCACTTGATAGCTGCCTTCGCCGTACTGGCAACAAATACCATCGCCATAATCATCGTAAATGATAAAGGTGTAGCACGCATCAATGGGAGCGCACACTTCGGTGGTGTAAATTGTGCTTTGCGCATCGTACGGACCGCCAGATGCAATCACTTGATTCGACGCGTTGATTATCTCCCAAGTGGTTTCTTCGGGATATTCGTCCGTCTCAATCTGTACAATCAATCCTCCACCTGCAGCTATTACATTCACTTGGCCCGAAGCGGTATTGTTCGAAGGCAACTCATCGCTTACCCCATTTGGATTGGTGAAAACGACCTCAATCGCATTTGCACCCAAGCCCAATCCAGTGATGTTCACATCCACAACAGCCGAATTGTTGTATGCAATATTGCCTGACCATGGAATGGTTTGCCAAAGACTGCCATTGTTGTACACTTCGATAGTGCCCGAGATGAGCGGATTGCCTCCTGCATTGAATACCGTGAGCGGCACAGTGATATCGGCGGCACATGAATTTTCGGGAAAGGTGCCAGACACTTGAGCGTCGGTGGCCAACAAATTGGCAATGGTGGATTGCAGCGTATTGTTGCTCGGGGCGGTATCTTCAGGATGAGTTACGGTCGCGGTAATCGTATACTCACCATTGGCCGATAAATCCATGGGTACGCTGAATTGATACGTAAACGTTTGATCCGGTTGCAGGATTTCAGTAATCAAAACCGATTCTTGAAAAACACCATTGAGTTCAAAAGACAAATTAAAGTTACCGATGGGGAACAAACCGGCGTTGCGCACTTCGACGGTTAGCAATTCAGAGGCCGAAAGATCCAGCGCAGTGATGGGTTCGAGAATCGCGTTCATCGCTAGATCGAAGGTATCGGACATGATTTCGAAAGCCACAATGCGGGTTCCAACACCAGAGCCGCCTGAGCGAGCATATTCAGAGGTAAACCAGAACGTGTTGCCATTGACAGGATCCACGCTCATGTGGGCATAATCACCGAAACGGCCAAAAGAATTGATTGGTCCTTCGCCGTCAACAATGGTATATTCTTCGATGGTCATTTGACCCAATGGATCCGACGAACGGCGTCCAGTATAGCGCAATCCCACATACATATCTGGGCTGCTCACCGAATAGGCCAAACCGATATTGCCCGACTCATCGATGGCGATGCTGCCCATGAAACGGTCGTTGCCATCCGGTGAGTAGGTACCTTCTTGGTAGACGCCCCATGCACCACCGATTGGCCTGCGCATTTCAACCCAACGAATGCCTGCCAAATTTTGACCATTGGTCACATCGGTTACAAAGCAGCACACCACCGATTCGTGTGCACCGAAATTGCGGTATTTGGGCACATTCATGATGGTTTCGGGAATACCATCCAATCCACCTCCATTGAGTTGTGGAATACAAGCGAAGCCGAAACCGCCTACCGAGCAAGGATTGCTATCGAAGGGCGTGGTCACCAAATACGTTTCGGTGACCGTGGTGTTGTTGGGGTTGTTGAAGTCCACATCAAAGGTGGTCATTCGGATACTGTCGTCATTGACACCGCCCCAAGAAGAATCCTCCAAACTCAAGACCATGGGGTTGGTGATGGGCAGCGAGGCACCGTCCCAATCCACCGGTGTAGTCACAATAAAGCCCTGCTCAGAACCCGAAGTTCCGTCGATTTCCACTTGTTGAATGGTTACATCGGCGGCACCCGCGAGCATGGCCTCCCGATCGATAAAATATTGCGTATGGATGCCTTGTCCACTCTCGTTGGTGGTCACCACATACGCTTCTGGCCAAATGGCATATTTTGGGTAGTCGGGAAATTCAGGTGTGCTAAAGCTGTAGGCAAAATAACTGCCCAACGGATCTGCTGTTTCCGACACCGCAACCAAGAGATTGGCGGGATCGGTGAATTCGGTAACCAACCAACGCTGTGCTGTCTCGTCATAGAGCACAATGGGGTCACCAGCCGACTGCACACCTAGCCCTTGCCAGATGGTTTGCATGGCGAATTCATCGATGAGCACACCCTCTTTGGTGTACACCCCTACATCAGTGACATTGACAGCTTGCACGTAGTGATCGAGTCCTACATCGCCCGTGGGATCGTGAGGCGAACCGAAATCGCCCAGACCGTCGATGTTGACAATGGGTTCAACGACCAAACCGCCACCGCCCATTTGGCGCAATGGGTCAGCCCCTTGGAATTGGCGTTCGGGCATGGTCACTTTTGAAGAATGTCGATTGGGGAAATTTTGCGGCTTCACCTTTTGTTTTTTCAACCACGCCTCCTTTTTGGCGTCCAGCATGGGTTTGGGGCGCGCATCGCGAATGGGTTTGGACTTGCCTAAAAAAAGCGCTTTGGTAGTTTGAGTTCGAAATTCGGGTGTTCGC
>CANHSF010000088.1 GCA_947463065.1 Flavobacteriales bacterium | reverse complement strand
CATGTGTTTTTGGAGTCGGGGCGCGAGCAATTGGCAGCCTTCCTGCCCGAACTTTATAAAAAGCACACCCCCGAAGACAAGTTCAACGCAACAAAATACAATCGCCTCCAAGAACGTTTGCAACGCGTATCCGCTATTGTGATCGTAAGCATGAAGCGCGACGAAACCAAAAAGATCAAAGAACTCGAAGAAATAGAAGCCGTTGCCTGCGCCATTCAGAACATGAGCTTAACGGCCACAGCGTATGGGCTGAGTTGCTTTTGGAGCAGTCCGGGATTCATGTATGCCGATGAAATGAAATCCTTTTTGGGCTTGGGTCCAGATGATCTCTGCCTAGGAATATGTTATATCGGTTATCCTGCTGAGGAATGGCCAAAAAGCCATCGCAAACCCATTGAATACAGTACCACATGGATTACCGAATAAACATTCGGCTTCGGGTTATTGCAACCTTGGCCTTGGCAATTGCAATGCATGCTTTGCGCGCTCAGCAAGGTGTTACCACATTTGGCGTGCAGTTCAAACCCATGGTGCCGAGTGCCTTTTTTGAGACAGGGCCAGAGACCTTTTCGACCGATGAACTGGAAATGTCCTTAACGCCGCGTTTCGGTGTCAATTTTGGTTGTGTCATTCGCAAAGGATTGACCCCAACGTGGAGCTTCGAAACCGGGATCAATTTGGTCCAACGCAATTACAGCATCCAATTTCAACACGAGCGTTTGCCCCAAAACGAGACCATGAATTACCGGTTTATCGGTTATGAAATTCCGCTCCAAGGGCTGCTCTATATGCGCTTGGGGGAAAATCTATTTGTCAATGCCAGCGGCGGAATGAGCATCGACCTCTATCCCAGCAATGTGGAAACCAGCAATGGCTATTTTGTGGATACGGTGGCCTTTGACTTCTACCAAAAAACCATTCGCCAAAGCTGGTTGCAAGCGGCCATCCTCGCCAATTTGGGATTTGAATGGCGCACCAAAAAATCAGGCTACTTTTACCTGGGCGCCTCATACCATCGTCCATTCAACGACATCGGATATGTGTTTGCTGAAATTCAAATCGATACCGATCCTGCTGTGGTGACCTACCCCGTTAGCGGCAATTACCTCACTATTGATCTGCGTTACTTCTTCCACGAGGACCCACAGCGGCGGAAGAAAAACTAAACAAAAAAGCCTTGCTCCTTGAGCATCAGGTCCTTTCATGTAACTTTTTTGCTTTGTTGTCGGTACAAATAACCCAAGATAACCTGACAACATGCTAAAGTCACCTTCAATCATACCGGTCTTTGCTTATGCTAGAGCTACATCTAGCGCGTTGTTGCATACGCATCAGCACGAACAATGTCAGGAAAAATCAGGCCTTCTATCTAATACCTATGCATTTTATTGCCCATCAACAACCGCTCTACCGCTATTCGTTGCTACTCCATTAGTCCACTGGCAAATTGGAGTGTGCACCTACAATAACCACAACAATTGCCAATAGTTATGCTAAAGAGAATTGCAATTACCTCCCTATTCGCACTCATTGCCTTGGCTGTTTTTGCTGACAGCGATGTCAAAGTGTTTACCATTTCGGGCAACGTACTCGAGCTGAATCTGATCGATTCCACAGAGAAAGGCATTGTAAAAGTGCCGATTGAGATATGGACGGGCGATGAAAAAATCACCACCATTGAGACCGGACCAAAAGGCCGCTACAAAGTCGACTTGGCTTATTATCCCAACTATACGCTTCGTTTTGGAGCAGCTCCTTATGTGATCAAAGTCATTGAGATCAACACATCGGGAATCCACAGGGCAGCCGAATTCGGCATTGTCAATTTGGATTTGGATATCACACTATTTAAGAATGACAATTACATGGGCTTGGACTTTATGTCGTACACTCCCATAGCCAAGGCCGCTTTCAATAAGAAAAAAGGCGCACTCGAATGGGACTACGCCTACGGTGACGCCATGAACAGCCGTGTCCGAGGTGTGATCGAGGCCAACAAAAAATAATTTTAGTAAAACCCTTCACGGGTAAGAAAACATACACCAATGAAAAAGAATATTTGGACCCTTTGTTTCATCGCAGCTGCCTTTGCGGGATTTGCACAGAAAAAAGAACACCTTGGCAATTACTTCTTGCTTCAAGGCCAATTGCTCTATGTTGACCCGTACAATCAGGAAGAGCAAACCGCAGGAAGCACCGAGGTCGTGGTGTACCAAGGAGATGATATCTATGTTGTATTTGACTCCAAAGAGACCGGTAAATACGAGTTTTATTTGCCCATTGGCCACATTTACACCATATCCTATGGCGGAAAGCAATACGTCAATAAAAAAGTTATTGTTGACGCAACAACTTCGCCGCGTGAGAAAAAACCGCGATCCATGCGTTTGGACATTGGGCTTTTTTCGCCCGTTGAAGGTTTCGTTTTCACATCGTTGGAACAGCCCTTTGTAAAAATCGCTTACAACAAGGAATACGATGAGTTTGTGCCCGATTTCGATCATACCGATCAAATGATGAAACTATTGGACAAGGACCTGAAGGCGGCCAAAAAATCGCGATCCAAATCCGGAAAGCCCTCCAAGCCTTCGCCAAATGAGGAAAACAAATAGGATTGATTTTTATCTCAAAAAGGAGTAGTTTCGCCCTCATCAATCGTAAATGAGACGATCGACCACACTCCATGCAAAGAAAAGCACTTATTATCGGCGCATGCGGCCAAATCGGTATTGAACTTACCCTCGCGCTGCGCCAAAAATTGGGATCCTCATCGGTTATTGCATCCGATGTCAAAGAAATCGTACCTGACCTTATTGCCGACGGCCCATATGAGCACCTCAGTGTTCTTGACTTGGATCGCCTTCGCCAGGTGATCGTCAGCCATCAGATTACCGAGGTCTACAACATGGCCGCTCTGCTTTCTGCAACCTCAGAGATGAATCCAGCATTCGCTTGGGAACTCAACATGAATGGTTTGTTGCATACGCTCAACCTCGCAAAAGAAGGTTTGTTTCAACGTTTGTTCTGGCCCAGTTCCATTGCCGTATTTGGTCCCAGCACTCCGCGCATCCATACACCCCAAGACACCATCATGGACCCCAACTCCGTTTATGGTATTTCGAAATTAGCTGGCGAACGGTGGTGCGAATATTATGCGCAAAAACACCAAGTAGACGTGCGTAGCATTCGCTATCCCGGCCTCATCGGTTATCGCTCAGCGCCAGGTGGTGGCACAACCGACTACGCTGTCGACATATTTTACAAAGCCATTGAGAGCGCTAAATACGCTTGTTTCCTTGGACCCCAAACCATGCTGCCCATGATGATGATGGAAGATGCCATTCGCGCCACCATCGATATTACTGAAGCCCCTTCCGAAAAAATAAAGATCCGCAGCAGTTACAATTTGGCGGGTTGCAGCTTTACACCGGAAGAGTTGGCCATCGAGATCCGCAAACACATTCCCAACTTCGAAATCACTTACGCTCCTGATTTCCGCCAATCGCTCGCCGATTCATGGCCCGATAGCATCGACGACAGCCGAGCGCGCTCCGATTGGGGCTGGGCACATCAATACGACACCCGTTTGTTGGTCGAGAAAATGATTGAAGAGGTTCGCAAAAACCTTTCGGCCACAGCGATATAATCCCGCGCAGGTGGCCATTGCAAGCTGGCTCCTTCAAAAAAAATAACGATCAATCGCAACCGTATTCTCTTTGCTCTCGTAAAGAAGCACAAATTGGGGTCTCACGCGACTTCAATTGGCAACCTAACCTAAGCAAAGAACGATGAATACGACACTTTTCCGATTGAGACACCTGCTTTTTAGCGGCATCATGCTCTGCAACATAGCTGTTTTTGCGTCTGAAGGAGACATCAACAGAACAGACGCAAAAGGCCAACGCCAAGGCTATTGGATCGTAAAAGGCAGTATGATCAACGATAAACTCTACAAGCCCGAGGACAAAGTGGAGGAAGGCGTATATCAAGACAACCGCAAACAAGGTTTATGGAAACGCTATTGGCCAAGCGGAAAGCTTCGCAATGAGATTAACTACCTTGACGGCAAACCCCAAGGCGAGTACAAACTGTACTACGAGAACGGCAAATTGGAAGAACACGGCCGTTGGTCCAACAATAAAAACATAGGCGATTTTCGCAGGTACCACACCAATGGCAATCCCCAACAACAATTTTATTTCGATGAAAAAGGCAAGCGCAATGGGGTTCAGAAGTATTACCACGACAATGGGAAACTCGCTCTGGAAGTTAATGTAGTCAACGGATCTGAAAGCGGTGTTTGCAAGCGTTACGATCAGAGTGGCAATATGGTTGAAGAGAAAGTGTTTGAAAATGGCGTGGTGAAACAAGGAAGTATTCGACGCTCCAAAGGCATGACTGCTCCTACACCAGCAGCAGCCAAAGATCCATACGATAAGAATATTGGTAAGGAAAGTAAGGTCACCGAAGACAAGACCAACAAAGCACAACCTTTCAAACCCAATGGATTCAACGTGCTCTACGATAAAAACGGCAACATGACGCAATCAGGAGAATTTCAACAAGGGCGCCTATACGATGGCAAATGGTACCGCTACAATTCCGATGGCATTTTGGTCCGCATCGAAATCTATAAGGGAGGCCGATACATCGGAACCGGTGTCATAAGCGAGAAAGAATAATTTATTGGCGTCAACCCCAATTCAAGGATGCGCCCGGATGCTGAAAAATGACAATCCAGTTCTATGTGTCCATCCATGTTCAAGGTAGACCATTCGCTAAGAATCGAATTCGTTTTAATGAAATGATAGATCTTAATGGCCACTGCGATTGCGTGGCCATTTTCTTTAATGCATTTGTTGGATTGCGAAAACAATGTTGATTAGAAAAGAACCTGGGCGCTGGCTTATACCCATCCGTAATGGGCACCCACCGACAAAACACCCAAAATCAACATGGCATAAAAAACAAATGGTGCCAACAAGGAATACCGGTAATTGGCAAACCAATACCCCAATAAAATCGAGCAAACAACAAGCATTGCTGGCAATATCCAAATATGATAGGCCAAAAAACCGATCAATAGCGCCAAGGCCTGCGAAATAGCCATGATGAGAAAAGTAGCCTTTACCATTTTGGTCCGGTTGCCTGCGCGATCAGCTGGTGCTAAATAGCGAGGAATGCCAATCAATACGGCTACGGCCACTACCGCCGCCAAGTTGATCACCGGCCAAGCCCAAGCAGCGCTCCAGTTGGGTGCATTGAAACTTGCTGCAATCCGAAATAGCACAAATTCATCGGTACGGCCGGTCCAAAATAAAAATACAAACCAATACAGAAAAGGCACAGCCGCAGACAAGAACAACAACACGTGTTCCCGTAAATTGAATGCGCGATTGAAAACCAAGGCGATCCAAGCCCCAATGAGAAGCGTCAAAAAAGGAGGAAAAAACAAAGCCGCCAAACCAAACCAAAAGCCCGTTTCAAAACAAAGGTGCAAGACCCTGCTCTGTTTAAAGATGCGCAGTTGTCGGTCCAATCCCAACAGAACAAGTACACCAGCAATCAAAACCGAAGGCGAGCATTGGTGCAAGCTCCATACCCCGCCCAGAAAAGCATAGATCAAGGCTATCACATAGGTGGGGGTATTGAAAAACTCACTGCGATTAAAAACCGAATTGGCCAACCAGGCGCCAAACAATACCGCTATGGTGACCACGATGGCCCGTATCCATATCGGCGCCAACCATTGACCCAAGGTGGGTTCCAATGGAAGTGGCAATTCCATCCAAGCCACCGGTTGCGCAAAAGCGGCAGGCATTACCATAGCTCCAACCACTATCGGCAATGACAACAAAACAAATGGCTGATTGGATGCGAACGAGCGAAGTATCATAGAAAAAAAAATGCTTGCACAAAAATGAGGGCAAGCATGCGAGATTTAACACGATTTGATTACTTTAGCGCCATAATTTTTCAACCATGAATTTACAGAGTATTCTAAGACCCGTTGCCAGTGCATTCCAATGGACATTTGAGAACATTATAGAACCCATGTCTCATTCTTTCAACTGGATATGCATCGTATTTTGTTTTGTAGCACTCGGCTATTGGCTCAACCGCCAAAAGAAATACAACCAAAAAGCAGCTAAGGAAGGCGGAATCATTTGATCCATCGAATACATTACCATACAGCCTCACCATTCGGTGAGGTTTTTTTTTATTCACCATGCGATACACCCTAGAACTGCGCCTCGATGGCTCCTTGGCTCTATACTTGGGTGCATCGGAGGCCAAAAAACTCCTGGCGGGGAATAACAAGCGAGTCATCCTCGCATTCGGCGAACACACATTGCACTGCGCTATACTTCGCGACCCCGTGCATGGGCATTACCTGAGGCTGGCGAAAGCTCATCATAAAAAATGGGGGATATCGGCTGGCTCAAGCATCGAGGCCACAATCCAAATCGATCAAAGCACCTATCAATTTGATCTACCCGAAACCATTGAAGAGGTACTCCGACATGACTCCGATGCTGCATCCAAATGGGAAATGCTCAGCCCGGGCAAACAACGCAGCATCATTTATCAGATCGGAAAAATCAAATCCATTGATCTTCAAATTCAAAAATCGTTGCTTTTGGCTGAAAGGCTCAAATCCGGCCACTGCGACCCCTTGACCATTCTCAAGACACAACAATAGAGCGATCGATGATTGTCCCTCGGTCCTTTACAAATGGAAAACTACAAGCCGACTAAGGCGGGGGCTAGGCCTTTTGCATGTACTTGAGCATGTCTTTGCCCAAATCTTTTCGGTAATTTTTGCCCGCAAAGTGAATGCCCTCGATGCGCTCATAACAAGCGTCCAAGGCGTGATCTATGGTATGTCCATAACTGGTGACCGCCAATACACGACCCCCGTTGCTGACCACTCGATCCTTTGAAACCTTTGTGCCCGCGTGGAAAACGATCGCATGGCTAGCAGATTGCAACCCTGTGATTTCTTTGCCCTTTTCATATTTGTCCGGATACCCCTTGCTCACCATCACCACTGTAGCAGCCGCTCGGGGATCTACTTCGACATGCTGTTCGCTCAAGGTGCCATGAGCTGTTGCATCCAGAAGGTTGAGAAAATCGCTTTTGATGCGCGGAATGACAACTTCTGTTTCGGGGTCGCCCATGCGGCAATTGTATTCGATGACATAGGGCTCATTGCCGACTTTCATCAATCCAAAAAAGATGAACCCATTGTATGGAATGCCTTCGCTTTTTAGCCCTTTCAACGTTGGAATGATGATCTGGGCATCGATTTTATCTATGAATTCGGGGCTGCAAAATGGAACGGGAGAAATGGCGCCCATACCTCCTGTATTTGGACCGGTATCGCCCTCGCCAATGCGCTTGTAGTCTTTCGCCTCTGGTAAAATCTTGTAGGAATCGCCATCGGTAATAACAAACACACTCATCTCCACACCCTTGAGAAACTCTTCGATGACCACCTTCTTGCTGGCTTCGCCAAATTGTCCGTCGAGCAAGTCTTTCAGCGCCTTTTGTGCTTCCTTGAGGTCGTTCAGAATCAACACGCCCTTGCCTGCAGCCAAACCATCCGCTTTGAGCACATACGGGGCCTTCAATGTAGTGAGGTATTGCTGTCCTTCCTTGAGCGTAGAGGGTTCAAACGACTGGTAGCGCGCAGTTGGCACATTGTATTTCTGCATAAAAGCTTTTGCAAAGTCCTTGCTTCCCTCCAACTGTGCGGCGACCTTATTGGGACCAATAATGCCCACTGACTTCAGGTCTTTATCTCCTTTGAAATAATCCACGATTCCACCCACTAGCGGCGCCTCGGGTCCGACCACTACCAATTCGATTTTTTTCTCATTGACAAACTTTTTGATGCCCTTGAAGTCCATGGGGTCGAGATCCACATTGGTGGCCACCTCTGACGTACCCGCATTACCGGGTGCTACATATAAATTGGATAGCAGTGAGCTATCGCGCATCCCCCAAGCCATCGCGTGTTCGCGACCGCCACTCCCCAAAATTAGGACATTCATTGCTTTACAAAATTTGTTCAGTGATTGACGTACAAAGTAAAGACGTTACAAAAAACAAAAACCGCCAAGTTTTGAACAGGTTTTGCCGCAACCCTGCTTCGTTTCTCTGAATTTTGTTAACTCTTTGAAAACGGCCACCTAAGTCTTTAGACCGCTGCCGATAAAAATTCAACTCCTCTGAATTTTTCTTTGATCTGCTCCAGTTTTTGTAGAATGGCCTCCGGCTCTTTGAATGTGACCAAATCCATTCGGTCCTCTTTGAAGTGGGGCAACCCCTTGAAATAATTGCTGTAGTGCCGACGCATTTCCAAGACCCCCAAAACGGGTCCTTTCCATTGCACCGAAAACTCGAAATGCTTACGGCAGGCTTCGGCGCGGTCTTCCAGAGTAGGTGCGGGCAAGTGCTGACCAGTGGCTAGAAAGTGTTTGATCTCATTAAAAATCCAAGGATAACCTATGCTCGCCCGGCCAATCATCAATCCGTCAACTCCATACTTGTTTTTGTATTCCAGTGCTTTGTCGGGACTATCGATATCGCCATTGCCAAACACCGGAATGTGCATGCGCGGATTGTTTTTGATCTCACCGATCAGTGTCCAATCGGCCTCGCCTTTGTACATCTGTACCCGTGTGCGACCGTGCACCGTCAATGCCTTGATGCCGATATCCTGCAACCGCTCAGCCACTTCCACAATGTTTTTGGAACCATCGTCCCAACCCAAACGCGTTTTTACGGTAACAGGCAATTTCGTGGCCTTGACAATGGCCTCGGTCATGCTCACCATTTTGGGGATGTCCTTGAGAATGCCCGCGCCGGCTCCTTTGCAAGTTACCTTCATTACCGGACAACCGTAATTGATGTCCAACAAATCGGGATTGACCGCTTCTATGATCTCGGCACACTTCACCATGGTTGGGATTTCGCTACCAAAAATTTGCACTCCAATGGGGCGCTCGTATTCGAAGATATCCAACTTCATCTTGCTTTTGGCCGCATCGCGAATTAGCCCCTCGCTGCTGATGAACTCGGTGTACATCAGATCGGCTCCATGCTCTTTGCAGACCATACGAAACGGTGGGTCGCTCACGTCCTCCATCGGGGCGAGTAACAGCGGAAAATCCGGCAATTCGATTTGATCAATTTTAACCATGGATGCGATGTGGTGCCAATCGTCATATTTTGATTGGGTGGCAAATTTACTTCGCTTTCCTTTGCAATATGAAAAATCATTGGATGTCGAGCATGACCGAACGCTCGAAACTTTTCATGTTTGCTGCTTTAACCATGTTTGGTATGGGGGTGGGATCGGCATTGATGTACCTGATTGCTCAGGGTTTGTTGCCCGCAGGCGCCGATATTGAACGTGTGTTTAGCACGCCTTCAGCATCCGATCAAAACGTTCTCAAATGGGCCAATACTGGAATGTTAATCGGATTCTTCCTTTTTCCCGTTTTGGTCTTTCGACTGATGTTTGGCCAAAGCAATGCCCTACCACTGCGTTGGCAAAAAAGCAGCCACTGGTGGTGGCTGGCCCCTTTTATTCTCATCTTCCTATCGGGCATGGCCGACATTTTAGGAGCCTTCAATACATGGCTCATGGAACAATTGCAGTGGCGCTCGGCGGACGAGATGCAAACCAATGCCGACCACTTGCAAAAACTGATGCTGAGCCCTGAAACACCTTGGGATTGGTTCAGTACCATTGTAGCAGTGGTAATTGCGCCAGCCATTTTGGAGGAGTTGTTCTTTCGCGGTGCATTGCAGAACTTGTTTACGCGCGTTGGCACCAGCAATGGGTCCGCAATTTGGGCTTCGGCTTTGATTTTTAGCGCACTACACCTGCAGTTCGAAGGCTTTTTGCCCCGATTGTTCCTGGGCGTGATCTTGGGCTATTTGTACCACTGGAGCGGATCATTGACTACGGCAGTAATTGCACATGCATTCAACAATGCACTGGCCCTGATGATGTTCACTTATTTTGAATCGTTTGAATGGGAAATTTCCGAAAACCGATGGGTCGAACTCTTGATTGGTTTTGGAATGGGCTTCATTGGTATTGCAATTACACAATGGGCCTATCGCCGAGGCCATGCCCCATCATCGCGGCAACAAGAGTGACTCTGCCACCAAAATATCTTCGGGATTGGTGATTTTTATGTTTTCCCTGTTGCCTTCAACCAGTTCCACGGCAAATCCCGCTGCTTCTACCACTGAAGCATCGTCGGTGAAGGTAGATTGATAGGTTTGTTGATAGGCCTTTTGGAGAATATCCATTGAAAAACACTGTGGCGTTTGCACGGCGCGCAATGCAGCACGATCGATGTGCTTGGATCCCGAGCCGACTACCATACGAATGCTATCGGTGACCGGTACACACGGAATGGCCGAACCCCACCGATGAGCTGCATCAAAACAACGTTGCATGGTGGCTTTGGAAACCAACGGACGCACAGCATCGTGGATCCCAACAATAGCCTCCTGATCTGCGATGCACGCCAACCCAGCCTTGACCGAATCGAAACGTTCTTGACCGCCCCGCACCACTTGATGCACAATCTCCGGACAGTGCGTTTGAGCAAGCTCATGCCATTGTCCAATCCAATCGGCATGCATGACGACAATCAATTGCAAATCCTTATCCCACGCATGAAATTGCCGCAAGGTGTGCACCAGAATCGGGATGCCGCCAATGGGCATGAATTGCTTGGGTACCGCCGACTGCATGCGGGTACCTGTGCCACCTGCAACCACAATCAAAAATCGCCGTATCAACTCGCCTTGCATACAGCGAATTTAGGCACGGCGGCGACAAACCAAGAAAAAATCATCCAGCCATAAACACTCACGGCTTGTGGATGTTGTTTATTTGGTGGAATGTGAATAAGAATTTAGAATCAAAATAAATAAGCCAAGCCTACAAGCCGTGTGCAAAACGGCAACGATGCTCATTGGACAGCGACTGCAGGAGGAACAAAATTGCATTTTAAAAGCACTTTTGAACCATGGATTTTGAGATTGATTTTGACGTTCCTGACGTACATTCGCCGCAGATTTTTATACAAAAAAACCACGAATACAATTTTTGATTATGGCAAAAGGTCTTTTTGGAAGTTCCCTGATGAAAAAGTTCTGGATGGCACTCACCGGACTCTTCCTTATCTCGTTTCTGTTGGTCCATTGTGCGGTCAACGCAGCAATTTTTGTGAATGACGGTGGGGAAACCTTCAACAAATTCGCTCATTTCATGGGTACCAACATCATTATCCGCACCATGGAGATCGTGTTGTTTCTCGGTCTGATTGTCCATATTGTTGACGGTTTGATGCTGTACTTTCAGAACCGCAAGGCACGTCCTGTGGCATATGCCAAACAAAACGATGGTGCCAGTAGCACTTGGTACAGCAGAAGTATGGCGCTTTTAGGAACGCTCATTTTGTTGTTCCTTGTCATTCACCTTAAAGACTTTTGGTTGAAGACCCGCATCACCGAATTGTCGGTCATCGACCAGCATTTGTACTACGACGGAGAGAAGTACGAGAACCTGTACGGCGAAATGCAGTTGGTTTTCAAAGAACTTTGGGTAGTGATCGTTTATGTATTGGGATGCATTTCTCTTTTCTGGCACTTGCTGCACGGATTCAAAAGCGCCTTTCAGTCCCTTGGTTTCAATCACTCCAAATACAAAAACCAAATTGCCATTGTCGGCGATGCCTTCAGCGTCATTGTACCCGCTGTTTTTGCCGCCATGCCCATTGCCATGTATATGGAATGGATCGCCTAATACACCATTGAACATTCAACCCGATCAGGCTTTTATATCATTCGAATATGAAACTAGAGAGCAGAATTCCAGAAGGTCCACTTGAGCAAAAATGGACCAAATACAAAAACACCGTTCGCTTGGTCAACCCAGCGAATAAGCGCAACATCGATGTAATCATCGTAGGTACCGGCCTTGCAGGCGCAAGTGCTGCTGCGTCGCTCGCAGAAATGGGATACCGCGTAAAAACTTTTTGCTTTCAAGACAGCCCTCGTCGGGCACACAGTATTGCCGCGCAAGGAGGTATCAATGCAGCCAAAAACTACATGAACGACGGCGACAGCACTTACCGCTTGTTCTACGATACCATCAAAGGCGGTGACTACCGTGCACGCGAGGCGAACGTCTATCGTTTGGCCGAGGTAAGCGCCAACATCATCGACCAATGCGTGGCTCAAGGGGTTCCATTTGCTCGCGACTATGGCGGACTCTTGGACAACCGCTCTTTTGGCGGAACCCAAGTAT
>CANHSF010000087.1 GCA_947463065.1 Flavobacteriales bacterium | reverse complement strand
TCCATGAATTCGGTGTTGAGGAAAAAGAATTTACTGCTTTCATTGCCGACGTCAAGAAGATCATTGACTTGGGCAAAAAGCCGGTCATTGTAGTGGAGTCAAGCGCGTCCAATGTGCCGTCTTCGCGTTTCAAAAACAATCAAGAATTGACCTCGTGGCGTAACAAAACCGCCACCGACCAAATCCGCGATGAACTCAAAAGATTGGGCATGAAAGAAGGTGTCAATTACACATTTGGTACGCCAGTGAAATTGGTGCAAGGCAAGAAGTACGAAAACGATGCGCAAAAGAACCGATTGCTATACGAGGAGTTCCAGTACATCAAAATCAAGGTCCAAGGATAATGGATTGAGATGACATCTTGCGCTGTTGTGCCTGCATCGCCTCCAAAAAAATCAAACCCCCGAGCATCTGCTCGGGGGTTCTTTTTGCTACCTGAATCCTTTTGGGATTCTGCTACTCTGTAAGGCATGAACGCATCGATGTGCTGTTATATTTTGCAGCACTAAAAAAATCAACTGCCATCAAACCACCCGCAAGGAGTTACCCACAATTCACAACATATCTTTTCGATGTTGATCAAGTCAACGCATATTTGTACAATGAAATTGAATTTAAAGAAGCCACTGGCCTTTTTCGACCTGGAAACCACCGGGGTCGATGTCGGTAAGGACCGCATTGTAGAAATTGCTATTGTAAAAATTATGCCCGACGGCAATGTGAGTTCTTTACCTGCGAAACCGGGTGCTGAAAATCGATTGCTCATCAATCCCGGTGTGCCCATTCCCATTGAGGCGTCACTGGTCCATGGCATCTACGACGCGGATGTCAAAGACGCTCCATCCTTCGAACAAGTAGCTCCCAAATTGTACAAGTATATTTTCGATTGCGATTTGGGTGGATTCAACAGCAACCGCTTTGATATTCCTTTATTGGCCGAAGAATTTTTGCGTGCGGGCATCGATTTTAGTCTCGAAGGCCGAAACCTCATCGATGTTCAAGTACTCTATCACATGATGGAACCCCGAAACCTTGGAGCGGCATACAAATTCTACTGCAAAAAGGAATTGAACGGCGCACACGAGGCTTTGCCCGATACCATGGCCACCTATGAGGTTTTTGAGGCCATGTTGGATCATTATGCCGACACCAAAATCGCTGGCCCCGATGGCCAAGAAATCACCCCAGTGGTCAACGATATGGAGGTTATCCATAAGTTGTGCGAACGCCGCAAAAAAGCCGATCTGGCCAATCATCTTATCTATAACGATAACGATCAGGTGATTTTTAATTTTGGCAAATACAAGGGCCAAACGGTGGCCGATGTGTTGTCCAAAGACAGCGGATACTTCAGTTGGATGATGAATGCCGAATTTCCACTGTACACCAAAAAAGTACTGAAAGAAATCAAGGAATCGCTCTTCTATTAAGTCGCTATGAGCCATGTCACTGTCCTCGTGAGCAACGACCTGCAGCACGATCAACGGGTGCACAAGGTAGCCACAACGCTTCAAGAAATGGGGTGTGTGGTGCATTTGGTGGGCCGGTTGCGCAAAGACAGTCAACCCTATACGGGGCCATTTCAATCAACGCGATTCAATCTTTTTTTTGATCGTGGGGCGCTATTTTATGCTGCGCTGCAAATTCGATTGTTCTTCTATTTATTGGTGGCCAAAACCGATATTCTTTTGGCCAATGATTTGGATACGCTGCTGCCGGCTTATGCAGTATCTAAACTGCGCAGAAAAAAATTGGTGTACGACAGCCACGAGTACTTTACAGAAGCTGAAGGGCTTACAGGCCGTCCATTCCAAAAGGCCATTTGGTTGGCAATCGAACGTTGGATCTTTCCACGTTTGCCATTCGCCATTACTGTCAACGATAGCATTGCAGCGATTTACCAAAAGCAGTATGGCGTGCCTGTGCATGTGGTGCGAAATGTACCGCATTTGAAAAACGAAAACGCTTTGCCGAATGATCGTTCGGCATTGGGATTGCCAGTCCACTCAACCATTGTGCTGCTCCAGGGTTCATACATTGATCCCGATCGGGGTGGCATCGAGTTGGTGCAGGCCTTTGCGTATCTACCGGATGCAACGCTATTGATCATCGGATCGGGAAGAGATTACGCCAACATGGTGCAACGGGCCAACGATTTGCAGTTGGACAACGTCATCTTTAAAGGCCGATTGCCTTACGATGAACTGATGCGCTACACCGCTGTTGCAGATATTGGGGTGTCGCTCGACAAACCTTTGCACCTCAATTATACCTATTCCCTGCCCAACAAGTTGTTCGACTACATCCATGCTGGCATTCCGGTGCTGGTCAGTGATTTGCCGGAGCTGCGCAAGATTGTGGAGGGCTATGAGGTAGGCATGTGCGCGGAGCGGGTGGAGCCCAAGTGCATAGCCGAGGCCATCTTGACCATGTCCGATCCTGGACGTCAAAAAATATGGCGATCAAATACCACAAAAGCCAAAATGGAGTTAAATTGGCAAACGGAGTCACGCGTATTGCAACGCATTTATCGCCCACTTCTAGAAAACCTTTAAATCAATGAAACATAGTACGCTCTTTCTGATCGCCATCTTCGCGTTTGTCCAAGGTGTATGCGGCCAAAACAAAACCATCAGTGTCCTTGGAGAAGCCAAAGGAACGCTCAATCCCGAATATGCAGTGTTTGAAGTGCAACTCACCGATGAGGATTGTTCTTCTCGATTTCCCGACATACAGTCCAAACAGCGCCGGTATGCTGAGGTAACCAAGGACAATGGCATACCAGCCGCCGATAATCTATTTCTCAAGGATGTGGTGAGGCGCCAAGAAAGTTATGACGGTGCCAAGGATGTCCACCTTGTTTCCTATCAAGTCACCGTTCGAAACAGAGAGACGATACTTTACTTTATCGGCGCTTTGGAAAGTGATATTCCAGGCACGAAGGTGATCATTTCAGAAGTCGAGTTTGGCAACAGCAACGCAACACGCGAAGTCATTTTGTCCAAGGCGTATGCCGATGCACGCCACCGTGCCGAGGTATTTGCCAAAGAAAGTGGTGCCACGCTGGGACAAGTATTGGCCATTAAAGAGGAGCATTTTGATGATGGAGGCTCTGTAATTGAGCGCATATTCATGGCCGATAAATTGTACAAGCGCGATGCTGTCGCGGCTGGTTATCTGCGTTTGTTTCCCGATTTTTCCGTCACGGTGCGCATCGATTTTGAACTCATTACCAAACCATAGAAAAATACTCCCATGAAAAAATTTGCTTTATATCTCTTGCTGAATATGGTGTGTCTCCCCATGTTCAGCCAATTTATGGCCGGCTCTCAATTCAATACCATCACGGTACGCGGACAGGCTTCGATCACACAATCGCCTGACCGCATTCTTTTGCGCATCACCTTGTCCGATGAATACTGCGCTGGACCCAAAGAAAATATTGATGCGCTGACTGCGCTGTATAACGATGCGTTGATCAAGGCGGGTGTGGACAAATCAAAATCGAAATTGACCAAGGAAGAGCGCACCGATTTGGGGTACACCACCTCGCGCAAAACAACAGAAATGATCAGTCGGATTTTTCAATTGGAACTCAGCAGCACCAAACAATATGATACGTTTAGAACGGCTATGATAAGCAAAGGGGTGCAAATCGAAGTGATCGAGTTGAGCAACAGTGCCATCGAGAGCATGAAACAAAAGGCTCAGCGCGATGCCATCTTAGCGGCACAGAATAAGGCTTCCAATTATGTGACCGTAGCAGGAGGCAAACTCGGTCGTGTATTGCGCATTGACGAAGACTTGGAAACCTTTACTCCGTCCGAATCCACCGGAGGTGAGGAACTGGCCGAGGGTGTCTCTTTTCCCTTGATCAGCAATGATTTTGTGCGCTTCGAAATCTCAGTGATTTTTGAGTTGCAGTAAGGCCCGTGTTGGGGGATTATCCCAATTTTTTTAGAAACCATTTGATACCTACCCAAGGAATGTTGGCGATGTAAATCGGCCAAGGCAGCCGGCGCCGTTTGATGCGGAGTTCTTCCATGTAAAGACCAATGTTAAAGCGCTTGCTCAATCCTTGCGCACCGCATTCGCACAAGGTCATGCCCACATGTTTGGAGCTCGGCGCACTGCGCAAAAGCCCCAAATGAAAATCGTAATCGGCCAATATGCGGTAGCGCAAATCAAAGGCATGGCCTGCGAACAAAGAGGAATGGTAAAAGGCGCCTTGCTGATGAAGCGTGTTGCGCCACCAAAGGCCGTTGTCGAAACTCGAATGATGCACACTTGGGATCATTTGATTGGCGCGCTTTCCATAACGGACATCGCCAAACAGCAAGGTGTATTTCGAATGTCCAAAGGTCATCACCGATGCTACCGAATCCAACCCGGGTATTTTGTCGTCGGTGCCTAGAATATAATACCAATCCGCTGGGGTTTTTCGAATGGCCGTGTTGATGGCATCGTACACTCCTTGGTCTTTCGCAACAGATACCCGTAGTCGCGGTGTCCGAATGCGCTCGAGTATCGCCAACGTTTGATCCGTTGAGCCTCCATCTTGGACATGGACAATGAGCTGCTCATAGCTCTGTTGCAAAGCGCTTTCTACGCAAGTTTGAATCGTAGAGGCGGCATTCAAACAGGGAATGATAATGGCTACAAGGGGTTTGTTTGTCATCAGCTAAAAATGGCCGCGGGTGTTTGCACTTCTCGCAATTCATGATGATCGCAAACCACGGTGCGGCATTGCAGGTTTTGCATGGTAGCGACATCGTGAGAGGCCATCAGAATTGCTGTACCGCTTTGGCTGATGGCGATCAAAAGGTTGAATATTTCAAGGCTTGTTTTGGGGTCGAGATTTCCAGTGGGTTCATCGGCCAAGATGAGCTGTGGAGTGTTGAGCAAGGCACGGGCAATGGCCACACGCTGCTGCTCACCGCCGCTCAATGCATGGGGCATCTTGTGCTCGGTGCGCTCCAGGCCTACAAGCTCCAACACACTGCTGATGCGCGACTCCATTGCTTTGGTGTCGCTCCAACCTGTAGCGCGAAGCACAAACTCAAGGTTGTCGCTGACCGAACGATCGCTCAATAATTCAAAATCTTGAAAGACGATACCCAATTTGCGACGGAGATAGGGAATTTCTTTGCGCTTCAAGGCCGTCAAATCATATCCACAACAATGGCCTTCTCCTTTTTCCAATGGCAGCGCAGCGTACAATGTTTTCAAAAGACTGCTTTTACCACTGCCGGTTTTTCCCACGAGGTAAACAAATTCGCCCTCGCTCAAAGTAAAATTTACATCGCGCATGATGACATTTTCGTGCTGACGTATTTCAGCTCCGATGAGTTCAATGACTTTTTTCTCCATAGCAGCAAATTACAACAGATATGCAATGGCTAATTTCTGAAATTCTGTAGGTTTGGCGCTGTTTTCAACATACTTTTGAACGACTCCGGAGGTGTTCGCTTGCATGTGCAAATGGATGTCACGCCTTGGAGCGGCGGTTGGACTTTTTGGTATAAAAACCATGAATGCAGAATTGAAAAGAAACGAATTAAAATTGCAAGACATGTGCGAACGTCTCGAAAAAGGCGTATGGTGGGGCGAACAACGGCTTCGGAGGAATATTCGAAAAAGTGAAACGCAGCAAAAACAATTCGTTTTTGAATACCTATACGGTTCGTCATTGGTATTTCGGGAGTGGGCAAACAGCAACATGAAATTATTGGAAAACGATTTCACCCCATGGTCGATCAAATGGGCTGCACGCGGAATTTTTGGATGGTTGCCCGCTGGCTATTCGGGCGAAATTCATGACAATGGATTTGCATACATTCATCATGATCGGCTTCAGGTTTTTACCTTGCGTTTCCAAGCTTTTCCCACCCTTGTGGTCGGAGGCATCAATGCTTTGGGGGTAATCTCGCTGCGCATAGTTAAATCGACCTCTTGGCCATCTCGGGCTACCCAATTTCTTGGAACGGTAGATGGCGAAGGCAAATTGACGCTGCACGATACCGAGCTCAATGGCTGGATCAATCGGCACGAGTTCATCGAGGGGTGGATGGGCGATCCCTTTGCCAAGGACGAGGCCAAACGTTTCGCTTTCCTGGCAAATAAAGCACCTATGGAAGAGGCGATGCTGGCCTTCAGAAACGAGCTGGTGAGGGATGCGGAAGAAATTCAGCAACAAGGATAACGATTAAAAATGAAGCAATGCGTTGGTTGGAATTGATTAGTATTAGCAGCGCAATCTTCCTCGGGCGTTGCGTGGTTCCAAAAAACATTCACGAGGTTCCGCGGTCCAAATTGGATTCATTGTACAGTGCTGCATTGCACGAATACCGCAGGCATGCCGTGTATTTGCCTCCGGGTTTCCAAAAGGGCAATTCGTATCCTGTGGTTTGGGATACCGATGGAATTCACCCGGAAGCGATTCGGCTGTTGGATTCCCTGATCGGCCAACACCGGATGCATCCCATTGTATATGTATCCAGTTGTGCCAATACCCGCGTCGCAGACAGCACCACGGTCAAAACCGTTGACGGCAAAGCGGTTCATTTGGTATTCAGAAATTTTGATTACATCCGAAACAATACGTCAGGTGGCAAGGGACCATTGGGCGCGCGCTTTGATCAACATATGGCGTATTGCGTGAATGAGTTTATGCCCGCCATCGAAAGGCAATTGGCTTTGCCCGACGATGCAGGTAACCGCTATTATTATGGGGTTTCCAACGGTGCTGGCTTTGGGTTGCAGCTTGCGCACAGGTACCCCGATCTTATTTCGAGCTATTTTTGTTGTTCGCCATTTGGGGCGGATCCAGAGGATTTGGAATGGAAAACCACACAGCAATATCCAACCATGTTTTGGTGCTTCGGCGATCAAGAGCCTCCATTTTTGCAAGAAGATGCGGCATGGTTGCAAGAGCGGTATGCCGAATCGGGATCTTCATTTCATCTCCAAGTTTTCGCTGGAGGACATGCTTCTGCAGCGTGGAACCAGGCGTTTATCGCGTGGTGCTTGGAGAAGTTTGGTGTCCGCTGAATTCGATCATTGCACGCTGTTGATCCAATCGAAATGATGCTGGGCGATGCGCTCTTTGGTTTGGCGCAAATGTTCGAGGTAAGCCTTTGCCACAGGCGAATGTTTTTTGCTCTTTAGCCAAATCAAACGCCACGTCGTAGCAATGGGCAGTCCGGCAGCGGGGAATACTTGCAGTTCTTTGTTGCGAATCTCGTTGCGTATGCCTATCAACGGCATGATGCTCCAACCCAATCCGGCAAGTACCGCTTGTTTGACCGCCTCATTGGAGGTGAGTTCAAGTTTGGGCTCCATTTGGATTTTGTAGCGTTGAAAGTACGACTCCATGGCTTGACGCGTGCCGGATCCACGTTCACGGAAGATGAAAGGCAGATCCGAGAGTGCTTCCTGCTGGAACGTTGTTTTGTTTGTGCGTTGTTTTTTTTTGCCGACCAAGTAGAGTTTGTTGGGAAGAAGGTCCAAGTGCTCGATCTTCATCTTCGCGGGTAAGATCGACACCAAGGCAAAGTCCACGACATTGTCTTCCAGGCTTTCCAGGACCTTGGTTTTGTTGGTCACATCCATTTCCAGCTCTACCCCAGGATGAGCATTGATGAATTCGGATAAAAAGTGAGGCATTACGTATTTGCCGGTCGACACCACCGATAAACGCAATCGGCCGATCAATTGCCCCGAGTGAGCCAAGGCCAGCGAATTCAGGCTTTGGGTTTGATCCAGGATTCTGTCCACCACCTGCGCAATGGACATTCCGAAATCGGTGATAAAGATGCGGCGTCCGACCAACTCGGTCAGTGAAAGGTCAAATTGATCTTGAAAATTTTTGAGTTGTATCGATACCGCAGGCTGTGTCAAATTCAGGGCCTCTGCGGCTTTGGTAATGCTGCGTGTTTTGACAATGGTCTGAAAGATCTGGAGTTGGTGCAAGGTATAATTCATGGGGAAGGATGCTATGGAGGAGTTGGAGGTGCCCGCCTGTTGATTGGAAGAGGTGTAAACGAAACGTGGATAATGGATAAATAATTTTTATGAAAAGTATATCAAAGATAAATAAAAATATATGAAAACCCTGTCTCAAATTTGCGTCTCAAAATCAGTACATTATATGACAAGAATTACAGTTGCTAAAGGCGACGGAATAGGCCCGGAGATCATGGATGCTACCCTAGAGATCATCCGTGCTGCCGGAGCTCAAATAGAAATCGATGAGATCGAAGTGGGCGAGAAGGTCTATCTGGCTGGCAATACCTCGGGTATCGCCGCTGAGGCTTGGGACATCATTCGCCGCAATAAAGTTTTTTTGAAGGCGCCCATCACCACACCGCAAGGTGGAGGATACAAGAGCCTCAATGTGACTACACGCAAGTTTTTGGGACTTTACAGCAATGTTCGTCCTTGTTTGAGTTTGCATCCTTTCGTGAGCACCAAACATCCTGTGATGGATGTGGTGATCATCCGCGAAAATGAGGAGGATTTGTACGCCGGTATCGAGCACCAACAAACCGATGAGGTGGTGCAATGCCTCAAATTGATCTCTCGCCCGGGTTGCGAAAAGATTGTGCGTTATGCCTTTGAATATGCCAAACAACAGGGCCGCAAGAAGGTCACTTGTTTTACCAAAGATAATATCATGAAACAAACGGATGGGTTGTTCCATCAGGTGTTTGACGAAATTGCCAAGGAATATCCCAACATCGAAAACGAACACTGGATCATCGACATCGGTGCTGCAAAATTGGCCGATACTCCTGAGGCATTTGATGTGATTGTGATGCCGAATTTGTACGGTGACGTTTTGAGCGATGTGGCTGCACAAATCACAGGTTCTGTGGGACTTGCTGGTTCAGCCAATATCGGCGAAGAATGCGCCATGTTTGAGGCCATTCACGGTTCGGCTCCTCGCCGCGCTGGTCAGAATGTAGCCAATCCATCGGGCTTGCTTCAAGGCGCTGTTATGATGCTCAACCACATTGGCCAAACTGCTGTGGCTGAAAAAGTGCAAAACGCTTGGCTCAAAACCTTGGAAGACGGAATCCACACTTACGATATCTTCACCGAAGGGGTAAGCAAAAAACAGGTGGGCACGCATGAGTTTGCGCAGGCAGTAATTGCCAACTTGGGCCAACGCCCGACGCTGTTGAAAGCGGTTTCTTACGCAGCAAATGCAGCTTTGCAATTGCCAAAATATCAGCGCAAAGCTCAGCGGAATAAAGAATTGGTTGGTGTAGATGTATTTGTTCATTGGGCAGGTACCGATCCCAATGAGTTGGCTCAGCACATCAAGGGAATTGAAATCGATGGCGTGAAGTTGAGCATGATCACCAACCGCGGCATCAAGGTATGGCCCGATGGTTTCAAAGAAACGTTTTGCACCGATCATTGGCGCTGCCGTTTTAAACCGCAAGATGCGAAGCCGCTTTCAAAGGCTCAAATCATCGAGCTGTTGCAGCGTGCCGATCAAAAAAACATCGACGCCATCAAAACAGAGAACCTATACAACTTTGATGGTGTAGCGGCATATTCACTCGGTCAAGGTCAATAATTTTCTGATTATGAACATCAAGTTAATTCAAGGTGAATTTACGCCGGAGGAAGCTATTGAGTTGTTTGCTCAGCTGACACAGGTGAAAATTCGACATCACGAATCGCTCATCACCAAAGATGCTTCCGAAGAGGACATCAAATATAGAGAGACGCGAATCAAGCAATTGCAGAATGACTTGGTTTATTTCCGTGACTATGTGAACAACAAAAAGTCGAAAATCAGACTGGATGCGAATTTATTGGTTGAGGTGTTATAAATCGGGCATCTTCCAAGGGTAAGTGATTGCTCAAGGGAGTTGCCAAACGAGTACTTTCCTTCATGGAGGTGGACGGAAAGTATCCATGCAGAGGTAGGGTGGTTGCAAGGGCCACCCTCTTCTATTTATAGAGGGTCAGCTTTCATACAATGCATTTGTATTTTCAACATAAAAGGGTAGTGATTGCCACACAGCACAGAAAAGAGGATGTGGTGGCTCCGTTGTTGCGCAATCGTTTGTCCATGGTGCCGCTTCCTGCGCAAAACCTGAACACCGATGCATTGGGCACATTTTCGGGCGAAATCCCAAGGCTACTGGATCCCATCATGGCCATGCGCCGCAAATGCCAATTGGCGCTGGATTGGGTGGATGCTGATTTTGCATTCGCAAGCGAAGGATCGTTCGGTCCGCATCCACACATTCCTTTTAGCGCATGCAACGATGAGATGGTCATGCTGTACGAGGCAGCCACGGGTCGGCATTGGATCGCACGAGAAATGACGGCGCAAACAAATTTCAATGCGGCCGAAATAAACACGTGGAAGACGCTTGAAGATTTTGCGCGGAATACAGGTTTTCCAGAACATGGCTTGGTGTGCAGAAGATCATCGAGCAGTATCGATGATGTGCACAAGGGCATTGCCGATTGGTCGCGTTTGCGCGAAGTATTCGAAGGCTTGCTGCTGAAGTACCCCAGCGTGTTTGTTGAGACCGATATGCGGGCCATGTTCAATCCCACACGCATGCAGATCATCGCTGCGGCTACAGGCAAACTCATTGACTTGTTGCATCAAGAATGTCCGCAATGTCAGTTTCCTGGATTTACAGTGACACAGGTGATCGCTGGTTTGCCATGTGGGGCATGCGGTATGCCAACGCGATCGACCAAAGCCTTGCGCATGTCCTGTCAATCGTGCGGTGCCACGGCCGATAAAAACAATCCGCACGATCGCACCGAAGAAGATCCCATGTATTGTGATTTTTGTAACCCTTAGGATTTTTATTTTTGTGTCACCTCAACCAACCTAAACCCACACAACCATGAATGCCCAATTGCTGATCGATAATCTAACCAACCCGGCGCTTTTGTTTTTTGTTCTAGGCATTGTTGCGGTGTATGTAAAAAGCGATTTGGAAATACCAACCAATTCGTCCAAGTTTATCTCCCTTTACTTGCTCTTTGCCATTGGTTTCAAAGGTGGGCAAGAGTTGTCGCATGAAGCTTGGAACTCTGAGATTGCCTGGTCCATGGCATTTGGTGTCGCCATTTCATGTGGAGTGCCGCTTTACACTTTTTTTGTTCTTCGTCGTAAGCTCAGCATTTATGATGCAGGCGCCATCGCAGCGGCCTATGGTTCGGTAAGTGCGGTCACCTTTGTTACGGCGGCGTCGTATCTCGAGGCGCAGCAATTGCACCTCAATGGACACATGGTGGCCATAATGGCGCTTATGGAGTCTCCAGCCATCATCATGGGATTGGTACTTGTTTCCATTTTTAACAAGGAAGACAACGACCGCATCAGCAAGCGGCAAGCCATCGTTCATTCGCTCACAAACGGAAGTGTTTTGCTCATTGTGGGAAGTTTGGTTATTGGCTTATTGGCCAATGCCAAACAGGCCGAAGGCATCAAGCCTTTTACCAACGATTTGTTCAAGGGCTTTTTGGCCATTTTCCTTTTGGATATGGGCATCAAAAGTGGTCGGAAATTGCGTGCGTTTTTCTCCAACGGTTGGTTCCCAATTGTGTTTGCCATTGTGGTTCCTCTCGTCAACGGTTGTGCGGTCGCTTATTTAAGCGGGTGGGTCACCCACGACGTTTCCAATCGATTTATGTTTGCCACCTTGGCTGCGAGTGCATCTTATATTGCTGTACCTGCGGCCATGAAGATATCCCTCCCCAAAGCGAATTTGGGTTTGTTTTTGCCCATGGCGCTGGCCGTGACGTTTCCGGTCAATATAACCATCGGTATGCCGCTGTATTACATGGTTGTTCAAAGCACTTAGCTCCTTTTGAGGTGATTGGTTTTGGCCAAGGGGCAGAAGTGCTACCGTGGTTTGTATACAACCTCCCCGAATCTGTATACTTTTCGGGTCGGAGGACGTGCAGACATTTGCCCCCAACAAAATCACAACACAATGAATCCAAAAGTTATTCTGATTACCGGTGCCAGTTCGGGGATGGGCAAATCCACGGCGTTTCAACTCATCGCTGAGGGACATCGGGTGTACACCGTTGCGCGTCGCATCGATCAAATGCAAGATATCGCCGAGGCTGGCGGTTTTCCGTTACAAATGGACGTGACCAACGACCAGCAAGTCAGCGATGTTGTGCAAGACATCATTCAAAAGGAAGGTAAAATCGATGTGTTGTGGAACAACGCGGGATATGGATTGTACGGCGCAGTCGAGGATATCCCTGTCGATGAGGCACGCCGTCAGTTTGAGGTCAATCTATTTGGTTTGGCTGCTATCACCCAAAAGGTATTGCCCCATATGCGCAAG
>CANHSF010000086.1 GCA_947463065.1 Flavobacteriales bacterium | reverse complement strand
TGAATATTTCGGAAACCTTGACTCGTCTAGGATTGAAACACGACAATCCCGGAACATCCACAGGACAAGAATTTTTTTCTTCGGGACCAGCCATTGCAAGCCAATCGCCCGTAGATGGAACATCCATTGGCAGTGTGCAAACCACAACGGCTGCCGATTATGAAAAAGTAATCGCGCAAGCCGAGCAAGCATTCCAATATTGGCGTGCCATTCCTGCCCCCAAACGCGGTGAAATTGTTCGCCAATTCGGAGAGAAATTACGCATTTACAAAAACGACCTTGGCACCTTGGTCAGCTACGAAATGGGTAAAAGCCTGCAAGAAGGTTTGGGAGAAGTTCAAGAAATGATCGACATCTGTGATTTTGCAGTTGGACTAAGCAGACAGCTCTACGGATTAAGCATGCACAGCGAGCGTCCTGGCCATCGCATGTACGAACAGTGGCATCCACTCGGCATCGTAGGCATCATTTCCGCTTTCAACTTTCCTGTTGCAGTTTGGGCTTGGAACAGCGCCTTGGCTTGGATTTGCGGGGACGTTTGTGTGTGGAAAGGTTCCGAAAAAACACCGCTGTGTTCCGTCGCTTGCCAACACATCTGGAATGAGGTTGCACGCGAAAATCAACTCCCCGAAGGTATTTCATGCATAGTTACCGGCGGTGCAGAAGTAGGTGAATGGCTTACCAACGACAAACGAATTCCTCTCATCAGTGCTACTGGAAGCACACGCATGGGCCGAATCGTCGGTGCCAAAGTTGCCGAGCGATTTGGAAAATCATTGCTGGAGCTTGGCGGCAACAATGCCATCATTGTCACAGAAAACGCCGACCTCAAAATGACGGTTATCGGAACCGTATTTGGCGCTTGTGGTACCGCTGGTCAACGCTGCACGTCAACGCGCCGTTTGATCATCCACGAATCCATCTACGAACAAGTCAAAACCAGCCTGAGCACTGCTTACCAGCAATTGCGCATTGGCAACCCGCTCGACCAAAACAACCATGTTGGGCCGCTAATCGATAAAGCAGCAGTTGCAGCTTATCTCAACGCAATCGAGGAGGCTCAAAAACAAGGGGGTAAAGTACTTGTGCCAGGAGGCGTGCTCACTGGAGAAGGCTACGAAAGCGGATGCTATGTGAAGCCCTGCATCATCGAAGTACCCGACAGTTCACTCGCCATCGTCCAACATGAAACATTCGCTCCCATCCTGTACATCATGCCCTACACGACGCTTGATCAAGCTGTAGCCATGCAAAATGGAGTCGTTCAAGGCTTATCATCGGCAATTATGACCACAGACCTACGTCAAGCTGAATATTTCCTCTCCAATGCTGGAAGCGACTGCGGAATAGCCAATGTAAACATCGGCACAAGCGGGGCTGAAATCGGTGGGGCATTTGGCGGTGAAAAAGAAACTGGCGGAGGCCGAGAGAGTGGAAGCGATTCATGGAGAAATTACATGCGCCGCCAAACCAATACAATCAATTATTCGACATCATTGCCATTGGCGCAAGGCATTAAATTCGACCTATAAAGCCGTTTAATCACATCAATGGGGTAGATTGGGTGTTCACCAGTCTCCCCATTTTTTTTGCGCTGTAATCGCTTCTAATCGAATTTTCCCGGAATTAATACAAGAATTACGAATAAAAATCCTTCAATCTTGAATGCGTTTGGTATTTTCGCCCTCCAATACATCCTTAACTTGAAAGTTCTTTCACCCATACTGACCATTGGCATGGTCTTACTATTCTTTGGCTGCAAACGTCCCAGTCCCCAACTCAAATCGGGCCAGTATACCATTCATTTTCACATCGACGAAATCGATATACCCGTTCGTTTACACGTCACAGATTCCACATGGAACATTCTCAATGCAACAGAGGTGATCAGCGTAAAACCGCATTTCCTTGGTGCAGATTCCTTCTTCGTTGAGATGCCATTGTTCCATACCTACCTCGCTGGCCACGTAACCAGTGACACCACCATTTCAGGCTTTTGGTCAGACCCTACACGACCCAACAACAAATCCATCGCCCTAGATATTTCACCGCGCTCAGCACCCATTGCAGAGATGCCCACTAGCATCGAAGAAAGCATTTGGGAATGCCATTTTTCTCCCAATGATCCTGAAAATTACTCGCGAGCAATCGGACTTTTTAAAAATCATAACGGACACATGCACGCCACTTTCATGACCGAAACTGGTGACTACCGCTTTCTTGAAGGCAATAACACCGGCGAAAGCATGGAATTGTCTTGCTTCGACGGAACCCATTTGTTCTATTTCTGCGCCAATGTTCATGGCGATAGTTTGACAGATGGCCACTTTTTGAGCGGCAACACTTGGGAAGAAAGCTGGTATGGAATACGAAACCCCGAAGCTGTGCTGCGTCATCCCGATAGTTTAACCACGCTCAAGGATGGCAATCCTTTCAGATTCCAGGCAATGGACACGAAGCAAAAAACGGTCGAGTTTGATTCAACCGACTTCCTGAATAAAGTGACCATTGTGCAAATCTTTGGATCGTGGTGTCCCAACTGCACCGATGAAAGCAAGTTTCTCAAAGAGATGCACGGTGCATACAGCAACAAAGGACTTCAAATCATTCCTGTCGCTTTTGAGCGTGAGGCCAGTATCCAAGATCAACTCTTTCGCATACAACGCCAATTCAACGATTTGAGTTTACCGTACCCACCTTATCTCGGCGGTACTTCTCCGAAAACAACGGCAGAAAAAGTCTTTCCACAACTCAACCACGTTATCTCGTATCCGACAGCAATCATCATTGACAAAAAAGGAAAGGTCCGCAAAATCCACACGGGATTCTACGGACCTGGTACCGGTCAACACTATCAGCGGCATAAAGAAATGCTTACGCTGTTTGTAGAAAAACTCTTGGACGAATCTTAAATCTCAAAGAAATAAGAAATTCCACCACTCAAGAACAGAAGGCGTTGGTCTGATCCGAAATCACGCGATAAACGATTGTACATACCATAACCGGCATACACCGTGAATGAACCGTACCTTGAATGGGTTTCTATGCCTGGGCCTACTCCAAAATTGAAACTGTCCCAGCGGCTATATCTACTTCCTGTGCCGTAGTAATACCGCTCTTCTTTTCTATAGACGTAATCCATACCAGCGTGTAAAATCAGCTTATTGTTGTGCTGGAAATCCATAATGGTGTAGTAAAAGGCATTGCCCCAACTCACCACACCACCGTCATTGCTCAAAGCTGGTAAGAAGGACATGTGATAACCGAAACGATTTTTCCAATACCGATAGGCCAATCCATTGCCCATCGTAGAGCTTGCGACAACCCCAATACCATGACCCGTCCTCGGCTTCTGGATCACCTCAGGTGCATCATTCAGGTTTCGACTTTTGCGCTGTGCTGCACACATTACAGAACACAAGAGAAAGGTAAAAATTAAAAAGTGTTTCATTTTATTTTGGAATTAATAGTGACGATATTCATTTAGGCCTAGCTTACTTGCCCTCAAAATCATTCGTTACATCTACCACCAAGCGGTTGGGGCGATTGGCTACATCCCATGCCGTATGAAAGATCAGTTGACCAATAACAGCCATTTTATCAAACATAATCTTCTCTACATCATCGCCCGGTTTGTGGTAGTCTTCATGCACACCACTGAAGTAAAAAATAACAGGTATTCCATGTTTGGCAAAATTATAATGGTCTGAGCGGTAATAAAAACGGTTCGGATCATTGGGATCGTTATAGGTATAATCCAAATTCAACCGGGTATAATCTCGGTTGCAATCTTCAGAAATACGATGCAACTCCGTGCTAAGTTTGTCAGATCCTATCAAATAAACGTAATTGCCGTCTTCGTGTGCATCGTCTTTTCTACCAATCATATCGATGTTTAAATCCACTACCGTATTCTGCAGCGGATATATGGGATACTCGCTGTACCATTCACTGCCCAAAAGACCCTTCTCTTCGCCGCTTACATGCAGAAAAAGTATACTGCGTTTTGGTCCAGCACCATTGGCTTTTGCCAACATAAACGCTTCTGCCAATTCCATGGTGGTTACCGTTCCACTGCCATCGTCATCCGCACCATTATTGATTTGACCTTTTACAATTCCGATATGGTCATAGTGCGCAGAAATCACCACAATTTCGTTGCGCAAAACAGGATCGCTCCCTTCTATCCAAGCCAATACATTATCCGATTTGAGGTATTCCACTTCACGCACCATGCGGATACGAATGGGTTTCTTTATCCGGCGAGGTTTGGATACACCTTTCTTCGCAGATCTGTCGATTTCCTTTTGGACCGATGATTTGCATTTGCTCAACAAAATATCGCCCATTTCCCGTGAAACATAGACCGTTGGCAACACAATTTCCTCATTGCTTCTTTTCTCGGGATAATCCAAATCCATACCCGGCTGTTCCAACCAATACCGTATGCGTTGAATCAACACACCATAGCCCGGTTCAATGATGACAACACCCTTTGCGCCTCTTTCTTTCAGCGCCAATTGTTTTTTTTCGACATCCACCGACCAATCGCTCATTTGAGCGGAGCCCGTTATCCAACTGTTTCCTACCTTATTTCTAGGTTCACCGCTGAGACAAACGACAATTTTTCCTTTGACATCAATCTTTTTTAGATCCGAGTAAGCAGGATCATCTATTCCATAACCAGCAAATACAAATTCACTGTCTTCCAATAGATCCCACTCCGCACCCCAAGTAAAGAAATCGTTTACGTACTGATAGGTTTTTCCATCGAATTCAATGGTACTCTTCAAAAAATTCTGCTTTCTAAGAGGGAAAGTTTGAAGATAACTGTTGCCATTTCCGGCAGCCACACCCAGTTTTTGATAGTAGGCCACCAAATAATCGGCAGCCATACGCTGTCCCTTGGATGCGGTCTCACGACCTTCGTACGCATCAGAAGCCAATACTTCGAGATGCTTTTTCATGTCATCCGCCTGAATAGATGCAGCAGCGGTTGCTCTTGAATCCTGCTGCGCATCTATGCGTTCCACATGAAAAAGGAACGCCAGCACAAAGGCAATAGATAATCTCATTTTCAACAATTTATTTTTTCAACCCGATTTGCGTGTCTTCCGCCTTCGAACACCGTATTCAAAAATACATCTACAATTTCTGCTGCATCTTCCCTAGATAAGAAGCGAGCAGGAATGCACACTATGTTGGCATCGTTGTGTTGTCTTGCCAATACTGCAATCTCTTTTGACCAACACAAAGCAGCTCTAATTCCAGCATGTTTATTGGCCGTCATGCATACACCATTTGCACTGCCACAAATCAAAATTCCTTTGCTATTATTGGCCAATACAGCATTTGCTGTGGCATGCGCATAATCTGGATAATCCGTACTGTCCAAGGAGAATGTACCATGATCATGCCAGTCCACTTTTCCACTGAATGTCGACTTCAACCATTCTTTAAGTTCATATCCAGCATGGTCGCAACCAATTTCCACTTGTATCATAATTCAATAATTGATATTCAAATATAGTAGAATGGCACCATTCGGCTAACAATATTGTTTCCCATGAAAAAATGAACAAAAGGAAATTCAAATTGTGAATAGCATTGAATAACTATCCAAAAAAAGATTTGCATTTAGCCCCCATACCTTGGCATAGGTAAGTGCAGGCGACGAACCAACGATGAAGTATCAAAACATTTGGATCAATTATTGACCCCTTCATGCACAATTCACACTAATCTTCAACAACCATTTTACTTACAATAAAAGCTATTCACACGCTGTTTATAAAAGCACTATCTCTATCTCTTTCAATACATAAGACCCCTGAATACCTGTTGGTAATCCATGATAAACGCACCAATTCAGGAAAAGCAAGAAAATACCAAAAAGTTATTACGCTTATGAACAGGACATATCATAAAAACATACTTATTTAAATAAAAGAGATATGATTCACATGAAAAAAGAAGATATCGTAAAGAATGAAAAGCTGAATCAAAGTTATAGATTTGTCAAAATGATTGGGATACGAAATATTTGTTTGTTGGTGGGTGCTTTGGTGCATTTCGTTTTGAATGCGCAGTATGTGAAGTACACCTATCCCAATGGCGTTGTGAGCAGTGAAGGTACCATGGTGAATGGCAAGCCGGATGGATATTGGAAAACGTATTATCCGGATGGCGGATTGAAGACGGAAGGCAATCGGTATCAATTTAAGTTGGATAGCACGTGGTTGTTTTATCGGGATGATAGCACCTTGGAGCGTCAAATCACATACAAGGCGGATATCAAACACGGCAAGGAAGTGCTGTTCAACGTCAAAGGAAAGCCGCAGGAGGAATGGATCAATACGAATGGAGTAAAGTCTGGGAATGTTCGGTACTATTACGACACGGGTGAATTGTGGAAGGTAATTGCTTTTAGCAATAACAAAGAAGAAGGCAAGGGAACGGAATATGCGAAAGATGGTCGAATCATTTCACAGTACGTCTTTAAGAATGGATTCGTATACACCCATGAGACCATCAATAGGTACAATGAGGCAAATCGGCGCACGGGAATATGGCGAGAATTGTATGAGGATGGTGAGGTAAGAATGGAAGGAAATTATACCAACGGTTTGCGAAATGGAGTATTTAAGCAGTACGACAAACAGGGTAAATTGCTTTCCATAGAGCAATATGTGGATGATGTTCTGGTAGAAGGTGAGGAAGCAACAGGTATACCCGATATTCGCCAGGAGTTTTATTCCGATGGTCAATTGAGGACCATCGGAAGCTATCAAAATGGAAAAAAGCAGGGAACCTTTCGCAATTATGATCCACGTGGAAAAGAGGAGATTGCATATTTGTTCGAGCAAGACGTAAAGGTCGCAGAAGGACAACTGGATAGTTTGGGAAGAAAGATAGGAGCTTGGCAGTTCTATTATCCAGATGGGCAGATCAGACACAAAGGGAGTTATAAGCTTGGCTTAAAAGATGGCGCTTGGACTTATTATTACTCGAATGGAAAGGTGATTCAAACCGGTTCATATATCAATGATTTGCCCACGGGAAATTGGAAGTGGTTTCACGGCAATGCTTTGTTGCACAGAGATGAATATTATTTGCGAGGGAAAGAGGACGGACATTGCGTGGAATACGATTCCTTGGGCAATGTTTTGACCGAAGGCGATTATGTTGGAGGACTAAAGACAGGGCCTTGGATATTGAAAGTCAATGATCATTCCGAAGAAGGGGCCTACGAAGATGGCGAGCGAAATGGCATATGGATTTGGAAGTATGCAGACGGAACAAAGGCATTTGAAGGCGAATACACAGTGGGCACACCAAGCGGAAGGCACAAGTATTGGTATCCCAACGGACAATTGAAAATGCGTGGGGAATATGAAGGAGGAGAATTATCGGGACGTTGGGATTATTATGCCGAAGATGGAACATTGACATTGCAGTTGGAATATGAAGCTGGGATTGTGACACGAATCAATGGAGTAAAAATTAAGTTACCAGAACCCAAAGAATAGCATGTCCAATACACTCCAAGAATGGATTCAACAGTCGACCAGTCCACTGGTGGTGGTGAACAATGATGGTTTGTTTTCCATTGCTTTTGGGAATGGTTCATTTTATGAGTTAATACAGAGTACCAAAGGTGAATGCATAGGGAAACCACTTTTCACCGCATTGGCCATACACGTTCCCCGTGAAAATGAAGCACAGTTAGCGGAATCCCTCGCTTCAGTTGGTTACACCGAATACACCCCGTATCAGGCGAATTATTCATTTATTTTCACAACTGCGCAAAACAGCGGAGATCGCATCATTGTGCGCTTGCAAGACAAACGTCAGATTTTTCATTTGCAGGCCTATGATAGTTTATTTGAGCGCAATGAAGTTGGAGTATATCAATCGAGCCCCGATGGTATATTGCTGAATTGCAACCATGCGTTTGCGAAAATCTTAGGGTATGCCTCACCATTCGAATTGATCGGTAACAATACCCTTCGCCATTATTACATACCGGCACAGCGCATTGCCTATTTGCGCGAGCTGACACGCAATACTGCATTGCGCAATTTTGAGATCAAGATATTGCGCACCGACGGGGTTATTGCTGACTGTTTAGAGAATAGCTATTTGGAGACATTGCCAGATGGTACCCAACAAATCAGTGGAACTTTGATTGATATTAGCGAGCGCAAACGGGTGGAGCAAGCGTTGTTGGAGAGTGAACAAAGGTTCAAAGCATTGGCCCATGTGACCCATGAAAGCATCGTGTTTTGTGATGAGGAACATATCATTGACTGCAATGATCAATTTGCACAGTTGCTAGGTTATTACGATCGCACAGATGCCATAGGTAAGAAAATTACCGAATTCTTTTCGCGACCTGATTTTATCCGGATAAAAACAAGCATTGGCATTTCATCCAATAACCAGAGTGAAGTGCGACTGAATGATTTGCACAACCGCGTGATTATCTTGGAGGTGATGGGCAGCAATATCATGCACAGTGGTCGGCCGTGTTTGGTATTGACCATGAACGATATCAGCGCCCGAAAGCGGGCAGAGTTCGCATTGGAACAGAGTGTGGTGCGGTTCAGAAACTTGCTGGAGAACTCACCCAATGGGGTTATCATTCTCACTGATGGTTTAATGAAATATGGCAATAATGCTGCATGCGAGTTGTTGGGTGTAGAAGATGAGGATGAACTTTACAACGGTGATTTTACTTCGTTTATCGACTCCAAATACCGCACGGAAATCGAAGCCGATTTGGAACAAATACGACAGGGCAAGAGCATCGATTACAAAGAGATTCGTCTGATCAGATCCAACCAAACACATGAGGAGGTAGGCATCAAATGCATTTTGACGATATACGAAAGCAAGCCCAGTATTCAGATTACTTTGAACAGTGTTAGCATACGCAATCAATTGGTGCAAGAGCAAATGCGAGTGCGGTTGATTGAGGAGATCAATAAGGTGTTGAAGCAAGAGATTGAGGAGCACAAACGAACTCAGTCGAAGTTGAGTGACCAACAGCGCGCTACAGCCGAACAGAAAGCGAAGTTGGAGTCGATCCTCAATAGCACTGAGAATTTATTGATGTGGACAAGCGATTTGGATTTGCAATTGACTACGCTGAACCGGAATTTTTCCAATTGGATGCAAAACCAATTTGGTGCTTCGATGCAATTGGGCGACAATGCCAAAGATGCTTTGATCAAATACCTGGATATGGATTACTATCAAGGACAATTGAGCGCCATAGACAATGCGATCAAAGGCAGACCTCAGCAATTTGAGTTTGCCTTATTGAATACCAATAACGAGAGCATTTGGATGCAGGCATTTCTCAATCCGGTATATCAAGAGGATGAGTTGACGGGGATAAGTTGCGTGATGTTTGACAATACCGAAAGACGAGCGGTGGATCGAAGGGTGCGCGACTCGCTGAAGGAAAAGGAAGTTTTGCTTCAGGAGGTGCACCATCGGGTGAAGAATAATCTGCAGGTGATTTCTAGTATTTTGAGTTTACAAAGCAGTTATGTTTCCGATGAATCCACATTGCGCATTTTGCAAGAAAGTCAGGAACGCATCAAGGCCATGTCATTCATCCACGAGACGCTTTATCGTACTGCGGACTTCAGTAAATTGGAATTTACCGACTACCTAAAAACCATCGCGAGCAATCTCGTACAGAGTTACCGCACAGCAGATACGTTGATTCAATTTGAGCCCATATTGGACACCATTTATCTGAATTTGGATCAGAGCATTCCCTGTGGATTGATTGTAAATGAATTGATGAGCAATGCGCTGAAATATGCATTTAAAGGAAGAGAAACCGGCAGATTGCAATTGAAGTTGACCCAGTCAGGAGAGGAAATCGAACTGGTGGTGAGCGATGATGGCGTGGGTTTGGGCGATCATTTCAAATATGAAAAGCACGATTCCTTGGGCATTCAGTTGGTGTATTCGCTGGTGGAACAATTGGATGGTGAGATGCAAGTAACCTCTTCAGCTGCCACGGGTACTGCTTTTCAACTGCGCTTCAAACGCCTCTAAATCGATTCACCAGCACGGTGAACGCCTCACTGTTTATCACACATGTTGTATTCGCCAATCATCGCTCTTCTCAGTATCAACTGGAACCATGCAAAATAGATATTGCGTCCTAACCCATCTCAAGCGGCATCCCGATTTAGCGGATGAGGAATACATTACCGGTTTTGCGATGGATGGTGATGTCGTGTTCGGATCGGATGTCCATTTGCCAGTTGTATAAGCCCGCTTGAGATAAGTTACCCAAGTAATAACCGTCCCATCCCGCTTGAGGATCTGTTGTGGTAAACATGATATCGCCCCAGCGGTTGAAAATGGTGAACTCGTATTGGACGACTTCGAATCCGAAGGTTACAGGCTTGAATATTTCGTTGTGGCCGTTTTGATCAGGAGTAAAAGCGTTGGGCACATATACCATCATTTCAGGTTGAATGATCACAATGCGGTCACTGGTATCTCGACAACCAAAGGCATTCTCGATGATTTGTGTGATGGTATAAACACCGGTTTGCGTGTATTCGTGGGAACAGTTTTCCGTGTTGGCCTGTCCTCCATCGTCGAAGTAATACCACCACACAGATGCATCTTCGGATGAAAGATCTTCGACATGAACGATCGGATCAACCATGTTCAACTCGTTTTCACATGAAAAATACGCTTCGGGCTTGGGGTAAATGGTGAGCAAGTCAGGAGTCGTGGAAGAGTGGCTGCATCCATTATTGGAAGTCACGGTCAATTGGATGTCGTAGTTTCCTGGTGTGTGGTAGATCAAAATCGGGAATTGCTCCACACTAAGCAAAGAATCATCCATGATCCATTGCCATTCCACTATGTCATCTGGATAATTGATGGTGCTTTCATCCATCAGAAAGAAGCTGGATCCTTGACATATCTCTTCCTCATCGATACTGAACGCGGCGGTTGGCATGGGGAATACACGGATGGTATCGACCACTATGGTGCTGCATCCAATGTTGCTTACGGCAGAGAAGGAAACGATATACTGAGCAGGGGTTTGATAGAGATGATCGGCATATGCATCGTTTTCACTATTGACACCATCGCCAAAGTCCCATACTTGCGATACGATACCGCCGGACGGAATGCTTTGTTCTGCGACAAATTGAGCTTCTGTACCATCGCAGACGTCATCAAAAAGCAGCTCAACCACGGGCAGTGGGTGAATGGTTGCTAAGGCAGTGTAGGAGTTGTCGCATCCACGATTGCTGATGGTGGTGAGCGTTACAGGAAGATCACCCCAACCGACGAAGGCATATTCGAAAATCGAATCACCAGGATAGGATATCCCTTCGGCCTGCCATATCCATTGCGTAATGGAATCAGCAGCAATGGTGGATTGATCGGAGATCACTACGCTATCGCCTTGACATGCCCAATCGGTGTTGAAATGCGAATGAGGGGTGGCGAACACATTGTAATTCGTATCCAAGACGGATGTGCACCCTATTGCAGTCGAAATGGTGACCACAAGAGGAAAATTACCGTGCGTGCTAGCTGGAAATGCAGGATGTTGGTAATCGTTGGAAGTTGTGTTGTTGATGGACCAATTGACACTACTGATTTGACCCAAGTTAACGTAGCTCTGATTCTCAAAAAAGATCGAATCGTCCGTACAAAAATCAGGCACAGCAATAGCTATAATCGGAGCTGGGTAGATCGTAATGGGTTGTTGAGCTTGCGCACTGCAACCGTTGGCATCGGTATAGTTGTAATCGAAGGTGTATACGCCCTCAGGAATTGCACTAGAAAGCTCAACGAGAATGGTATCGGCCAAGTAATAATCACCACCGCTTGGTGAGGCAGTTTGGAAGTTTATCCACCCGGTGTTTTGGCACTGTGGATCCAAAGCAGGATAGTTGACAATGGGCAAGGGTACGATTTGCACATTGGAGAAGATTTGATTGGAACAACCGAGTGTATCGGTATAGTAATAACCAATGGAATACGATGAGTTGACGGACCATGAAGGATCAAAGGTTGTGGCAACTTGACCATCAATGGTGTAGTACCCAGGAGGGTTCGCAGGACTTCCGCCATATAAATCAAATACTTCGTCTTGGAAACAAATCGTGGTGTCGATGGCCAAATTGAGTTCAGGTAGCTCACTGACATTGACGTGGATGGTGTCGGTTCTCACGCAATCGGCGAAAGAGCCGGTGGCATAAAAATCCATGTCACCAGGAGGTGTCAAGATGTACTCCAAGGCATGTTGTCCTGCACTGATATAATCGGAGGTTTGCCATTGCAATTGGTCTACATTGGGGA
>CANHSF010000085.1 GCA_947463065.1 Flavobacteriales bacterium | reverse complement strand
ACGAGTGTCTATCTGAAGTTGAAGTTGTAGAACCAATCGCTGGTGATGCTTGCAGCACTATCGAATTGGATTACAGTGACAGCGAAATGGCTATGGAAGGATGTGCAATGTACTTCGTTCGCAACTGGACTGCTATCGATGCATGTGGCAACACAAGCGATTTCAACCAGTACATCAATGTTCTTGACGAAACAGCTCCTGTTATCGTTACTGAATTGAGCAACGTAACGGTAGAGTGCGCTTCTGAAATCCCTGCTGCTGTTGAAGTATCTGCTACTGACAACTGCGACGATAACGTTGAGGTTGTTGTTGACTACGAAGTATTGTCTCAAGACGATTGCGGTAACCAATCTATCTTGGTTTACTACTACGCTTATGACAACTGTGGCAACTACGACTACGCTGAGTACACCATCACTGTGAACGACGTAACTGCTCCTGAACTTTCAGGTTGTCCTTCAAACCTCGTATTGCCATGCGATGCTGAGATCCCTGCTCCAGCAGAGGTAACAGCTCTTGACAACTGCGAAGGCGCATTGGTTCCACAGTACGAGCAATTCATCATGGGTGAACAACCTGCTGCTGGTTCAATTGCTGACTGTGACCTTATGACTCCTGACAACAGCAATGCATTGTGTGCTGCTTCAGCTCAAGGTCAAGATTGGGCAATGGTATTGTTCTCAATGTTGCCACAGTACCGTTACTACCACGTAACTGAAGGTAACTTGGTTCAGTATCCTGATGGAACAATCCACATCGAAGCCACTATGGTAAGCAACAGCAACCCAAGCAATGGTTTCTATTTGAATGCGTATTTCGCTGGTGGTATGACTTGGGAAGAATTCACTTCTCAAAGCTTCCCAACCAACTTCAAAGCGGATTGCGATGGTATCGATGCCAACAACGAAGAGTGGTTGTACTTCTATATGACCAACGCTGAAGGTGCTGAGTTGACTGGTTTCGGTGGTTTCGCCGGTTCATCGATCAACCTTGTACATGCTCCTCAGAATAAGTACTTCGGTTTCCAATTGGGTAACGGAGCAAACAACTTGAGCGCATCTGAAAATGGCTTCGGTGGTTGGTTCTCTTACAGCGGTACATTCATCGTGAATGGCCAATCATTCGATGGTCTCCAAGGTAGCGTAGCAGGAACTGGTGACTTGGCGTTTGATTTGGATTGCTGCCCAGACTACTACATCGTACGTCAATGGACAGTGGCCGATTGCTCAGGCAACGAGTCATCTTGCATCCAGTACATCACTTTCGAGGGTACTACGATCCAAGAAAACATCAACGTACAGCCAACAACTCCTGAAGTTGCAACGACTGCTGCTGTAGGTGTGTATCCAAACCCTGCTACTGACAATGCTACATTCACATTCAAGTCAACCATCACCGCTAAGAGCAAGCTCGAAATCTTCGATCTAGCTGGTGCTAAAGTTGCTGAAGTGTTCAACGGCAAAGTTGAAGCTGGATTGGAATACAAAGTAGATGTAGACGTGAACACATTCGCTACTGGCGTTTATATGTTCCGTTTGACTACTGGTGACCAAGTTGAAATGGGTCGCCTTGTGATCAACAAATAATCCAAAGGTGGTTTAACCACTCCAGGATCAGAAATAAAAACTCCCGTTCCCAAAAGGAACGGGAGTTTTTTTTTGATGTCGTTCTGACAATTCAGATTTGGAAATAAGGAAGATCTTGAGCACTTAACATAGGTTGAAATGGCTCTGAAAATTGAAGAAATCTGGCTTCATCCATGATTTGAGCGAGATCGTCGAAAAATGCGCGTTGTTTTTATGGAATATGCGATCCATTTGCGTCAATAGGTGGTGGAATGCACTGGCCGCACCTTCAACGCCTTTGATTACTCAAGATGGTGATGTGCTTGTGGCTTCGGGCAATGGTGTTTTCGAATGGTCGCTGAACGGCCAATCCATTGGCACTGGTGCTGAAATCGCGATAAGTGATCTCGGTACATACGTTGTTACCGCTGACTTGGATGGGTGCTCGGCGTCATCGCAATGGGTTATCGGTGTGTGCCAAGAAGGCATCGGTATCTTTGGTCCAAATGCCACATGTGATATGGAAATGAACGAGATTTTTTATTCCGGTCCTTTTTCCACTTACACCACGTGGGGTTTTCTATTCTATAACCCTTCAAAGCAATGTAGGTGAGGTCTTGTCAAAAGTGCAATTGGTGATCACTCCTTGATGCGCTCTGCTTCTCCTAAAGTCATGTCCGTGCGCAGCTTCCATTCTGCCCAAAGAAATGCAGCGAGCAATAGGTATTCGGCTGCAATCCATGCGGCTTCTTCTTGGAATTGGCCATTGGCATAATGGGAGTAACTCATAAAAACAAGTGGACTCCAAAACAGAATGGCAAATCGGTTGGCCAATAAGCCGTATGCCAAAAGTGGTATCAAATACCAAGGATGAACCACGGCCGATGTCAGTGCCAAAACAAAAAAAGTACAATACAAAGCCACGGGCAATGTCAGTTGTCGGCCCCATATCAGCCGCGCAACAAACACCAACCAAGCCACACCCAACCATCGCGAGACCATTGCTCCGCCGCTTTCTGGAACCATCCAGCTGTAGATGCCTTTGATCACGTAGTATAGGGATGCATTGAATTCAAAGGATTGATAATAGAGCAAGAAGCTCGATGCCATGCCCGACAAAGCCGACGGACGAAGCAAGGGCACAAACAAAACGATGCATACGCCCAGTGCAATGGTACTTGTCCGTATCCAATCGGCGCGGGGCATGCGATTGATGAGCAATGGCAAAATCAAAACGGGCCACAATTTTGTACAAATGGCCAATCCAATGCTCAATCCCAAACCAAAATTCCAATGGTTTTCAAAGCACCATAGCCCCAACAGTACAAAAAACAACATCAATACTTCGGGGTGCAGTTGGCCGATTCCCTCGATCAAAACCAGTGGATTCCAAGCATAGCAGAGCACATGCCATCGGGCGCGCTGGGCGCGGGCCAACAAACGATGCAAGAGGTAAATACAACCCATGTCCACTGCAATCCACAACAACCGAAGGAAAATGGGATTGCCCGTGGTATTTCCTGTCAATGCCCATATGTACTGCAGCACCGGTGGATAGGGGCTGAAAAATGAAACACTGTTCATCTGACTGTACAGCGCCTCCCATTCTGTGCGGCGCTCGTCTTCGGAAGGGGTCATTTGATATGGACTTTCCAAATGCCTCACTTTCATGCCATCCCAAAAAAAACGATAAATGTCATCGCTCCATTGCACAGGCACATCGATCAAACTCAAACGCATCAAGCACGAAACCAAAAGGATTTCTTTCCAACTTATGGATCGGAAGCTCCAAATCAATAGTCCAAAAACAAAAAAGGAAAAGGTTATTCCCATTATGAGAAAGCCAAAATTCTCGCGGGGAACCAACTGCATCAGATAACGAATGACGCCTATCAGCAAAAGATAGAGTAGGGTCTTATAAACGATATGCTCCGTGCCATACCACTTTGCTTGGGACTCGTCCAATGGTTGCAGAAGGCGCATCAGCTGGTGGGTTTGTTTTTGTCTTTTTTGCCTTTCAGCAAATCCCGAAAGCCCTGCATCATTTCTTCCATGGAGTCAAACTCTTCGCGATACACTACTCCCACACCTTGGGTATATGGACTCTGCTGGCTACCGGCCAATTGAAAGTTGTTGCTCTCGTTGTAAACGACCAAGCTGAGTTTTCCATCCTCAGTGATTTTGTACTCCACCCGGATATCTCCAATCAAGTTGGTGGAGTTGTCGTTGACACTGGATGTGCTTCTGGAAACCCCAAAATTGGTGCTGACCGACACTTTGTTGTTGAATAGTTGGGTACTCAGCAGCAACGATATGTCCTCATTGGTAATGTCGTCGCCCGGTGAATAGTTGAAACCCAAGTTGAAGTCATCGCTCACTTGCGACAGCCAGTTCGAGACTTGATTGCTCAAAAACTCGCTACTTTGGGCGGCAAATGCATTGGTGCTGTTGTGATCGCTCGCTACATTTGGTGGGCTCACGAAACGGCGCAACACAAGCAGTGAGAATGCTTGACGATTGCGTTCTTGATCGCTGCTGATGATGGAATTCACCCGGTTGCGGGTCAATCCATCCACCGACGGTAAAGTGATATTGAAGTCGATACTCGGGTTGAACATTTTCTCTGTGAGCAACATCTCGAGATTGACCGGAACGCGCTGTCCATTTTGGTATTGCGGATCCGGCATCAAGTCGTACAGCGAGGCCGAAACTTTATACACCGCCGACAAATCCAACTCCGCCAAAAATGGATCGCCGTACCAAGCAATCGTTCCTCCAGGCTTAATGGTGAAGTTCTTGTTGATGAGGTTTTTCAGGGTGAAGAGGTAATCTCCATTGGTCAACTCCACCACGCCGTACATGTTGAAGGTACTCAGGTTATTGATCTCCATTTTGATGTGTCCAGTGCCATTGCCGCGCATGACGTCGCCCACACTCTCATCAAAGATGATCTGAAATTCGGCATCGGGCGTAATGTCCAAATCAAAATTTAATTTTAGTCCGCTCAAATCCACGGCCTCGGTCTGAACGCTGTCCTCCTTGGATACAAATCGGACAAAATTCTCAAAAGTCTGTTCTCCTGTTGTGCTCATGGGCATGGCCAAAACGGTTCCGGCCTCGCTGCGTAAACTGCAATCGAATTCCAATTGATCCTCGTATCCAAAAATATTGACTATGCCACTCGCATAGGCCTTGCCATAATACAAGGTGTTCATTTCCTCCGTTGTATTCAGGGCCAACATGGGCCCATTGGTGTTGATGTTCAAGTCAAAATTCCAATCGCCGAAATTGTCGTGGAGAATGGTTCCAATCAATACACCCTCGTTTTGGTCTTCGTCAATGACTTTGTTGCTATCGAAGGTGAACATGTCGGGATAAATGCCGATATGCTTGTCCAAATAATAACGGGTATTGAGGTAGGGGATAAATATGTTGGCCTGTTTCAATAGGGCATCTCCGGCCAATTGTGGTGCATCGGGATGGCCCGTGATGGTCAAGGTTCCACTGGTTTTTCCTTGTATCTGAAGCACATCTTTCGACAAAAACTCATTGATAAATGCCAAATCCAAATCTTGCACCGTGGCGATCAAATCCAATGGGCTCTCGGTATCATCCGGTCGGTAGAATCCTGCAAAGTGCAACGGTGTCAATTTGTTGATGACACTGGCGCTTTCCACGTCTTTCTCCAATACACCGTCGATGCGCAGTTTCTTTTTAAAATTGTCCCACGTGCTCTTCACACAAATGTAACCGACCAAATAATCGTTGAGTTTGAAATCGCGCAAGGCCACATCGCTGATGAGCAGCGGATTGTTGTACAAATCCCTCAAACTCGCTGTTCCATTGATGACTCCATAAAACTCGGGCGACTCTTCCAAGAAGGAATTGATCATGCTCACATCCAATTCGCTAAATGTCAAGTCCAATGACGGTGCCGATCGTTCTGATATTAGTCCATCGGCCAGTAGTTCTTGCTCGCCATTGGTCATGCGCAAGCCGCGCAATTCTATTTCTTTTCCCTGCAAATGGGCGCTTCCTCCGGGAATGATTTGCCAAAGATATTCCTTCACTCCGATGTTGGATTGTGCCATTTCAATATCAAACTCATTCTTGCTGCGCACAACAATTTTTGTATTCAAGTCGCCACGGTGCAAACTGCCCTGGTCGCCCCAAGTGGTAGCGGTATAAATGGTATCTACTTCGGTGCTTCCATTGATGGCGAATTGTGGAAAATTCAAATCTCCTCCCACTGTCAATCGGTCACTCATCAGCGTGAGGTAGATGCTTTCGTCGGGACGCTGCATATCGATCAATACATTGCGGATGCTGTGGTCCTCGTATTGCACAATGGGGCTCGAAGCAATGATGGAGATATCATTATTGAATTCGTCCAACCGCAAGTCAATTCGCGTATTCGGACTGATGTACAATGCGGGTTCATATACGGCAGTGATCTGTGTGAGGTCGTTGATCTCAACATGCAGATCAAATTGCTGCGGAGCATGGTTGACCACCGTTCCATCGTAATGGGGAATGATCTTGCCCAATATCCCATTGAAGGCGGACGGCAGCGCTGAGAAGTCAAATAGACCCTCCAAGCGGACGTCAACCAAATCGGAATGCAAAGTCAACAGTGGAGTAGTGCCGCGGGTGGAGGTCAATTCAAATTCAGCGATATCAAATGTGTTGTCGCCTGCCGAATAGGTGAGGTCCGTAAGGTAAATAAACCCATCAAAATCCTTAAAGTCGAATCCTGTGCTGCGCATTTGAAGTGTGCCGCTGATGTCGTGGTAGTTGTAGTTTTCCAGTATGTGCAACTGGTCCAAATTCACTTTTTGCATGTGGGCCATGAAATCCAAAACGGGTTTTTCGCTGTTGAAATCGAGTTGCCCATCGAAATTGATTTTGACATTGGGATCGTCAATCGCAAATGAACCATTGAAACGACGCAGTTTGAAATTGCCCTCTTCCACCGTGATGTTCGTGAAGTCATAGCCATTTATACCAAGCGATCCGATCACACCATCAAAGTCGGCATCCATTTTTTTCAAGTCCAAATACTTGCCCGATACGATCAGGTCGCAAGAGAGATTGCCCAACTCGGGGGTATCATAGAATCGCCCAAGATCAAACCGATTCGTTACCAGGTTTCCGCTGTAGATGTAATCCTTGATGCGTGGATCTTCTTTCAGGGTAATGTCGGTGATGACATTGCCTATTGCGGTTTCGATCTTTCCCCGCGATACAAAATCGTTGATGAATCCAGTAAAATTTCCAGAGTAATTGATCTGCCCCAATACGCCAATGTTGGAAGGGGTTTTTAATACATGGTAGGTGTTGAATGGCGGCAACTGAATGCGATCCAACTCCTGCTGATTGGTGGTCAAGCGTTCGATGTCCAGATCAATGAAGGTCTCCTCAATCAGGGGCAATCCTTCCATGTGGAAACTGCCCTCAAAGGAGGTGTGCTCGTCAAACTCAATGCGGATCTGTTTTCCTCGAAGATTGGCCACAGTGCCCTTGAATTGACCATCGATGCGTATGCTTTTGTCCCACCCTTCCAGTTCGTTGCTGAAGTAACTCAGATCGTGCATGTACAACTGGCTATCGCGCAATTGATGTTTCATGGGCACGCGTGTATCGAAATAGTCGATGTCCTCAATGCTCTTTAGTCCAAAAAACAAATCGCCACATATCGAGCTTCGGTTGGTTTGAATGCTGGCATCGGTAAAGGTGACACCCTCGGGGCTAAGCATCAATCCAGCTTCGAGATCGCGCAAGATGAAACCGCTTTTTTCTGCAAATCGAAGCGTGTGCAAGGTGGCTGTTGTGGTTTCGCCCATAACGGACAAGTCTTCAATCTGGAGATCCAAATCGGTCAATACCATGTGGTTCCAATCGATGCCAAAATCGGTTTTTACTGCTCGGGTATCGTTGGTGTAGCTCAATAGGCCATCGACGATCGACAAATGCTTGATGCCAACAATTGTCGAGGTGGTGTCCTCCGATGGTCCAAACGAATCGATGTACCGGATGATGTGGCTATAATTGAATACGGTATCGCCTGCATATTTTTTGAGATTGAAATAGGGCCTTTCCAACAGCACATCACCGACCTTGAACTCACCTTGATCGGCATTGAAACTGTACTGCCGTACTTTTAATCCTGGAATAAACGCCAGCGTATCCTGATGCGGATCTTCCACATATACGTCTTCCAACACCAAACGAGCCCAAAGGTCAATGTCCACGCGACCCACGCTTACTTTCGTGCCCAATTGATCGGTCAGCCACGCCGATACCCTGCCGGTGAGGTACGTCTGTACGCCCGAACTTTGCAGAATGCTGTTGAATAGAATCAACAGCGCCACAAGCACGTATAACAGAATGCGTATGCCTTTTAGGAATCTCTTCAATGCTGCTTCACTCTAATCTGATTGCAATCTCCATCCGCGTTGTCCAAAAGCATGCTCAGTCGTGCCAATGAAACACCGAAATTTATATCTTCCAACGGCATGGGCTTAGGAGCCTTTCGTTCTGCAGAGCTAAATGGTGCGGGCGCAATGGCGATCAATGCTGCTTGGATCCGAAACCCATTGTCCAGCGGATTTTCGATCAAAACAATAATCGGGCTAAAAATAAGCCATTCGTGGGATATAATCCGACTTTGATCCTTGGGTCTTCCACCCTTGGTATTGAACAACTTTGCTCAATTTCATCGGATTGGGCCGTCCTTCGCTCAAGGTGCCCATGTTCCAAGCGCATTGCGGTTTGCATTCGGATGATGACACTGCTCGGGTTTTGATTTGCCGCAATTATCAAAAAGCACTAGTTTTGTTGCTTATGAGAAAGTCGCATGTCGGTTTTTGTTGTGTGATCGCTGCAATGCTGGTTATTGCTGCGTGCGGTGACAAAAAAACGTTTTTGGTAGGTAAGTATTACGACGGATTGCTATTTGGAAAACAATACCAAATCGATGTAGTAGGGGATTCCTCCAACTACCGGGCGCAAATTGACAGCATCGTTCGTGTTTACGAGTCGGCCTTTAGCCTCTCGGATCCCAATAGTGTTCTTTCGCGGTTCAACGCTTGGCAACGCACCGATACCGTTTTTGTGTTCAACGACTCCACCAAGGTGTTTGGTGTCGTTTATGGTCTGATTTCAGATCTCAGCAGATACACCATGCGCTACTACGATCCCACCACCAATCCGCTCAAACGGGCTTGGATATTGGCCAATGCACAAGGCCAAAAAGAGCCGAACTTGGACAGCTTATTTGACTTTACAGTTTTCGACGGTGCCAAAATAGATCTTACTGAGGTGACCCCCGATGGTTATACCTATTTAGAGTCGCATATTCGAAAGGCCGATCCCCGGATTGAATTGGATTTTACCAAAATAGCGGCAGCCAATGCGCTCGATCAAATCAATCAGTTTCTCATCGGCAAAGGCGCAAAGCAAGTGCGCATCCAATACGGCCGATCGTACATCGTTTACGGCGCGCACAATGATTCCCTTCAACAAGTGGGCATCGGGTTCACCAACGATCTTGGCGAACAAAAAATTCGCCTCACCAATCATGCTTTTACCTTCCTAACTGCCGAAGACAAAGGCGGTCTCGTTGACCCAACCTATGGATACATCGTCAACAATGAAATGATGTATGTGGCTACGGCATGTCCATCTCTCGCTCAAGCGGAGGCGTTTGCTGAGGCCTTCTGCATCATGGGCATCGAACAGGCCGGTTGGTATTACCAAAACGATAGCAGCAGTGTTGTTCAAAGTTATATTTTTTATCTCGACGAAAATCAACAATTGCGGAACGCCAGTACAAATGGTTTCGACGCCATGCTGGTCATTCCCGAACAAACCAATACTTCTCAAGAACCTCAATAATCTAAAACCATGATCCAACGTATCCAAAGCATTTACCTCCTTTCATCCATTGTTTTTTTATTGATCTGTTTCTTTACCGCATTTGGCGAAGTCGGAGGTGCCACCATTGGCATGTACCACAGCGTGGATGCCATTGGCAATTTGATTCCAGCTACTTCGTATTACGTCTATGTTCCGATTACACTGGTGATGGTCATCAACGCATTGGCGCTTTTCTCATACAAAAACAGACCACGCCAAATGATGTGGATCAGACTTTCCTTCATCGTTTTGGCTACTGTTTTTGCCTTGAGTGCGCTCACAATCATGGGAGTGAAAAGTCAAGCGGCCGATGAGGTTATGGTTCCTGGTATGGCGCTCGTTACACCATTTTTTGCTTTTGCGTGCAATTATTTGGCTCTGCGCGCCATTCGCAAAGACGAAGAGTTGGTGCGTTCGGTCAATCGCATCCGGTAATGATGCGCTGGATTTCCATCGTCATCCTGGGCCTAACTTGCTGTGCCTGCCAAAGGAGTTCCGTCGCCGCGAGCAGCTCGTCGATTCCAATGGCCGATAGCACTCGGGTCAAGTTGATGCGCAACGAAAGTGTGGTGTATGGCGATTTTGTAACGCTGCGTCGGTTTCACCAGCAATTGATGCAGGAGGTCGAATCGGTTCAATTCCCATACACGCTTTTGGACAGCATTTTCAATGTGCTCCACGTCATGGCGGATTCTGTGATTGTTCAAAGGTTGCATTTCGATAGCAGCGCGCACCCCAACCATCAATTCTTATTGGAGCAATCGCAATACCATTATGTCTTGTATGCAGATCAACGGGCTCAGTACAAACAAGTGCAATTGGCATCGGGCATTCAGCGCTACACCTTGAGGGAATACGGGGAGCAAATGGATACAGACATTCAGCTTTGGCTGGATTCCTTGGAAGAGGGGGGAAGGATCATGGCCAAATGCAAAACCGATCTCAAAAGCAAAGGTTTTCCCGACAAAAGCAAGGAACTCATCTTAGCTTACCAACCCATCAGTACTTTGGAATTGTCCATGAAAAACCTTTCGTCGTCGATTCTTCAACTGCAAAATTTACAATCCAGGTTCAGCGAGGCCAACGTTGAAGAATATTTCTTTACTGGTCCGAATTTGAGACCGCGCCGCGACATCATGGTCAAACAAGGCATTGTCAGTGAGCTGGCACTGCACATGTCCGATATCCGCAAATTCCAAAAGAGTTACTACGCGCAATTTATCCAATAAGGAACATTTCGAGAGAACTGCCGTCCTGATCGCAATGCCCATTTGACATGCGGATTAGAAGATGGTATTCCTCGCAAAAAGCGGAACGTAACAATGCACGCACGTTTTCACATCCATCCGATTTAGACAAGGGGCATCGTTTTGTTGCCCAGGCTTGAACGATTATCGGATCAAACCGGTAATCGAGGCATCCAATGGATCCACTCGGCTGCCAAAACCTCCCAAATACGCGCCATCAGGACCTATCAGGTATTTGTGAAAATTCCATTTTACTTCGGAGTCTTCCACCTGATTCAATGTCTTGCTTGTCAACCACGTGTACAACGGGTGTTGGTCTTTGCCTTTGACATTGATTTTGGAAGCCAACGGAAACGTTACGCCGTAGTTTTTTGTACAGAACTCGGCAATCTCCTGCTCGGAACCGGGTTCTTGTCCCAAAAATTGATTGCAAGGAAATCCTACAATCACCAGCTTGTCGCCATAGGTCTTGTACAAACTTTCCAATTTTTCATACTGTGGCGTAAATCCGCATTTGCTCGCCACATTCACGATCAATACATATTTGCCTTTGTAGCTCGACATGCTAACAGTTTCGCCGGTAATGGAAGAATAGGTGATGTCGTAGATATTCGATGGAGTGGTGGATACAAGTTTTGCTTTCACTGTGCCTTGGTTCTTTTTAAATGCATATAGCGCAAGAGCTGCTGCAATAAGTGCTATGCCGATTATGATTTTCATGTCTTTAAAACTAAATGGTGTTCTATTTGTTCACGTTGGTCCTTTGCCTTGGATTAAAAACCTCCAAAGCGCGCCACAAAATCGTCGCGCTTTTTCTTGTTCACCATATACAAATAGGCATATTTGTTTTTGCCTTCTTCGAATCGGCGCTTGTCGTCTTTCACTTCCGATACAATGGTGCTGAATTCTTTGTCGCTACTGATCACATTCATTACGCCAGCCTTGTACTCAAAGAAATACCATGTGCCCGGATCCAGTTCGAGGTACATGCGGAACACGTCGGCTCCACGTTTTTTCTCGATTTCTATCTTGCCTTTTACATATTTGAACAATTGTTTTTTGTCCATGCTCGCGATGCCAATGGGTCCAATACTTTGGAAGCTTTGATCCGATTCGTTCCAGAACCACTTGATGTCTGCAAAATAGAAAGTGCTCAACAATTCGTCAGGGACGCGCTTCAATTGGCCATTCAAGGTCAATTCTGAAATGAGCTTATCGCTTTTTTCGGTGCCCAACAATTCCACCAAGCCTTTCTCATATTTCGTTTTGCTTACATCCACCGCAGCCATATTGGGCCAGCTTTCGATTTGATCATGAATTCGACGAATGGCCGATTCCTCAAAGGGGAAGGTGAGTAGGGAAGTGGTTTGAATATCGATGTCTCCAGTCGTTTTGTATTTCGCATCACCCACATTCACAAACTTCACCATGCCCATATCCACATTGAAGTCGACACGTCCATCTCCGACAATCTCGCAATTCGCGGCATTCAGGACCATCAAGTTGCCGGCCATCTTCGATTGTTTGATTTTTTCCTTGCTACCGATCAAATATCGGTTGGTGGCCTTGTCATAATATAGGAAACCAACGGCCTGGATCAGCCCTTGATCGGATTTCTCACGGATATCGCTCAAGAATGCGGGATACACATCCATCGGACTGCCATCGGTAACCATGATACCGACACCGAGCTTCGACATCTT
>CANHSF010000084.1 GCA_947463065.1 Flavobacteriales bacterium | reverse complement strand
CGACACGACAAGTCTTCTTCAACAATGTGAAAGTCCCGGTGGAGAATATGTTGAGCGAACGCCAAAACGGTTTTAAAATCGCAGTTAACATTCTCAACATCGGCCGCATCAAATTGGGCGGCGGCGTACTCGGTGGTGCCAAAGGCGCACTGGATGAGGCCATTCGCTATGCCAACGAACGCCAACAATTCGGACGCAGCATTTCGAAATACGGAGCCATTCGTTATAAAATCGCCGAAAGTGCAACGCGCATTTACGCATTGGAATCGGCACTCTATCGTGCGACGCAAAATATTGACGACGCCATTTTGGACCTGCAAAACAAAGGTTTGAGCAAAGGTGAATCTACCTTGAAAGGCATTGCATCGTTTGCTCCTGAATGCGCCATCCTGAAAGTGTATGGCAGCGAAGTGCTCGATTACGTGGTGGATGAAGGTGTGCAAATACATGGAGGCATGGGCTACAGCGCTGAAACCAACATCGAACGCGCTTACCGGGATGCACGCATCAACCGCATCTTTGAGGGCACCAACGAAATCAATCGATTGCTCATTGTCGATATGATTTTGAAGAAAGCCATGAAAGGAGAAATGGATTTGATGACTCCCGCGATGGCTGTTGCCGGCGAATTGATGAGTATCCCCGATTTTGGCGATGCACCAAGTTCGATTTTCGAAGAGCACAAAAAATACATCGCGCAGTTTAAAAAAGCAATTTTGATGGTGGCCGGCTCCGCTGTTCAGAAACTCATGATGCAATTGAGCAAAGAACAAGAAATATTGATGAATGTCGCCGACATGATCATTCAAACCTATGTTGCCGAAAGCACAGTGTTGCGCACTGAAAAACTCGTGGGCATGAAAGGAGCAGAAGCTTGTGCGGTGCAAATGGAGATGATGAAAATGACCACCTTCACGGCGGCCGAAGAGATCAATCGCGCTGGACGTGAAGCATTGTATAGCTTTGTGGAAGGCGATGAAATGCGCATGATGTTGATGGGCATGAAACGATTCACTAAAATGGAAGCATTCAATGTCAAAACATCGCGTCAAAACATCGCACAAAAAGTGATCAACGACAACCGCTATTCTTTGTAATACCTCAAAAAGAATATCAAGATACAAGGAGGGGCATCGCGCTCCTCCTTTTTATTTTATGGCTTGGCAAAATTTTTCCATTCGCCCGAAACCCCCAATCCAAACAAAGCAAAATCATATTTGACCGGATCTACCGGATCCAATCGACGTAAGGTGGCATCCAATTCATCCACCGCCTTGGCATCGTTTTGCTTGCGCTGCAGCAACCCCAATTGACGCGCAATGTTGCCGCTGTGCACATCCAATGGAATCGACAATGCAGCAGGTGAAATGGATCTCCAAAGTCCAAAATCAACACCGCGTTGATCTTGTCGCACCATCCAACGCAAAAACATATGCAAACGTTTGGCGGCTGAGCCAGCAACGGGATCGGATACATGTTTGGTGGTGCGTGCAGCATGTGGGATACCGAAGAATGCCTTGCGAAAGGCCGCAATACCGCTGGCTGCATTGTTTTGAAAACCCTCTGCAAACAATGTTTCCATACCGCCGTGTGCCGTATATACGTGCCGCAAACTTTTGACGAATTGGATCAGATCCTGACCATTGAACGTGCGGTGCACAAAAGAAGATAAGGATTTGATTTCGCTCGGTTTCGCGTGAAGAATGAAATCGTAAGGAGCGTCATCCATTCGTTGCATGATCGAAGATGCACTTTTGACAATGGCCTTGCGGTTGCCCCAAGCCAACGAAGCTGCAAAAAAACCAGCAATTTCGATGTCTTCCTTCAGCGTATACCGGTGCGGAATAGCGATCGGGTCGTGCTCTATGAATGTCGGCCGATTGAATCGATCCGTTTGTTCATCCAAAAAGATTTTGAGCTCTTCGAACGACAATACATCTCTGCTCATGGCTTGATTTCGCTACCCATCATGGCGTATTGCAGCAAATTGGCCCCCATGCGCAATGCCTTGGTGCGGGCCTCTTCCGAATCCTTGTGCACTTCGAAGTCTTCCCATCCATCGCCTAAATCGCATTGGTAATCGTAGAACAAGACCAGGCGGCCTTCCCAGATCAAACCATAACCTTGAGGAGCCTTGCCATCGTGTTCGTGTATTTTGGGCAAGCCAGAATTAAAATCATAGGCTTGATGGTAGATCGGATGATTGAAAGGCAGTTCGATCAAGTCCAGTTCGGGAAACACTTTTTTCAACTCCTTGCGGATGAACTTATCCATGCCGTAGTTGTCGGAAATGTGCAAAAAACCGCCACCGATCAAGTAATTGCGCAGGTTGGATGCATCGGCCGATGAGAAGACCACATTGCCGTGGCCCGTCATGTGGATCCACGGATAGTTGATCAGTTCAGCACTGCCTACCTCAACATAGGGCACTTCCGTATCGATGTTCATCCCCAAATTTTTGTTGACAAACTTGACCAAGTTCGGCACAGCGGTAGGATTGGAGTAATAATCCCCTCCCCCTTTGTATTTCAAAACAGCCACTTGGTAGGACGGAGGAAACACAGCCGAAGCCAAGACCATCCAACAAAAAACGCCTATCAAAAACACTCTCATGGTGTAAAAATACGGGTTTGTGTTTATGTTTTTTGAAAAGCACCTCTGAAATTGCGCACATCTGCCCTACCCCATTGCGTGGGCATTGCTCGGACGGCTTGGCGATTGGGGGATTTGCTCTACTTTTGAAAAAAAAAATATGCCCAAACAGGTAATACATACCGCATTGGCCCCGGAGCCCATTGGCCCATACAGTCAAGCCGTGCGCGCCGGACAAATGCTTTACACCTCGGGACAAATTGCGATCGATCCAGTGAGCAATACCTATACCCCAGCCCCGGTAGAAGAGGAAGCTGAATTGGTGATGAAAAATTTAGAGGCCTTGCTTCAAGCGGCAGGATGCAGCTTCAAAGATGTGGTCAAAACGAGTATCTTTTTGCAAAGCATGAGCGACTTCGCGGCAGTCAACGGTGTCTATGCCCGTTATTTCACCGATCAATTTCCAGCACGCGAAACCGTTGAGGTGGCGTGTTTGCCCAAAAGTTGCAAAGTAGAAATTTCTGTGATTGCGCTCATTCCTTGATGCCCTTGCTACGTGCAGGCCGTAAGACCCCATAAACAAATACACCGTTCCAAGCGTTTTATCGGTATGAATCCATTTTTCAAAAAGATCAAACATTATATCAACCCACTCAATTTGCTCCGCAAAGAAGAGGGAGATAGCTATTTAAAGACCATGCACAGCATCAATAAAATATCGATGTTGATGTTTTTGATCTGTGTAGTGGTGTTAGTCGTTCGGGCTCTGAACCGCTGATTGCGCATTGGGCGCATTGTTCAGAGGAACATTGGACCAACGTGCGGTCTGAAGAATGCGTTCGATATCTTCTCGCACAAAGGCCAAGACGGGCGCTATGCTATCGGGATTGGGGCGATTGTAGAAGTAAAGAGCCCCTCTAAAAAAGTGCGAAACACTGTCGGTTAGAAAGAACTGCGATTGCGACGCCGCTTCGCCATCGAGATCGTACACCACGCCAAACATTTTGCGCTGTGGGTCATTGATGCGTGTCGACTTGATAGCACTCATTTTGGATTCGTGTGACCAAGCGATGTCAACCGCATCGTCGATGAGTTCATCGAAGTTGGTGCCTACCGGCAAGTAGGTGCAATGGATCCGGGCGTTGAATCGCGGATAAAGAATATTGAAACGGCAGGTATCCGATTGGTCAAGTTCACGAAACAATTCCACCTTGGTGTAGGAAGGAATATCGAAGGCCAGGTCGCATTGGGTTGAAAAATCTTGGTATTTTTTTTCGGGCAAATCGATGCGGAAATAGCCGATGGGCTTGGGCAAATAATTGGGCTCGTTGAAAAACAAAAACCAAGACCCGAAAGCCACTGCCGCGATTGCGAGGATGGCTGCGATCATTTTTTTGTTGCTGGGTCTACTCATGTTTAAGAAGTCACCGATTTGGGCAACATAATTTTGATGCGTTTAATTTTGCGTTTGTCCGCCGCTTCGATTTCCAGCACATAGTCGCCAAATGAAATTCTATCGCCTTTGGTGGGGATATATCCCGCTTGTTCGATAAAGAAACCAGCCAGGGTACTGCTATCACCGCGTGCATCCTCAAAAAGTTGTTCGTCGAGATCGACCACCTTGTACATGTCGATCAAAGCGGTTTTGCCCTCGAAGAGAAAAGTAAAATCATCGAGTCGGGAGTATTGCAATTCATCCACGTCGAATTCGTCGCTGATATCGCCAACGATTTCCTCAAGAATGTCTTCCAAGGTAATGAGGCCGCTGGTGCCCCCGTACTCGTCCACGACGATGGCCAAGTGAATTTTGGCCTGTTGAAACTCTTGGAGCAGGTCATCGATTTTTTTGTTTTCGGGAACAAAAAACGGTTTTTTAATGAGTTTCTGCCATTCAACGTGCGTTTCGTCGATGTAAGGCAATAGATCTTTGACAAAAAGGAAGCCTTCGATTTCGTCGATGGATTGGCGCAAGACCGGCAATCGCGAGTATCCCTTTTCCATGACGGTGACCATTATGTCTTGGAAGTTGTCTTCCAGCCAGAGGTAGGCGATATCGGTGCGGGGCGTCATGATTTGACCAGCTTGTTTGGTACCAAAAGTGACGATGCCCTCGAGGATTTTGTTCTCTTCGTCGCTGAGATGATCGTCTACGGTAAGTTCGAGTGCGTGGCCCAATTCGTCCACCGAGATATTGCCTTTGTTGTTGGTTTTGATCAAAGATTCGAGTGCGTTGCTGATGACCATAAGGCCGCTGGTTAGCGGGGAGCAGAACTTTTGGATGTATTTGAGCGGGAAAGCCATTGCGCGCGCGACCTTGACTGGATTGCTGGTGGCATAGACTTTTGGAATGACTTCGCCGAAGAGAACGATGACGAAAGTGATGGCTACGACATCGATCAATGTTTTGACCCATTCGCTGTAAAATTCGGAGGGAAACCAGGATGCAGACAGCTCTGAGGCCAACAAAACGATAGCGATATTGACGGCATTGTTGGCGATGAGGATGGTGGCCAACAACTTGGTGGGAGCCTCTTGTTTGTCCGGTTTTTCGAGGAGCTCCATGATGGCCATGTCCGAGGACGCCTTGCTGGTGCGCAGATCGTTGAGTTCGGAAGGAGACAAGGAAAACAAGGCGACCTCGCTGCTGGAAATCATCGCGCTGACGAGCAGCAATAGCAAAACAAGTAGCAATGGACCCGAACTGGACCACAACGACGCTTGGTACACCACATCAAGCAGATAAAAAGAATAATCGTCCAATGGAATCAAGATTTTCGCTGCTAAAGTAGAACAAACAGACGAGATGGTGCATGGGTAATCCACAAACCATCCACGATCCATTTCTCAAAACTCCACTTCAAAAGCACGTGAATTGCCTAAAACGGCAAATCGTCCTCCATGTGGTCGGGCGGTCCCATTTGCGAAACTGGAGGCGTTCCGGCTTGGTTTTGAGGAGCAGGCGCCCCCTCTTGGCTGCCGCGTGGAGTGAGGATAGTGAGCTCATCGACCAAAATTTCGGTGACATAGCGCTTCTCGCCTTCCTTCTCGTAACTGCGTGTGCGGATTTTGCCTTCGATGTAAACACTCATCCCTTTTTTGACAAATTGTTTGACCACATTGGCCAGGGCGGTTCGGCGAACCACTACATTGTGCCAATCGGTGATGGATTTGCGTTCGCCGCTTTCGCGGTCCTTCCACGTTTCGGTGGTTGCCAGCGAAAATTCGGCAATGCTGCCATTGGGGAAATCTTTGATGACTGGATCGGCGCCCAAGTTGCCGATGAGAATTACTTTGTTTACACTTGCCATGGTCGTTGAAATAAAAAATGTCGTTTGGTGTGAATTCGAAATTCCGAAAAAAAACGTCACGCGGACCGCACATTGCACAAATTGTTAATTAGTTTTTTTTTCTCACCCCACTCCAAAGCGGCCCTCCGACCTCCATCAAAAAATCGTGAATTGGCTTGGGCACGGCCAATTCGTGGCGATTTCGAATTTTGACCAGCACCCCATTGGGCCGTTCTTCCCATCGTTTGACCTGCACCACGTGGAAGCGAATACTGAGTTTGCGATGAGAGAGCAGGTGCACCACTGTTTCGGTTGAAGCGCGCCATTCGCCGAACTTTTTGGCCTCCCTTTGCACAGCCGAATCGGTCAGTGGCGCTTCGCCTTCGATCGACAAGAAATCGTGCAAATTATTCCAGATGCCCTGATCCACGCGCTTTCTCAACAAGAGCTCACGGCCATCGGTCAATACAAAATAGTCGATGGCCACTGCTTTGACTTGGGTGCGTTTGGCCTTGAATGGCAGATCGGACACTTTGCCAAGACGGAGCGCAAAACACGACGCTTGCAGTGGACAGTTGGCACACGACGGATTTTTTGGAGTGCATTGCAGCGCGCCAAACTCCATGATGGCCTGATTGTGTTCGGCAGGTCGTGGGGCCGCGATGTGCTCTTGGGCCAATTGCTGAAGCAGTTTTTTTGTAGCGCTTGCATCCACAGGTTCTTCCACGCCAAAATAGCGCGCCAGCACCCTTTCCACATTGCCGTCCACAACGGCTACCGGCTCATTGAAACAAAAACTGGCAATGGCTGCTGCGGTATAGGGGCCTACCCCTTTGAGTGCGAGCAAATCCTTGTAATTGCTGGGGAACTTTCCCTTGAGCGGACCAGCGATCCATTGTGCTGTGGCGTGCAGATTACGAGCACGGCTATAATAGCCCAACCCTTGCCACAATTTGAGCACCTGATCCAAGTCTGCATTGGCCAAATCGGTAACGGTTGGAAAAGCCTCCAGCAGGCGGTGGTAGTAGTCCATGCCTTGGTCGACGCGGGTTTGTTGGAGGATGATCTCACTGATCCAAATGCGGTATGGCTCGTGGGTTTGACGCCAAGGCAGATCCCGTTTATTGGCTCTATACCAGCGAATAATGCGATCGGAAAAAGACAAATTCGGCATTTTAGATAACTTTCTTAAAAAGAACCATTTGAAATAAAAAAAAGAGACTTATATTTGCACCCCCCAAATAAGGGGGTAAAGGAAAGCATAACATTATTAAAACGTATAATAAAAAATGACTAAGGCGGATATCGTGCAAGAGATTTCCAACAAAACAGGCATCGACAAAAACGATGTGTTGGCCATTGTAGAAGGAATGATGGGTACTATCAAGAATGCAATGGAGAAGGGAGAGAATGTTTATTTGAGAGGATTTGGAAGCTTTATCGTAAAGAAGCGTGCTGAGAAATTGGGCCGCAACATTCTTGCGAAAACAACGGTGACCATTCCTGCACACTATATTCCATCTTTCAAGCCAGCCAAAGAATTTTTGGAAGGCGTAAAAGAGAAGGTGAAAGTAGCGGAGCATGCCTAAGTCAAACCTAAAACTATGGATAGCGGGGCTTGTTTGTCTCGCCCTGGTGATAGGATATTATTTGTTGCCGAAGTTGCCCGCGAAAGTTTTGGCCAAGACGCAAGTCGCCGCCAATCCGGACTCGCTCAAATTGATGCAAGCTGTAGAGTTGGTTCAAGGTGCCAATCCGATGGAAGGGATAGTCCTTTTGAAGGAATTGATTGCCAAGGACAGCAACAACGTAGATGCACATTTGTACTTGGGTATGTTTTCGGTACGAAGCAACCAAATGGACAAAGCGTTGATGCGTTTTGAGAAGGTGGTTGCATTGCGCCCCAACGATGCGCGTTATTTGGTGGAAGTGGGATACCAATACCTCCAGATGGACAGCCTTCAGCGGGCATACGATTGCTTCGAACGTGGAGTGATGGCAGATAGCACAGACAACAATGCGTTGTTCTTTTTGGGTCAATCGAGCGAACGACTCAATATGCCGGCCAAAGCCAAATCCACCTATGAGCAGTTGTTGCGCCATACCAGCGATTCGATTGTTGTCAGCAATGTGCAGCAATACATTATAGAAATCAATAAGAAATTAAATACATCAGACAATGCCTTGCGGTAAAAAAAGAAAGCGCCATAAAATGGCCACTCACAAAAGAAAGAAGCGCCTAAGAAAGAACCGTCACAAGAAAAAAGTACGCTAGTTCTTTTTTAATTCAAGGATATAACCGGGCTTCATCGGAGCGTCGTGCGACGCTCTGATTTTCCTTGTGTATCCGTATGTATCGGCATTGCCGACACGTTTTCGCTATGAAAACGTTTGTCGTGTCGTGCTGTTCTCACTCTTTAATAGGTGCAATCATCTTGACAGGCAATCTTGAGCTTTTTATCAATGCTACTCCCAAGGGTGTAGCGCTTGCCTTGCTCAAAGACAAAGTCCTCATCGAACTCCATCGCGAACACCGCAATCAGGAGTACGCTGTGGGTGATGTATACTTGGGCAAGGTTAGAAAACTTGTGCCCCATCTCAACGCATGTTTTGTGGATGTGGGGTACAGCAAGGATGCCTTCTTGCATTATCAGGACTTGGGGCCGCAGTTTGCCTCTTTGATCCAATTTGCACGCAACACCATCAATGGAGAACAACGCACTGGTGATTTGTATCAATTCAAATCGCTACCGGACATTTTCAAAGATGGCAAGATCAAAGATGTGATCGGACAGGCCGCTTTGGTGCCCGTGCAAGTTGCCAAAGAACCCATTTCGCAAAAAGGCCCCCGCTTGACCTCGGAAATCACCTTGGCAGGCCGCTACTTGGTCTTGGTGCCTTTCTCCAACAAAGTATCCCTCAGCAATCGCATTGGTGACGAGCAAGAACGCGATCGTCTTCGGTCATTGATGAACAAGATCCGCCCTCAAAACATGGGGGTCATCATTCGCACGCAAGCCGAAGGCACCAGTGTGAGCGAGTTGGACAAAGACCTCAGCGATTTGGTGAGCCGCTGGCATGAGATGCACAAGAATCTCAAAACGGCCAAAGCACCCCAACGTATTCTTGGCGAGATCAACAAAACCTCGTCGCTCTTGCGCGATATTCTCAACGACAGTTTCTCAGCTATACATGTCAACGAGGAATCGATCATGCAGGAGATCAAATCGTATCTGCGCACCTTCGGTCACCCGGAGAGCATCGTGAAGTTTCACGACAGCGACGACCTCTTCGACACCTTTGCTATACACCGCCAAATCAAACAAAGCTTTGGTAAGCAGGTCAATCTCAAAAGTGGTGCGTATGTGATTGTGGAGCACACGGAGGCCATGCACGTCATTGACGTGAATAGCGGAAATCGCAAAAATTCTTCCATCCAAAACCAAGAAGAAAACGCGCTCCAAACCAATATCGAATGTGCAAAGGAAATCGCTCGATTGCTGCGTTTGCGCGATATGGGCGGTATCATTTGCATCGACTTCATCGATATGCAAAACAAGGACAATCAACGCAAGTTGATCGACACCTTGCGCGATGCGATGAGCGAAGACAAAGCCAAACACAACGTGCTTCCGCCGAGCAAATTCGGGGTAGTTGAAATCACCCGCGAGCGTGTAAAACCGGTAACAGAGGTGATCACCACGGAGAAGTGTCCGAGCTGCGATGGCAAAGGCCACGTGCAGAGTTCGTTGCTTTTTACCGATGAGATCGAAAACTCGATGCGCGTATTGGTGGAAACCGGCAAGTACAAACAACTTCGATTGGCCGTGCACCCCATGGTAGAAGCCTATTTGAATCGCGGATGGTTTAGCAGTATTCGCAAGACGTGGTCAAAAAAATTCAAAACCAAATTGGAAGTCAAACCCAACAGCGATCATGCATTCCTAGAGTATCGCTTCTTTGACCAAGATGGGGAGGAGATTGGCGTTTAGTTTAACCAATGGTGTTTTTACCATTCGCGGAACACGCACCCCTCACCTGTTTTTATACGCCAAAAAATACTTTTCAACGGTTTTGCTCAGCGCCGCTAGATTCAACTGATCACTGATCGCTGCAACCTCAGCAATGGTGCCGTCTTTGCGCAAAATGTTTATTGCCTCTTTGTGCTGATTGTAGGCTCTGTTATCGACCTTTCCGGTGAACACAAAATAATCGATTTCGTCGGGCTCCAACGACCACTTCTGTTGCAAACGTTTGCGTGTATCTGTTATGTATTGCTCATCGATTGGCGCAGCTTGTAACTCAATTTTGTACAAATTGCGATTGACAATGCTCGAGGCCAACATGCTCAAAACACGGTCGGGATGCGATTGCCAAACCTTCAGGCTAGTTGCAATATCAAAATCGTCCAGGGCTGCATACTGCGCCAACGCTTGCGGATCCGACAAAAACTTTTGTTTGTCGTATTGACCGTAAAGAAAAGTGTGCAATGCAGGAGTGGCGAACAACTCAACACCCTTGCGCGCCAAGTCCACAGCCCTTCTTAAGACGTGGACCAGCATATACTCGGCACTGAGCACTGTTTTGTGCAGATAGACCTGCCAATACATGAATCGCCGAGCAACAATAAACTTTTCGATGCTGTATATGCCCTTTTCCTCCAACACCAATTGATCATTGACGACATTCAACATTTTGATCAAACGCTCAGCCCCCACTTGCCCTTCTACAACACCACTGAAAAAGCTATCGCGGGCCAAATAATCCAATCGATCCATGTCCAATTGGCTACTCACCAATTGATGCAAAAAATGTTTGGGGTATTTGTCGTTAAAAATCTCAATGGCCATGGTCAGGCGCCCTTGGTATGCCGCATTGAGATCGCCCATCAATACCTCCGAAATGTGCTCGTGGTGCACTCCTTCAATCAAGGCATACTCCAAGGCATGCGAAAAGGGACCGTGTCCGATGTCGTGCAACAACACTGCTGCCAAAAGACTTACTTCTTCCTCATCGGTAATCTCGTGCTTTTTGAGCCGCAACTCATCGATGGCCAATTGCATGAGATGCATAGCGCCGATGGCGTGTTGGAACCTGTTGTGAATGGCACCTGGATATACCAAATGCGATAAACCCAACTGGGCAATGCGGCGCAAACGCTGAAACCACGGATGGTCGATCAAATCGAGAATAAAGGGATGGCGTATGGTAATGAATCCATACACCGGGTCGTTGATGATTTTGCGTTTGTTGGTGCTCATATTGGCGCTATTGCCGTTCAAAATTAGTTCAGTTCCGTGGCGGCTAACGATTATTTCGCGAATATTTGAACCGCTGCATACTAATTCCGAACAAATGGTGTTTTAAGCAACCGGACAAGGCAAAACAGAAACCTTTACCTTTGTGCCAGACTTCCTATTTCAACCTCAATTATGCAAGAAAAAATCCTCTGGGCCGACGACGAAATTGACCTTCTCAAACCACATATTCTCTTTTTGGAAAAAAAGGGCTACCATGTCACCACCGTGAACAATGGAGCCGAAGCCATCGATCAAGTCAAAGCGCAGCATTTCGATATCGTTTTTTTGGACGAAAACATGCCCGGACTCAATGGTCTTGTGGCGCTGCAAAAAATCAAGGAGATTGACCCTACCCTACCTGTGATCATGATCACCAAGAGCGAGGAGGAACACATCATGGAAGACGCCATAGGCAGTAAAATTTCCGACTACCTGATCAAACCCGTCAATCCGAACCAAATTCTGCTGAGTATAAAAAAGAACTTGGATGACAAACGCTTGATCAGCGAAAAAACCAATAGCGATTACCGCCAAGAATTCCGCGAGATTGCCATGCAACTGGGCACCAAGATGGACGCCCAAGGTTGGATGGAGTTTTACAAAAAAATGGTGCACTGGAGTATCGAATTGCAGTCGACCACCGACGAAGGCATGGCACAAATTTTTGAAAGCCAAACTCAAGAGGCCAATGATCAATTTGTCAAGTTCATCAAAAACAATTACATCGATTGGCTCAAAAGCGGCAGTGGGCCTGTGATGTCTCACACCCTTGTGAAGAACAAAGTACTGCCCTTCCTCAAACAGAATGATCAATCGGTTTTTATGGTGGTCATCGACAATTTGCGTTTTGATCAATGGAAGACCCTGCAGCCCAAACTGAAGGAATATTACCGCGTAGAATCCGAAGAAATGTTTTATTCGATCCTGCCCACGGCCACGCATTATGCGCGCAATGCCCTGTTCGCGGGGTTGATGCCCAGTGAAATTGAGCGCTTGCATAAGAATATCTGGTTGAATGAAGAAGACGAAGGCGGCAAAAACATGCACGAGGAAGAATTGATGGCCGCGCAACTCAAGCGCTTGGGGTTGGATTTCAAATTCAGTTACAACAAAATCACCAACCTCAACGCAGGTCGAAAACTCAACGACAACTTCAGCAACCTGCTGCAAAACAAACTCAATGTCATTGTGTACAATTTTGTGGACATGCTGAGTCATGCCCGCACAGAGATGGAAGTGATCAAAGAATTGGCCGATGATGAAGCCGCTTATCGCAGCATCACTGCTAGTTGGTTTGAACACTCACCGTTGTTGGACATTCTCAAAAAAGTAGCCGAAACCGATGCGGTATTGTTGATCACCACTGACCATGGCACCATGCGGGTCAAAAATCCCATTAAGGTGGTTGGTGACCGCAACACCAATTCCAACTTGCGCTACAAAGCGGGTCGCAATTTGAACTACAATCCCAAAGAAGTTTTTGAAGT
>CANHSF010000083.1 GCA_947463065.1 Flavobacteriales bacterium | reverse complement strand
TGGGCAACGCGCCGATTATTCCAGCAGATGCTACCAATACAGAAGACCTTGACAACCTCATCACCAAGAGCATGGAGCATTTTGGAGGCAAGTTTGACTTCATGCTCCACAGCATTGGCATGAGTCCGAACGTGCGCAAAGGCAAACACTATACAGACTTGAATTACGAGTGGTACAAGCAGACCTTGGATGTGAGTGCCATGAGCTTGCATAAAATGTTGGCCACGGCCATGAAAAAAGATGCATTGAACGATTGGGGCTCAGTTGTGGCTTTGACGTACATCGCGGCTCAACGCACGTTTCCAGATTATAGCGACATGGCCGATGCGAAAAGCTTGTTGGAAAGCATTGCGCGCAGCTTTGGCTACCATTATGGATCAGCGAAGAAAATTCGCATCAATACCATTTCACAATCCCCGACCGTAACCACCGCAGGCAGTGGTGTAAAAGGATTTGACGGATTCATCAACTATTCGGAAGCCATGTCTCCACTGGGCAATGCAGATGCAGCGGCCTGCGCCGATTACTGCGTAGCGATGTTCAGCGACCTGACTCGTTATGTTACCATGCAGAACCTCTTCCATGACGGCGGTTTCAGCAACACCGGCGTAACTCAGCCTGTTGTCGAGCGTTTTGCTACACCAGAATAACCTACTAACATTCATATTCAGAAGTCCCGCCTCACAGCGGGACTTTGATTTTGATCCATTCCAACTCCCAAAAAAACATAACACCGCAGTTGTTCAGCATTATGCTTGTCAACTTTGTGATACTATCTGTTTGATTTCATGAAAAAAAATATCCTCCTCAGTTTTTCACTTTTGGCCTTGGGCCTTGCGCTGTATTCTTGTTACTCGAATCCCAAAGGCTCCATTCAAGGCAACATCAAAGGAGCTGAAGGAAAAACCATCTATTTGGAATGTTTGGTCAACAACCGCTTTGTGCGCACAGACAGCGCTCAAATCGGCAGCGACGGTGGCTTTGTGCTCGCACCGAAAAGGCCCATGCCGATGGACTACTACGAATTGACTTTTGGCACCAAAGAACGCCTCACCTTGATCACCGATAGCACCGAAGACATTCGCATCGAAGGAGAGTTGGGCAAATTGAACGAGAGTGCAAAAGTATCGGGCAGTCCGAATACCGAGGATTTGCGCAGCTTGAAATTATTGTGTTTGCCCTACGATCAAAAACACCAAGAATTTGTGAAGCAAATCCAATCGCCAGACCAAACCGATGCGTCGAAATTGGAATTGCAACAAAGCATTTCTTCAAACATGGGCGAACGCAATGCAGAGGTAAAGAAATGGCTTCAAACCCATGGCTCTTCTCCAGCGGCATTGATGGCGCTTCAATCGTTGGACATCAAAACAGACATGGCCTTGTTTACCAAAACACTCAATGACTTGGGACCGAGTTTTGGGAACAGCGTAGTTTACAAGAGCTTCAAACAACAGATTCAAAAATTGCAAGGACAAACCCAACAGCAGGTGACCAAAGACGCTCAATTGGCCAATGGTCCCATAGCAGTTGGAAAACCCGCACCCGAGATCGAAATGCCCGATCCCAGCGGAAAAATTAGAAAACTCAGCGACTTGAAAGGCAAAACCGTTTTGATTGATTTTTGGGCCTCTTGGTGTGGACCTTGCCGCCGCGAAAATCCCAATGTCGTGGCCGCCTATAAAAAATACAACAAGGATGGATTTGAAGTTTTCAGTGTATCGCTTGACAAACTGAAAGACCAATGGACGGCAGCCATTTCCAAAGACCAATTGATCTGGCCCAATCACGTGAGCGACTTGCAACACTGGGACAATGCTGCTGCAAAATTGTACGGTGTATCGTCCATTCCATTCACCGTTCTCGTGGATAAAGAAGGGAAAATACTCGGACACAACTTGCGTGGACCGGCGTTGGAAGAAAAACTCCGTGCCATCTACGGTCATTGATGACGTCGGCTGCAGACATCATCCAAATGTATCCCCGCATCATTTTATTTGACGGGGTGTGCAATTTTTGTGATGCCAGCATTCAACGGGTGATGTTGAATGACCCCAAAGGGCATTTTCATTTTGCTAGTTTACAATCTGAAGTGGGACAAACACTCTTGGATTATTTTTCACTTCCCACAACAGACTTTGACACGTTTGTACTCATTGAGTTGGGCAGTGTGTACACCAAAAGCTCAGCTGCCTTGCGAGTCGTTCGCAAAATGAATTGGCCGTGGAAGCTCTTTACCATAAGCATGCTATTCCCACGACCATTGCGCGATGTCGTTTACTCCTTCATCGCTCGCCGTCGCTATCAATGGTTTGGAAAAAAAGAAGCGTGTATGCTGCCCACAGCTGAGCAACGCGCCCGATTCATCGGATAATCAGGGCTGAATCCATTTTAGCAAAAGTGTTATCTTTGTTGAAACACTTTTACACCTTGAATTCATTCCACACCGTTGAAATTCCCGTCTATGATTGCAGTGCATCTTCGGCGAATTATTTCTTCCAGTACATTGGAGTGGATGCAGTCGAATTCACCGACGTAGTGGTTTATCCCAATCCAGCAACCCATGTGCTGTACGTGCAAGGTGTTGCTGATTACACAACGTATTGCATCTATGATCTAACAGGACGAAAGATCATGGAGGGCCGCCCTGCTGCGAGCTTCGACATTGCAAGTTTGAGCAACGGCATCTACACTATACAATTGCAGAACGGCGAAAAAACCACCGTTTTGCGTTTTGAGAAAATGCAATAAACTGCTCCCCATCTTGAGCAAAGCCACTTCCATGGGGAGTGGCTTTTTTATTTCATAACCTTGATTCTGGCGACATGCCCATCATTGGGTTGCAGCGCGCTGGCGATAGTGCTTGAGCGCCAACCGAATGATTTTGCGCAATAAGGTGATGGGCAATCGCTGATCATGGGGAAACTGAATTGCGCCCTTGGAGCACACGAACGCCGACAAATCATCGCGAAGCACTTCGATCACTGGTGGCCCAGGATAGATCCCGATATGTTTTTTAAACCCACCGAAATGAAAAATATTTTTGTCCAATTTGAACGTGGGTATACCATAATTCATAACGCATGGAACATTTGGTAATTCGGCAGCACCGATGCGATATACCTCTAACAGGCGCGCACGAATCGGTTCATCAAACGACTGGATATAGGCCTCGACTTCTGGTATCATAGTTTCAATTGATACAGATCGACGGTTTCATTGGCAGGCTGTTCGACGAAGGAATTGATTTTGACAAAACCCGATTTATGCAGCACACCGACCGAGGGCACATTTTCGGGCAAGGTGATGGCGTAAATATGCGGCCATTCGTTTGCCGAACGCGCCATCTGAATGAGTGCAGTATTGGCTTCGTGCACGATGCCTTGACGATAAAATTGCGGCAGGCAGGCATACCCCAAATCGGGAGCGTCCAAGAAGTCGCGCTTCACCCACCCCACATAAGCCATTTTCACTCCCGTTTCGCGATCGCACGCCACATAAGGGCCATATCCCTTGTCGGCCCATAGGCGAAGAATTCCTTGTTGGAGATAGTTTTCTGCATCCTGGAGCGAATGGACTTGCCGGTCGCCGATGAATTGGATCCAGTCTGGTGTATTGACCAATTCGAGGACGAAAGCAGCATCTTCCAGAGAAAAGGGCACTAAGGACAGACGCGCTGTTTGGATGGGATCGGACCAATTCATGGAGGCGAAGGTAGCGCAATTGACGCTGAGTTTTGGACCTCATTCTGCGCATGCTATTGGATACTCGCTGCGCGGACAACGCCGATTGAGGCTCCAAACAAAATGCTCGTATCGATGCGCTCGGTGTTGCACTCTGCCTATCCACCTGCCGCCATTTTATTGGATCACCGCAATTCCTGCTCAACACCGACATCAATCTATTGCGTGAGCGTTTTGTGCCTTCGATACCAAGGGCCCTCGCGAATCATTTCAATCTTTCCGAAATGCCACCTGTCGCCAAAAGCCGGACTTTGCCTGACTGAAAAATCCGCACGCTCCATTCTTGTTTCTGGCACTCATAGCTGACATCCCTGCTGCTGGGCGAACATCGTATTTGACACATCAGCGTTTTGAATTAATTTCGGCAGCCCTTGGCGCCTGTTCTCCATGCAGGAGCTAGAACAAGCGCCCCATTTGATCGAACGAAATACGAAATGCTATGAAATTCGGCTTCCGCATCCCCTCCTTGAACAAACGCATTGCTGCACGTACATCGGTTAAGCGCATGATCCGGCATAACTTGGGATTCAAAGCGCCACGCGGTATGGGCTGGCTGACCAATCCGAAGAAAGCAGCCTACAACCGCATCTACCATCGTACCTCACGGGGTTGCCTGCTGGTGTTGCTCGCTCTTATCGGTTCACCCTTGGTACTATTGGCGCTCGTGCTGTGGAAAATTTAAATTCGCCAATCAGCGATGACAAGAAGCCTGTCGCATGGACTTAGCGGTCCCCGCCGTTGGCATTCTCTTTCGTTTTTAAGGCCTGGCCCTTCTGACTTTCATCAAAATGTCCACGGTCGAAAACCAAGTGCCCATTGACAAAAGTATGTGTCACCTGCGTCTGAAACACGGTGCCTTCGAGCGGCGACCATCCGCATTTGGATAGCACATTCTCCTTGCTCACCGTCCAAGAGGCATTGGGATCGACAATGACCAAGTCTGCAAAATAGCCCTCCCGAATAAAACCTCTTTTTTCAATGCGATAGAGTTTTGCGGGGTTGTGACACATTTTTTCGGCAATCTTTTCGAGCGATATGCGTCCCTGCTTGTAGAACTCGAGCATGATGTTCAGCGAGTGCTGCACGATTGGAGCGCCCGACATGGCTTGAAAATATTTTTTTTGTTTTTCGTCCAACGTATGTGGGGCATGATCCGTGGTGACCAAATCGATTCGATCGTCCAACAAGGCCCGCAGCAGTCCATTTTTGTCCTTCTCCGTTTTGATGGCGGGGTTCCACTTGATCAGCGTGCCGAGTCGTTTGTAATCAGCATCTGAGAACCACAAATGATGCACCGATACCTCCGTTGTAATGTTTTTTTCCTCCAATGGAATGTCATTGCGGAAAAGGTGGGTTTCGGCTTCGGTGGTCAAATGCAGGATATGGAGTCGCGCTTGATGTTTGTTGGCCAAGTCTATTGCTCTTTTGGTTGCCTCATAGCACGCTGTTTCGCTGCGAATCACAGGATGCAATTCAACGGGTACATCATCGCCATATATTTCGCGATACGTGTTCTCGTTTTCTTCAATAATCTGCTCCTTTTCCGAGTGGATGGCGATGATGGATTTGCAGTTGGCAAAGAGCCGTTCCATGGTATCTGGATTGTCGGCAAGCAAATTCCCCTTCTTTGTAAAATAAAGTCCATCATCCGAAACGCCCAATAGCTTGGCGGTATCCAATTGAATGACGTAGTCGAGGTTATCGCCATTTACCCCCAAAAAGAATCCGTAGTTCGCCAAAGATTTCGAAGCGGCTAGCTGATATTTCTCATTCAATATTTCCATACTCAACACATTGGGCTGAGTATTTGGCATATCGATGAAAGAGGTCACACCGCCTGCCACCGCTGCTCGGCTTTCAGAGTGGAGATCACCCTTATGGGTCAAACCAGGTTCGCGAAAATGCACTTGACCATCGATAATCCCTGGAAACAAATATTTGCCCGTTCCATCTACCACTCGATCCGTCGTGTCGTCGAGAACGTTTCCGATCCGACAAATGAGCCCATTTTCGATTAAAACATCGCCAACAAATAGGATTCCCTCGTTAATGATAGAGATATTTTTGATCAGTGTTTTCTGTGCCATACTTCCCACTCGATTTAACCGTGCTCGCTGCAGCAGCCCCTCATGAGATCGGGCAAACCGCTTTGGACAGCGGCATCAAAAGTATTGCTCGCAACCTGATTATGCAATACCTCCGTGTGGAAGGCTATTCCCGATTTCGTTGCGCCATACCAAAACAACGTGATGCGCACCTTAACGCATTGAAAAACTTCCACCACATGACCTCAAGCGTTGTGCAGCTCATCTAAGAGGATGAATGAGTTTGATTATCTTCGCAATCTTATTTAAACCATTACAACATGCAAATCAGCAACGAAAAAGTAGCTGCAATTCACTACACGCTAACCGATAACAATGGCACTGTACTGGACTCAAGCGCAGGAAAAGATCCATTGTATTATCTACACGGATTTGGCAATTTAATTCCCGGTATGGAAGAAGGCCTAGAAGGCAAATCGGTGGGCGATCAATTTGAAATTAAAGTTAGCCCAGAGAAAGGATATGGATTGCGCAATGACGCCGCTATCCAACAAGTGCCGATCTCGGCCTTTGGCGGAGCTGATGTACGTGTAGGAAGTCAATTCCAAGCGGGCAATGAGCACGGTCAATACATTGTAACGGTCACTGAGGTCAACGCCGACATGGTCACTGTAGATGCTAACCACCCCTTAGCAGGTGTTGAGCTTAACTTTAAAGTTGAGGTGATCGAAGTGCGTGAGGCGACCTCCGATGAGATCGCACACGGTCACGTACATGGTCCGCATGGCGCACACTAAGCCACATTGCTTCTGTTGACTGACGGAAGTATGCGATATACAAGAAGGGCATCCCGAGGGTTGCCCTTTTTTGTTTTCGTTGCATTCCTGCGCATCCACTCAAGAGCTCTTTGCACGGGGATGGCGTCTGTATTCGTTCTTTCACCTTTCCTAACAATTAAAGCCGGAACAATCTTCCAATTCAACAGCAGTTACCCCACAAAAAAAGCCCCTTTCGGGGCTTCTTTTCTGACATGCTAAGCATGTTCAATCTTATTCGGCAACTACTTCGAATTTCACGATAGCAGTCACTTCTTTGTGCAATTTTACTTTTGCTTCGTACGCACCAAGTGTTTTGATGTGCTCGTCGCTCAAGCTGATGCTCTTGCGGTCGATGTTGTAACCGGCTGCGTTGAGCGCTTCTGAGATTTGAATGGTGTTGACTGAACCGAAAATCTTTCCAGTTTCAGATGCTTTGGTACCAATTTTCAAATCCAATGCACCCAATTTCTCAGCGATACCTTGCGCTTCAGCAAGAATCTTGGTCTCTTTGTGTGCACGTTGCTTGAGGTTTTCGGCCAATACTTTCTTGGCACTTTCTGTTGCAGCAATAGCATATCCGCGTGGGATCAAGTAATTGCGTGCATAGCCAGGGCGGACTACTACTACTTCGTCTTTTGCGCCAAGCTTTTCAATATTTGCTTTAAGGATAATTTCCATGATCTTTTGCCTCCTGATTATAGATTATTTAAGCATATCTGCAACGTATGGCATGAGGGCCAAGTGACGTGCTTTTTTAACGGCCTGAGCCACTTTGCGTTGATACTTCAACGATGTACCAGTCAAACGACGTGGCAACAATTTTCCTTGCTCATTGCAAAGCTTCAACAAAAAATCACCGTCTTTGTAGTCGATGTATTTGATGCCATGTTTTTTGAAACGGCAGTACTTCGCTGCTTTGGTCTCTATATCGATTGGATTGAGATAACGAACTTCTTCACTCATTGTTCAATGTTTTTAAAAGGTTCTACTTGTTAATTTGGTGAGCTATCAGATTATGCTTCAGCAGCTACTTCTTTCTTCTCTTTTCCTTTGGTACGACGACTTTCGGCGTATTGGATGTGGAATTTGTCCATTTTGGTGGTGAGGAAACGCAAGATGCGCTCATCACGACGGAATTCCGTCTCAAATGGGCCAACTACTTCACCGGTAGCTTCAAATTCGAACAAGTGATAAAATCCTGTAGTCTTCTTTTGGATCGGGTAAGCCAATTTTCTCAAGCCCCAATTGTCCTCGTGCTTGATTTTAGCGCCTTTTCCTTTCAAAAACGACTTGAACTTTGCCACTGTTTCCGCTGCCTGCTCTTCAGACAGCACGGGAGTCATAATGAAAACAGTTTCGTAACGATTCATTGTTTTGAAAAAATTAAATTAATGTTCAAAAAATTTTGGACGGCAAAAATACAACATTTTTCTGCTCGGACAAGGAAAATCGTTGAAAATCAGCAAACTCACCGCAACAACGCACTTGTTTGATTTTCAAACACATAGCAACGAATAAGCACTTGACCTATTAATGAGCTTGTTCCATTGCACGCTGGCAGAAGCCCGAGGGAGCCCCTATTGCGTGGGCCTTGCAAGGCTGCAAAGCGCCGCCGTTGGCCTTTTGGCCCTTCATCAAAGCCGTTATCTTTGTGCCATGCAAAAATTTGAACGCGGACAACGGGTGAAATTTCTCAACGACGAGGGCGAAGGAACCGTCGTGGCGTTTCCGCAAAAGGGCTGGATATTGGTGGAGGACCGCGAAGGTTTTACCTACGAACACCGCGAAGAAGACCTGGTGGCAGTCGGCGATTGGAACCGCGAGTTCGACCTCTACAATAAGGTGCAACCCGACATCATGGACGTGGTGGAGCGCAATTTGGACAAAAACGTAGCGCAAAAAGCCAATGCTCAATTCAAAGAGCTCTACAAAAATCGCGATCACAACACCCGTCACCGCGACGATACCATGGAAGTGGACCTGCACATCCACCAATTGCTCGACAACCATGCCCGCATGAGCAATAGCGAAATCATCAGCGTTCAACTCGAACACTTCGAACGCACGCTGCGCATGGCCGAACAGAAAAAAATGCGCCGAGTGATCTATATCCATGGCGTAGGACAAGGTGTGTTACGCGCCGAAATCCGCAAAATGCTCAGTCAATATTACCCACACTGCACTTATATGGATGGACCTTACACGGCCTATGGATACGGTGCCACGGAGGTCACTATCCACCGCAGATGATACAACGTGTATCCTAGTTAAGATTACCGTTACCTCGGATTAATAGCCATCAACAGCTCAATTTTCAATTGCGATAACGGCACAATGTCTTGTCTCTTCATTTCGATTCCAATGATCAGAGGATACTATCATCGTTTGGCAACACAATAAAAAAGGTCGTTTCTGTTTGAAACGACCTTTCCATATTGTTATCGAAAATCGATTATGCCTCTCCACCTTCAGCAGGTGCTTCGGCAGCAGGAGCTTCAGCAGCAGGAGCTTCTTCAGCAGCTGGTGCTTCTTCGGCAGCAGGAGCAGATTCTACCACAGCGCTAGCGGCTGCAGCAGCTTCAGTCATTGCTTTCAAACGCGCTTCATTTACTGCACGCTCGTGCTTCAATGTTTTGTTCAATGCATCTTTTTTCTCACCAGCCAAACGATCGATCTTACCTTGGATCTTGGCTTGCTTATCCGCCGTCCAAGCAGCCAAACGCTTGTCTGCCTCTTCTTGTGTCAAAGCACCTTTGGCAACACCTTTGGCCAAATGCTGACGCATCATCACACCGCTGTAGCTCAAAATAGCGCGAGCTGTGTCGGTAGGCTGTGCTCCGTTGTTCAACCAAGTCAACGCACGCTCGTTGTTCAAAACGATGGTCGCTGGGTTCGTGTTGGGGTTGTAACTGCCGATGCGCTCGATGAATTTACCATCACGTGGTGAACGAGAGTCCGCTGCTACGATGTGAAAGAAAGGTTTGCCCTTCTTACCATGACGTTGTAGTCTGATTTTTACTGACATGATTTTAAGTTTGTTTGTTGGGTACGAAACCCGGTTAACAATTTATGATTTTAAATTGGGGGGCAAATATACACACAATTTCACCGTCCACCAAATCCACAATTCATTGATTACCAAAACTATAAGCCTTCGACTTTGGGGATGATCCGCAACATCGGCCGAAACCCAACGTGACAAACCGGTCCTGCAAAGGGCATAATGCTCTCGCAGCGCACGTCGTAACCGGTATTTCGCCAACTTCCGCCAGCCACGCCTTGTCCGCCTTCCAATAGCTCCGCTGCATTGCCGTTCATGTTCTTGCAACCAAATACGCTCGGGGCATAAGCAAATCCCGGGGCCAGAATACCGGCATTGTCACTCAAATAGCCGGCTACCCCTAAATAATTCTGTCCAATTACCTCGGCTTTTTTTTCACCTATGGGAATGCTGATCGACTGGTCGCCAACGCCGCGATAATTGCAGAGCACCTGACATTTCGCATTGGTGATGTATGGGCCACCCCACGCATATACGAAAGTGTGTTGGTCACCTCGCGCTGCGCGAATCCACTCATAGCGATTGGGCAATTTGCATTGCACTTCATACGCCGCTCCGAGTTCCTTTTGCACCTCCTTCTGCAACCATTGGCAATAGGCCTCAGCCGACTCCAAATCAATGCCGACCACTGGGTAGTTGGCATAGGCGGGATGCGCATGGTAATGTTGTTTGTAAGGCTCGCCAAACGTGAATTCACGGACCCACACCATGGAATCCAAGCGATGCTTCCGCAACAATTCTTCTTGGCCCTGCATGCTCAGCAAAAACGATTTGTATTGTTGATTGCTCACTTCGATCGTGGACATATAAAAGTCGGCGACAAGCTGGGTATCTTGCTGCAAAACCGCTTGACCGGTAGGCACATAACACCAATGCTCGCGCATCTCACGAGGCAAAACGCGTTTTTGTTTTTTGTACGTGGTCAACTGAACGGATGAAAGGGCAGCGGTGATCACAAGAACAGTGATCCACATGTGATTTTTTCGCATGGTTCGTGTTTTGGGTTGGTTGGTTTGGTTCTGCTCGCGCTCTTATCACAGATGCGTGAACCTTGCATAAAGGTGCTGCAAAATTCATGGGCCATTGGCAAAATCATCAACGATTTTGGCGAGCACCACAATAACGCAGAAACTATCGCATTATTGTACCATGCTTCGTTCAAAAAAATCCGCTCGGCCATGCTGTTTATTCTTCTACTCCACTAATTTCACCAGCGATGAAATATAATACCGTACTCCTGATTCTCCTCACCATCGCCATTTTGCATGCGCCGATATTGACGTGGGGGCAATACACCGACAACCCGCTAAAAGGGCAGCGTTGGTTGAATGTGGCCGGTGGATTGGGCACCATGGACCACATTTCGTGGGGCGTTGGAGGCACCTATTCCAAACGAGGCGAGACGTTGTTGACGCAAGTTAAATTGGCTTACAATCAAGAGTTCATAGAATCGGCCAATGATTCTTGCACCTCTCGCAAAAATCGATTGGTAGAATCGGGCATCATGTGGGGCGATGGTTATGCTTGGAAAAACGGCTATGTAACCGGTTCGCTTGGATTTGGATTCAATGTACGCTACTATTGCGATGACGGCGATTTCGAAGACCGCTACATCAGCGCATTGACCGTTGGGCTCCCTGCTCAAATCGAGGCGGGCTTTTACATCGGAAAACATTGGACCGCAGGCGTGGTATTGGTCGGCAACTGGAATTTAAGAGCCCCTTACCTGGCTCCTTACCTCGGTGTTGGATATCGCTTGAAAAAAATCAAGCCCGTGAGTTACGAGTGATCAATTCTCCGAAAACGAATATTCAATTTGATCCAACGCATTCAATCGCTGCATCACCTCCGGGGTGACTCCAATTTTATTAAATATTCCCGAAGGCATTTTTAAAGAACCTTCCTCGGTTTTCAAATTCACCCGCAACTGCGTTTTGCCGGGAGAGCCACTAACCGCATCGACCAAGCGCTGAATGAACTGTTCGTTGACGTCTTTGTAATCCACATCTACCTCCAAATACCGCCCGAGCTTATCGCGCAAATCAAACAACGGTTCAATGCGGTTGATTTTGAACTCGAGTTGCGGATTATCGGGAGTGGCATACGGCCTGTTTTGCACTTTGCCCACCACATAGAGTTTTGCACCCACATACAACAGGTGTTTGAACTTCAGATAATCCTCACCAAAAAGCATAAACGATTGACTGTGATCGTAATCTTCCAAGCGCACCTGACCAAACGGTTTGTTGCCGGTTTTGGAATATCGCTCGTTGAATTCGGTCACTGATCCGGCCAATCGCAACTCCCGATTGGCTTGTGATGCGAGATTTTCGAGCAACGCCAAACCGCCTTTGGTGCAGAAGGATTTCAACTCTACTGCAAAATCGTCCAGCGGATGTCCGGTAATGTACATGCCCACCACTTCCTTTTCTTTGTTGAGCTGTGTGACCGTATCCCACGGTTCGGCTTTGGGCGCCTGCGGTTCGGCAATGTTCATATCGGCGGAATCGCCAAACAAAGAAGCCTGCTGTGTATTCTTGCTTTCGCGCACAGCGGTGGCATAGCGCACCAAAGTTTCGATGTAGCTTTCGCTTTTTCCATCGGAAGTAAAATAGGCCGAACGCTCAATTCCAAAAGCGTCCAACGCACCGGCCAACGCCAAGTTTTCGAGGGTCTTTTTGTTGGTGGCCTTGCCGTCTACACGACTCAAAAAGTCGAATAGCGATTTGAATTTCCCGTTCTTTTGTTCTTCGATAATGCTGTCCACGGCGCTCTCTCCTACCCCTTTCACCGCGGCCAAACCAAAACGAATCTCGCCTTGATCATTGACACTGAACAAGGATTTCGATTCGTTGACATCGGGGCCCAAAACTTTGATCTGTTGCTTTTTGCACTCTTGCATGAAGAAACTCACCGACTTGATATCGCTCATGTTGTTGCTGAGCACAGCCGCCATGTATTCCGCAGGGTAATGCGCTTTGAGATACGCCGTTTGGTAGGCCACCCAAGCATAACAGGTGGAGTGCGAC
>CANHSF010000082.1 GCA_947463065.1 Flavobacteriales bacterium | reverse complement strand
TAGAGTGCAAGCAATGGTTGTATAGACGCCATGCTTGGCGTCTCTGGGTTGAACACATGACTTTCATTCGTCTTCGAAGGTCCTACACACGAAAAGCACACTGCGCAACAGCGGCCGTTGCTCATTCATTTTTTGTAGTAGTTTTATTTTACGGCCGTGCTTTTAGGGTGCAGGCAATGGTTGTATAGACGCCATCCACAAAAAAAAAGCCACCCCAATCGGGATGGCTTTTAATCCATTAGGTTGTACTATCGTTTAGTGACGAACCATCACCTTGCGGCGGGCAGAACCCTCAGCGGTAGTGATTTCCAACTCGTACATGCCATCGGCCATCATGGTCGTGTCGATGGTTTGTGTGCCATTGGTCGTCATGGTTTTTTCGAATACGATTTGACCCGTTACACTGTACAAACGTACAATAGTCATCTGTGGTTGAGCACCCAACTGCACGTTCAATACGGCATTGGCAGGATTCGGATAAACCACAATGCTCTCCGCTTGGTTTTCTACAACAAAAATTTCGCAGTCCACACATTCGCCCCAGCACACCGCATTCATTGTCATGGCTTCGGATACGGTCAATGTGCGGTTGGTAAATCCATCGATGGTCACGGTACAAGAATTTCCATCCAACAGCACTTCTTGGCCCGCCCAGTTGTCATGTGAGTACTTGTATTCATACGTGCCCGCTGGCAATGGAATGGTGATTTCCCAAACGTTGTCGGCGTCGGTGTCGGTCATTGGAGCACAATTGCCGCACCAGTTGTTGAAAGTACCGTTGACCTCAGGAGTGGTAAAGGTGCCTGTGTATTCAGCCATGTTTACTTTGAAGGTCACGTTGAAAGGACCGCTTGGGTTGTCGCACGAAGAGCAAGATGACCAACATACTACACCCAAATCAATGTCTTCAGAAACGGTAATCACACGGTTGGTGAATTGTCCAGTAGTCAATACGCATGGTGAACCTGGAGCCAAATTTTCTTGGCCAGCCCAACTGTCATAAGCATATTTGAATTCATAGGTACCTGCAGCCATAGGAATGGTCAATACCCATACGTTGTCGCCATCGGTATCGCTCATGGGAGCGCATCCACCGCACCAGTTGTTGAAGGTGCCGTTGACTTCGGGTGTTGTGAATGCATCCACCACTTCGTTCATGTCTACGCGGAATGTTACATTGAAGGTGTTTCCACTTTCACATGGGCCGCAAGATGCCCAACAAACTGTGCCCAAATCGGTTGGTCCTTCTACCACCAACAAACGGTTGACGAATCCTCCGTTGTTCACGGTGCAAGGCAATCCATCGGCCAATTGCTCTGAGCCGGCCCAACTGTCATAAGCGTATTTGAACTCGTAAGAACCTGCTTCCAATGCAATGGTCAATTCCCAGATGCCATCGCCATCGGTGTCGCTCATCGGCGCACATCCTCCACACCAGTTGTTGAAGGTGCCATTGACTTCAGGCGTTGTAAATCCACTCACACCGTTCATGTCCACACGGAATACAACATCGTAGGTCTCCACGACTTGCCCACAAGCCTCACATGAAGCCCAGCATACGGTGCCCAAATCGGTAGGACCACTTACGGTCAATGAGCGATTGGTAAAACCTCCGTTGGTAACGGTGCAAGGCAATCCTTCAGCCAATTGCTCCGAACCTGCCCAACTATCATAAGCGTATTTGAATTCGTGTGTTCCTGCAGGAATCGACGCGGTAAGTTCCCAAATTCCATCGCCATCGGTATCGCTCATAGGTGCGCAACCGCCACACCAGTTGTTGAACGTGCCGTTTACCTCAGGTGTTGTGAAACCGGTTACGCCGTTCATGTCCACGCGGAAGGTCACATCGTAGTTTTCGATCACCGTGCCGCAGGGTGTGCACGATTCCCAGCATACCGCAGCCAATGTGGTTGCTTCTGACACTGTAATGACACGATTGGTGAATTCGCCAGTGGTGATGGTACAAGCAGAACCTGGAGTCAAAGACTCTTGGCCGGCCCAGCCGTCCCACGCGAATTTGTATTCGTAGGTGCCTGCCGGCAAGACGATGGTGCTCTCGTAAATGCCATCGCCGTCAGTGTCCGTCATGGGCGTGCAACCACCGCACCAGTTGTTGAAACTGCCATTGATCTCGGGGGTAGTGAACCCGGTTACCCCATTGAGGTCAACACGAAATGTGACAGGAAACGATGGAAGCACTTGGTCGCAGGTGGTACAAGCACCGTAACATACCACGGGCAACACAAGGTCACCTGTTACAACCAATGATCGGTTGGTGAAGCTAGAGTTCGTAACCGTACACGACGATCCTTCGGCCAGTAGTTCTTGGCCAGCGAAGCCGTCGTGTGTGAATTTGTATTCATAACTGCCCTCAGCGAGGTCGATGGTGATTTCCCAAATTCCATCGCTGTTAGCGTCTGTCATTGCGGCGCAGTTGCCACACCAGTTGTTGAACGTGCCGTTTACTTCGGGAGTGGTGAAGCCAGTGTGATTGTTCATGTCGACTTGGAAAGTCACATTGAACGCAAACATCGCACACGCACTAAATAAAGCGGCAAGTGTAGTAAAGATTTGTTTCATTGTATATTTGATTTATTACATCAAAATTACACTAATTGTAACAAATACAATAAGTCTTTCGAAAATTTCTTTATCTTCGTTTACGATATGGCAAGTATGACCGCTCCCTCAAAAGCATTCCGTTCTCGAATTCAGCAGGATGACATTTATTCTATACCGATCGACGATTTCTTCAAGTCGGCATTTTCTGTGGACTGTGTGATCTTCGGTTACCACGAAAAACAGCTTAAGGTTCTGCTCATCGAACGCGGCACGGAGCCCTATGGCGGGTATTGGGCCTTACCGGGCGATCTTGTTTATCCCAGCGAGGACTTGGATGCTGCGGCATCGCGTGTTCTGCGAGATTTGACCTCGCTGTCCGACATCACTACCCGGCAGATCCATACGTTTGGCAAAGTCGATCGCCATCCGCTGGGCCGTGTCATCACGGTAGCCTATGCTGCCATCGTCGAAATCCAAGATATTCGTCCGCAGGCTTCTTCGTGGGCCAGCGATACCAAGTGGCACTCCATCAAGCGTTTGCCCAAACTGGCTTTCGATCACAAGGAAATCGTGCGCTCGGCCTACGATGCCATTAAGGAGTATGCTCGCTACGAACCCATATGGAATGAGGTGTTGCCCAAGAAGTTTACACTCACCCAGCTCCAAGAGTTTTACGAAACGGTGCTCAACAAAGCATTCGACAAGGGCAATTTCCGAAAAAAGATCAACACGATGAAATTCGTCAAGGCGCTCAACGAGTCTCAAAAAAATGTAAATCACAGGCCCTCTGCTCTCTATAGCTTCGATGCCAAGGCATTCAAGGACTACCGCGAATCGGACACCCTAATTGAATTTTAGTATGACTTTGAAAAACACCGTGTTTGTGTTCTTTATGGCGCTGCTGGCGGCCTCCTCAACGGCGCAGGCGCGCAAAGTGCAATGTCTGCAATCCAACGGCCAATGGCAACTGACGGTGGACGGACAACCTTATTATGTCAAGGGTGCCGGTGGACATGTGCAACAAAAGAAACTCGTAGAGATCGGTGGAAACACCATCCGCACATGGGGTGCCGACGATGCCAAAGCCATCTTGGATGAGGCGCAAAGCAATGGACTCATGGTGATGATGGGACTTTGGGTGCAACACGAGCGCCATGGTTTTGATTACGACGATCCGGTCAAAGTGCAAGCCCAACTCGACAACTTCCGAAAGGTGGTGATGGAGCTCAAAGATCATCCCGCGCTGTTGATCTGGGGGGTAGGCAATGAGGTGGATCTCTTTTACAAAAACACCAACGTGTGGTACGCCGTTGAGGACATCGCCAAAATGATCAAGGAGTTGGATCCCAATCATCCCACATGCACCGTCACTGCGGGTTTTGATCCAGCCGAAACAGCACTGCTCATCGAACGCACTCCGAGTATCGATATCTATGGCATCAATACCTATGGCGATATCGGTGGCGTAAAAGAGGGCATTCGCAAAACGGCTTGGAAAAAACCATATATGATCACCGAGTGGGGGCCCAACGGTCACTGGGAGGTGAACAAAGCAAACTGGGGTGCACCCATCGAACAAAACAGCCACGAAAAAGCCTTGAGTTATGCCGAACGATATACTAAATACATCGCTGGTGACCCCGAAATGTGCATCGGAAGTTTTGTCTTCCTTTGGGGGCAAAAGCAAGAAACCACTTCGACGTGGTACGGTTTGTTCTCCGAATCGGGGTATACATCGGAAGCTATTGATGTGTTGCACCGCATTTGGAGAGAGAAGTCTCCGGCCAATGCTGCTCCAGTCATCCAGCCTTCTAAACTCAACGGGGGCTCAAAATTGGACAATGTAGAAGTGGTCGCTGGCGACAAGTGTCTTGCTCTGATGGAAGTGCTCGACCCCGACCATGATAAAGTGCAAATCGTTGTGCAAGTGATTCCCGAGAGCACGGACATCAAAGCGGGTGGCGATGCCGAATCGGCCCCATTGCCGCTCTCGGGTTTGGGCATGCGCGTCCACGCCAATCAAGCCAAATTTTATGCACCGGGCAATCCCGGGCAATACCGTCTTTTTATTTTCGCCTACGACGGCAAAGGCGCTTATGCTTACGAAAACATTCCTTTTTTGGTGAAGCCCCGCCCCGCCGATGCTCCTCCAGCTCGACCTGTCGCGTTCAAACGGTTTTCAATGACTTTCGAATAAATTAGTCCGCTTATGCGCTTCTGAAGCGGACTTGCATTTGCTGAAGGTGTGTGTTTGGATGTGATGCTGTGCGATTGTACTTGTCATCAGAATTCGGAAACAAAGAATTCGAAAATTACTTATTGTAGTTCATACAAAAAGGATGTATGTTTGATATTCTAAATCTCAGCAAACTTATGCGTTGGCCCTATATCCTCCTTGTTGCCGCCATGTTTTTGGCATGCTCCGTCAACGCACAAACCAATACTCCGACCGATCCCCAAGTGGATCCAGTGATCGAGCGACCCAGTTCTGATTACGGCTTGTTCCCCAAAAAGAGTCCCAGCCATTCCAATATCCAGATCAACGGCAATTATCGCTTTTTTGGCAACTACACTCGGCATCTCGACAGTTATCTGCTCAACGCCATCACGGCGGACTCGGTGCTTCCGCGCAGCATTTTTATTGGCGATGACAGTCAATTGCCCAATCTGACTTTGTTTGTTTCGGGTCGTCCTTCGCCGCGCGTCAATTGGGGTTTTGATCTGTACATGTTTCAATTTCTCGACGGCAATATCAAGCCCTCGTATGGCGAACAAGTAAACGATAGTTTGCGCCCTTCCATGCAGAGTCCGTTGCTTAGTGTGCGTTTGGGAGGGCAGATGGGGCTCCTATTGGGCATGACCTTATACGGTGGATTTCAAACCAAACAAGGCAGTTGGCGAACTCGCGTGGGTGGAATCCAATGGATCAATATGTCGGATTTGACCATGGCCTCGTTTCGGGGATACAACCGCTTCATGTTGTTTGAGCGCAATCCCTGGGATCCCACGGGTGCTCAATTGACAGATCGTTACAAGCAATATTTTCAACAGGGGTCCATCGATCAAGACCAACGCTGGGGCAATCGCGCATTCGTTGGAGCTGTCATTGAAGGGACTGAACTTCCAGGTCGAATGTCAGTTATGGGCATGATCGGCAAAACGGAATTGAATGGTGGTTTTTCGGAAGTCCCCTCCTTTACTTATGGCGGCAAGGTGAAAAAGGAATGGTCAGCGCGCAATTTTGTTGCCCTCAACACGCTCAATTCATTGCAGTACACCGACAGTACGGCGCAAGAATCGTTTGGTTTTCATATTGCAACAGCAGAGTGGATGCTGGAGCGCAAGGGCTACAGTTTCCAAGGTGAGGCCGGTGTAGGTCAATATTTCAGTCCCATTCACGATGGGGATTGGGCCGAACTGATGCAGGGCAAGTTCTTTGTTCCTGGCAATCGCCGTCGCCCTTCGTTCGAATTGCACGGATACCGCATCAGCCCAAAAGTGGTCAACAACAACGGGGTGTATTGGAATACAGCTACCCGCGAATATGCGATCAATGATATTCCCGCAGGTCAGGTGGGCAGCACGGTGTTGTTGCAGCCCTTTGGCAGCACCATGGTTCGTTTGGGGCAGATGACCAACAATCGCCAAGGGCTCAACCTCAACATGGAATACGCCCTCAAAAAAATTAAATTTGCAGGTGGCTTCGGTTTTGCCTCCGAGTTGACGCCAGCGGCCGAGGTCATTACTGTGGGCAATCCGGTCAATCAATGGGTGCGCTCGCGGTTGTGGCGCTGGTCATTCCCAACTGGCGTAGGTCCATACAACAGGTATTCCGACATCTATCGCGATGTGTACCAAACGGTCAAGCTCAGCGACGACAGTTCCAATGTCACGGTGTACAGGAAGCACTTTGCTATGGCCGAACTTCAGACCAAGTTCGCAACAAAAATTGCAGGCAAAGAATTGTATATTTTCTCCTTGTTGCAAGCTGGATCATCGCAGCGTGAATGGAGCCCAACCGTAGTCATCGGAGAGGATGCCTACATTCGTCAATACACCTCCGAGGTGGAATTGTATTACGCCATAAGTCGTGGGGTGATGATCAATGCCTATTACGGTTACGAGCGCACAATTGGCAACTACCGCACCGATATCGACGAAGTATCGCGTCGTCCGCGCAATCAATTTGGCGAAGGGGTGGGCGCAGGTCTGGACATCGATTTGGGCCGCAATGCCCGACTTTATATTCGTCACCGATGGTTCTATTTCACCGACCGCAGTTTTGGCGAAGATCATTTCCGAGGACGCGAAATCACTGTAGAACTCAAAGCATTTTTCTAAAGCATGAAAAAAACCATACTCTATAGCCTCATGATGTTGTGCACCGCGGGAGCGCTGCATGCGCAATCGGCTCCGCGCAAAGTGACCTTTACAGGGGCTGCGCGCGGCTATTTCATGGGCGATAAACTCGATCAGCAAACGGCTGTTGAGGATACCACCACCGTCCCGCGATTGCACAGCGGACATGTGATGACCGATTTGGGCACACACATCCGTCCAAACAATCAAATGGAAATCATCGGAATGGTTCGCGTGCGCAACGATTACGGTGGCTTTTGGGGATCGGGTGTATCATTTGATGTGCGCCAATTGTCCGTGCGCGGTGTCGTCGGTGGCGTGGTGCGTTACCAGTTGGGCGACATCAACTACCGCATGAGCAAACTCACACTATGGAACGAGGATCAAGAGTTTTACAACGGTTTTTCCACGGCTCTGCGCCAGCAAATGGATGTGATCAATTACGATCACTTCTACAATTTTGACAATGCTTGGCGCCAGCAGGGCGGAGCGGCTGAATGGGGATTGGTGTTCAAACGATTCGTGCAGGAGTTGCAATTCCAAGCGGTAACTACCCGCAATCGGACATCCGATTTTTCGGGGACCAGCGATCGTTTGTTTTCTGGTGCATCGGCCCAATTGGTACAAAGCAAATACTTGTCACTGGGGTTGAATTATGTGAATTTGTACGATGTCAGTGGAACATCGCGCAACAAAGCGCTGTTTCATAATCCAGTATGGACGACAACAATGGCAGTGCAATACGATAAAAACAATTTGAAAGCGAAAGCAGATGTGGAATGGGGGAAATCGAAAACCGAAATCCGCAAATCCACCGAGGCGCCCGTGATCAATGGCAATGCCTTGGAAGCGAAATTGGAAGTATCGCACACCAAAATGGGATGGTCGGTGTATGCCATCGCGCGCAAAATCTCCGAAGGCTTCTTAAGCCCCGGTGCGCAAACCAAGCGCATCAATTACAATGGACAGCCTGAGGCTTATCAGCGCCTGGGCAACGAGCAATATTTGCGCGACTATTCGGTGATGGACATCATGCGCGAATCAGCATTTTACACCATGCAGTTGCAGCCGTATTTGATGGCATTTGCCCCCAAATACGACAACATCACGCCATACGGCACCGCCACGCCCAACCGCCAAGGGATGATCATCGGTGCGCAATGGACCAACCAAAAGGAAACGGTGCATGCCAATGCCGAGCAAACCATGTTGCAAGAGTTGCGCGGCGAAGGAACGCGCGATGCGCGCCAATTCAGTCGCACCTCGGTACAAGTGCGCTGGCACAACGACAAAAAATTAACCAACACCCGCGATTGGGCGATCGAAGCCAGCATGCGCTTGGATCAAACCACACGCGAAGGAACGGAGTTTTATCGCGGTGTGGACCTTAGCACACAGACTGCTGGTTTGGGTTTTGAATACGAAATCCTCAATAAGCTGGATGTATTGGCCGGATGGCAATGGATCGAATACCAAGGTTTTGATTTTGTTGCTGTGCGCGATGAATATGCACAAATTTTTAACTTTACAGAGTATGCAGTCAACGGTCGCGAAAGCATTACCGCTGCTGGTCTGCGTTACCGTTTCAGCGAAAAATCGTTTTTGACCGCTCAACTCAATTGGTTCGACATGAACAATGGCGTTGCTGCAAATCGCGATTACGATGTGCGTCAAGTTATGCTCTTGTATTCCATTACCTTTTAATTCACAATGAAAATGAAGCTCAAACGAATTGCTTTTTACACACTGGCCTTGGCCCTTGCGGGTTGTCAGGTGGACGACGATTTTGATGGACCGGATCTCAACGATCTCTACGGTGCGTTCAGTGTCGTTGAGGGTTTGGATATTTCCGATCGCGCAGTGGATTTCGGAACGGGTGAAACAACTTATTTCACAGCGCGATTCTCCAAAAATGTAGATTGGAAATTGGAGATAACGGGACTCACAAGCGGGGCAAAAAAGGAAATCTCCGGGTTCTCCACTTTCTTGAATGCGGACAATGCACTCTGGAATGGAACGGTGTCGCGTTTGCCCATGTTCCGCGCTGAAGATTGTGCAGTGCAATTGACCGTAGAGAATGAACCCGATACCTTGCGCGATACCTTGGAAGTGTTGGGTGGTCGAATCAACGAGGGTTTTTTGCTCTCCGATTTTGAAGATGGTTTTCCCACCAATTGGGTGCCGTTCATCCAGTCGGGAGCCAACATGTCTTTCAATGTGCAAACCAACAACAATGCCGCACAAGGCTCCAAATACTACGACATGGGTGGATTGGTCAATTGGGACTGGCTCATCGGTATGTTCGATATTCCAGCCACGGCCTATGGCAATCCCACATTTGATCTCAACGCCAATCCAGAGGTAGTCTATTTCAATACCCTGGTTTACAAACAACCGGCCTACAGCAATGGCATCATACTCTTCCAATTTCGCGAAGACGACAACATGGACGGTACCTTCAATCCCGCCAACGAAGACATGTTTGCCGTGGAAGTGCATCCCGATCAAGACGGTTGGCAGTTGATCAGCCTGAAGTATGCCGATCTCGCCACTCTGGTCAATGGACAGCCGAGCGCAGACATTGGCAATGGGATTCGCGAACCGCACAAACTCAAACAAATCTCCATGTTGTACCTGGCCAATCCGACTTCTGGATACGCGCAGTCGTATTTGGACTACATGATTTTTACCGAAAATGCACCTCTAAGACCATAGGCATGAAAAATTCGTGGATCGTTTGTTTGGCTTTGGTCTTTGCGGGCTGTGTGGCTGTGCAACCCAAAGGCTTGTACGAAATGGAATCGACTTCCGAACCGCTCAATATCATGGGCTATACGCAGTTGTCTATTTTTCGCGACGACATCAGCGATGAAGTGTGGTTTACCAAGAGTCCAGACTGTGTGATGGTCGAACAAGAGCGGAGTCAAAAATTCGATGGCAATGGTGCGCTCCACATCAAATGGAACAAGCAAGCTGGGGGATGTCCTTGGCTGGGCTTGGGCATAGGTTGGGACGGTTGGGCAGGCAAAGATTTTTCTCAAATCTATGAGAAAGCCGCATTGTCGTTTCGCGTGCGCACTGACCAAAAGCCCATGAACGGATTGCCTTGGGCCATCGGTTTTGAAGACTATTCCGGTCTGCAGAAATGGACCGGCGCAACCCCCGATGTGGTGGTCAATGGTCCCATTTCATCCAATTGGACCCAAATCAAAATTCCGTTATCCAAATTCGGCATGCAATACGGCGACTTCGATATCTACAGCATCAAACAGGTGATGTTTCAATTTGAATCGAACGGCGAAGTGTATGTGGATCATATAGAAATTGTCTCGTTATAATATGAATTGCACCAAACGTTTTCTGGCACTCTTCGGTCTATTGGCATTGGCGGCCTGCTCCATGCCCAGCGGCTCTGCATCTAAGGTATCGGCAGGCGCCGACCCCGAAATCGAAGCCATTCTTCGACGCATGACCGTGCGCGAAAAAATCGGGCAAATGACCCAACTCAATTTGGATGTGGTGTGCGAAGGCGAGGTGTATAATCTGGTTGAACCCCATCACATCGACAGCGCAAAATTGCACAAGGCCATTGTCGATTACCACGTAGGCTCTATTCTCAATTGCGGAGGACATGCTTATCCCCGCGAACAATGGTTGCAAATCATCGGCACCATTCAGCGTTTTGCGGTGACCAAAACCACGCACAAAATTCCAGTGCTCTACGGCATCGACGCCATTCATGGTGCCAACTATGTCATGGGATCTACCTTGTTCCCTCAACCCTTGGGGCAAGCGGCTGCATTTGACCGCGCCTTGGTAGAACGCGGTGCCGAAATCACCGCCTACGAAACACGCGCCGTGGGTATTCCGTGGAATTTTTCACCTGTGTTGGATGTTGCGCGCAATCCATTGTGGTCGCGGGTATTTGAAACCTATGGTGAAGAACCATTGGTGTGTGCTGAATTGGGTGCTGCGGCCATTCGCGGATACCAAGACAATTCCGATTCATCGCGTGTAGCGGCGTGCATGAAACACTTTTTGGGCTACAGCGCAGCGCGCACGGGCAAAGACCGCACCCCGGCCTACATCCCCAACAATGTATTGCGCGAAATTTATTTGCCTTCATTTGTGAAAGCCATTGAAAATCGAGCGCTCACGGTGATGATCAACAGCGGTGAAATCAATGGCCAACCGGTGCATGCGAGCAAAGAAATTTTGACCGACCTCCTGCGCAACGAATTGCGTTTTGAAGGCATAGCTGTGACGGATTGGGAGGACATCATCAAGTTGCAGTTGAACCATCGTGTAGCAGCTACATTGAAGGAGGCCACCTATATGGCCATCAGCGCAGGAATTGATATGTGCATGGTCCCCAACGATTACAATTTCAGCGATCTGTTGTACGAGCTTGTACAGGAGGGTAGAATTACAGAACAGCGTTTGAACGAATCGGTGCGCCGCATCTTGATGGTGAAGAAAAAAATGGGATTGTTCAACGATGATTTGGTGCCCAGCATTCAAGAGTATCCCCTATTTGGTAGTGCTACATTTACCAAAACGGCTCAAGAAGCAGCTGAAAAATCCATCACATTGTTGGAGAATCGCAAGGCGACTTTGCCGTTGAACATCAATCAACGTGTTTTTGTCACCGGACCTGCTGCCAACAGCATGGTGATGCTAAATGGTGCTTGGACACGCACTTGGCAAGGTGTCGATCCGCAGTGGGACAATGCGGCCATGAATACGATTCAAGAGGCAATGGCGAAGTTGTCGAGCAATGTTACCTTCATGGAAGGATGCGGGATCAGCGAGTGGAAAGATGCATCAGCGGCTTTAAGCATGGCCCAATCGGCGGATGTCATTGTAGCGTGTATGGGCGAATGGCCGAGCACCGAGAAACCCGGAGATATCGATGATCTCAACCTCGAAGCCGCGCAAATCAGTTATGTGGAAGAGTTGCTAAAATTGGGCAAACCTGTGGTATTGGTTTTGGTCGAAAATCGTCCACGCTTGGTCAACACGATTGCCGATCGTTGCGCCGCGGTGATCATGGCGTATCAGCCGGGTGATTTTGGAGGGGATGCTTTGGCCAATATCCTCTATGGTAAAGTATGTCCATCGGGCCGACTGCCGTTGACCTATCCTCGGTTCAATCATAGCCTGTTGACCTACGATCATAAATACACTGAAACCTTGGACCAAAAATTCGGGAACAACGCCTATCTGCCACAATGGACCTTCGGGCATGGTCTGACCTACGCCAACGTACAATACTCCAACCTTAAAATAACTCCAGGCATCAATCAACAAGGCGATTATTACGAGGTGAGCGTTGATGTCACCAATCCGAGCAACTACACGGTGCACGAATCTACGCTCTTGTTTGTGCGCGATTTGTATGCCACGACCACACCCCATGCGCGCAAGCTCAAAGCATTTGTAAAAAATACCTTGGCTCCTCAATCGAAAATCACCGTGTACATGAAAATCGATCGTGGGGATTTGAAGTTTGTGGATTACCACGGCAACCACGTGTGGGAAGGTGGAGAATTTGAATTTATGATTGAAAATCTCAAACAAAACATTACGATTCCATGAGGAAACTAGCTCTACTGTTGTTGGCGACGCTCACTTTGTCGACCTGCAAACAAAGCGATCCCGAAGATGTGCTTTTGCGTCAAGGCGATGTGGTGCATTTTGCCGGACGCAAATGGGATGTCAAAAGCAACGAATATGCAGTAGGACCCGGTCCCAATTATTTCTCCAAACGCTACTCCGACGTATGGGTGGATGAAAAGGGATATTTGCACCTCAACAT
>CANHSF010000081.1 GCA_947463065.1 Flavobacteriales bacterium | reverse complement strand
TTGGAGGTTGGAGGTTAGAGGTTGGAGGTTAGAGGTTGGAGGTTAGAGGTTGGAGGTGCGAGGTTGGAGGTGCGAGGTTGGAGGTTGGAGGTTGGAGGTTGGAGGTTGGAGGTGCGAGGTTGGAGGTGCGAGGTTGGAGGTTAGAGGTTGGAGGTTAGAGGTTGGAGGTTAGAGGTGCGAGGTTAGAAGTTAGAGGTTGGAGGTTGGAGGTGCGAGGTTGGAGGTGCGAGGTGCGAGGTTATGTAAAAACGATGTTCCGTATTCTAAAAGAACATTCGCTCTAGAACGATGTGTGTCCGCGGCCGCTGGGAGCTTGGGGTTCTGGGGAAATCATATGGCGGCCGGATATCAACAAAAAAGAAAATGCTGTATCGACGCAAGGCATTGCGTCGCTGAGCAAGGCATTGCCTGGCGTTTGAACTCACCTTTTTCTTTAACATCATCTATGCGGGCTACAAGCCCGCGAGAGTATAGGCACGGGATACGCTGCGCTAAGCCCGCGCCAAAGAGCAATGCGTCACTTTTGAATTCAACATTGTTTGAGGCATCATACCCCCTGCGCTAAGCCCGCCCCAAGTTTGTTGTTGGGGCAATGTTTCAACAGCGAAGAATCTTTTTCTTTAAATTTTAAATAGTTCAATTTTTAAATCCCCAAGGAGGATACGCTGCGCTAAGCTCGCCCCAGAGCGATGAGTACTAAAACCCACTCCGATTGCATACATAGATGTTATCGACGCAAACCATCCCCGCGACTTGCGCATTCGTTTCCAACCTTCGCCATTCCTCAAGCGATAAATCACCCCGAGTCAAATCATTCACAATCACACTGTCGTTTGACTCATGAACGGAAAGGTAGGGAATCGGCCATGAAGCACTTAATCGACCATCTATATAATACCTGCGAACCTCAACGCGATACCAACCAGGTCTGTCATCCTTTGAAATCAGCGTTACCACCATATGTTCCCCAGGTTTAGCACTCCCTCGGCAATTCACCTCGGCTATTTGCCATGCTTTTCGATGGATAGCCATCATCGCTGGATCCAACAACGAACGAAGGGTGTCATAATAGGCTTCACATCCTTCCTTTTTGATCCAATGCTTCTGGTGTTTTTTTACCTCAGTAAGACGCTTGTATTTGAACATAAGGGTATCATCCCACCACGCATGTATGAAGTATTTTTTATTTTTATCGAGGCGAATGAAATTCCCGGGAACGGCAAAGTTCTCCTGTTGGGCGACTACCATCAAAGACGCTGTTAAATCGGACCAGCTCGAGGAATCTGCGTTATTGCAAGAGACCATCACCAAGCTCAACATCACAATTGTGCATAGTGTCAAGCTCTTTCTCATCGTGTACTATGATTTACACCCCCACTCCCACTTTACCGAACAAACGTTCGAACAGGTTTTTCATGCGTTGTTCGTGCACCTTGCTGGAACCCGCAGCCGGTGAGGCCGATGCAGGCAGAGCCACTACATCCAAATTCAAATGGCGCAGGGCACGCAACATATAGCTCCAAGCGCCCATGTTTTCGGGTTCTTCTTGCAACCAAACGATCTTGGCCTTTTTGCTGTAGCCGTTGAGCACAGCGGTGATTTGTTCAACCGGCAGCGGATACAATTGCTCCACACGCACCAAAGCGATCGAATCAACGCCAAGTTTTTCGCGCATTTCCAAAGCTTCGTAATACACTTTGCCGGTGCACAAGGCTACTACCTCCACTTGTTTTTTATTGATAGTATCGTCCAATACCTCTTGGAAGCCGCCTTTGGTGAGTTCCTTCATGGATGATACCGCTTTGGGATAACGCAACAGTTTTTTCGGTGTGAATACCACCAAGGGCTTGCGGAATGCCGTTTTGGTTTGACGACGCAACAGGTGGAAGAAATTGGCTGGCGTGGTTACATCGCATATGTACATGTTGTTCTCCGCACACAACTGCAAGTAACGCTCCATACGCGCACTGCTGTGCTCACTGCCCTGACCTTCGTAGCCGTGGGGCAAGAACATGGTAATGCCGTTCATCGTACGCCATTTGTCTTCGGCCGCCGATATGAACTGGTCAATGATGATCTGAGCGCCATTGTTGAAGTCACCGAATTGGGCTTCCCAAATGGTCAATCCATTGGGTGTCGCAAAGGCATAACCGTAGTCAAAACCCAATACGCCGTATTCCGACAACAAGCTGTTGTAGACATTGAATTTCTGATTCGGGTTCACGGTGTTGAGCAATACAATTTCCTTTTCGCTATCCTCGTCCGTTTTGACCACAGCATGGCGGTGCGAGAATGTGCCGCGCTCCACATCCTGCCCACTTAGGCGAACGGGGTGATTTTCGTGGAGCAAAGAAGCATAGGCCAACATTTCACACATGCCCCAGTCGAGTTGATCGTCTTGGATCATTTTGAGACGATCCGAAAACACTTTTGCCGTTTTGCTGAATATTTTTTCTTCGGCAGGGAGGGTACTGATTTTGACCGCTAGCGCCTTGAGTGTTTTGGCTGCGACTGCTGTATCGATGCTTTTTTGCATATCCTCTGCAGTGGCGGGTCTAAAATCTTTCCAGGTTTCCTCCATGAAGTGCTTCACGAAGGTCTTGGTTTTGGTTTTGGCCAATGCCAAAGCGTCGTCCAATTCCTTTTCAAAATTGGCTTTCACCGCCTCAGCCTCATCGGCAGAGATTACGCCCTCTTGGATCAAACGATCTTTGTACAAGTCGCGCAACGATTTGTGGGCGCTGATCAATTTGTACAATGAGGGTTGAGTGAATTTGGGTTCGTCGCCCTCGTTATGGCCGTATTTGCGGTATCCCAAAAGGTCCACAAACACATCCATATTAAATTTCTGACGGTATTCTAGCGCCAATTTCATAGTGGCCACTACCGCTTCGACATCGTCGGCATTGACGTGGAACACGGGACACAGTGTGGTTTTGGCCACATCGGTGCAATACGTGCTGGTGCGCGCATCGAGGTAGTTGGTCGTAAAGCCCACTTGATTGTTGGTGACGATATGAACCGTTCCGCCCGTGCGGTAGCCGTCCAAACCAGCCATTTGAATGACTTCGTAAACAATGCCTTGACCCGCTACAGCCGCGTCGCCGTGCACCAAAATGGGCACAATGGCATCTTCGTCTTTTAAGTAATGATCGATCTTGGCGCGGGTCAACCCTTCGACTACTGGATTCACCGCTTCCAAGTGCGATGGGTTGGGACAAAGCGTAAGGTGCACCATTTTCTCGCCCATTTGCACATCGCGCGAATAACCGAGGTGGTATTTTACGTCGCCGTCGAAAGAGGCATCTTCTTCAAATTCAGCGCCTTCAAATTCCTTAAACACTTCGGCGTGGGGTTTTCCCAAAATATTGGTCAGCACATTGAGGCGACCGCGGTGGGCCATACCGATCACAAATTCTTTGACCCCCATGGCAGCGCCTTCGCGCACCAAAAACTCCATGGCGGGAATGACTGCCTCGACACCTTCTGCGCTGAATCGCTTGGCGCCCACAAAACGGCGGTGGATGAATTGTTCAAACAAACTGGCTCTGCTAGCCATCTCAAAAATGGCTTTCTTTTCCTCCACCGAGAACTGCGGTTTGTTGACCGCTTCGATGTGTTCGCGCAACCATTTGACGCGCTCGGGATCGCGCACGTACATATATTCTACGCCAACACTCTGGCAATAACAATTTTCGAGATGTTGAAGAATTTGCGCCAAGGTAGCGGGGCCCAAACCTATTTCTTGACCGGCTTGAAACGTGGTGTTCAAATCGGCATCCGACAAGCCAAAATTCTCCAAGGCCAAAGTGGGCATGTGTTTGCGGCGTTCGCGTACCGGATTGGTTTTGGTGAACAAGTGCCCGCGTTGGCGATAACCATTGATCAGATTGATGACCTTGAATTCTTTTTGTGTTCCTACACTTACACCACCACCATTGCCTTCGCCGGGCAATACGGGAAATTGGGCGTTTTGGAATTCAAAACCTTCGAAAAAGCGCTGCCAACTAGCATCCACACTGTTTTTATCTGCTTTGTACGCATTGTACAATGCTTCCATACTTGCGATTTCCGAATTGCTCAAATAAGAATGGTCACTCATAACTAACGATCTGATAATGTTGAAGTGGTCAAAGTTAGGTAGGCTTGGAAAAACATTGGGAATTTTTCTGCCCTTTTTTACCCTTTACGGCGACCAAAACGATTGGTTCGCTGAGATCGCGATCGTGGGGTGTTAACCAAAAGGTCGCCCCGCTGGGGCTGGGAGGATGCCGTGTTGGGGTGCAATTGCATCTGTACCCGCGTTCCTAAAGGTCGCTGCGCTCCTATTCACCGCAGAGGCACAGAGGCGCAGAGACTTGTTGGGATGAAATTAGAGACGCAATAGGGGCGCAATAATACGCTGCTATTGCATCTCTGCCAGCGTTCCAATGAGTCTCTGCGACTCTGCGACTTTGCGGTTGTCCCTTGAGCGAAGCGAACATAACAAAAGGGAGCTGTGCTCCTATTCACCGCAGAGGCACAGAGGCGCAGAGACAAGCAGCGATGCAAGCAGAGCAGCAATAGGGATGCACGTTAGCGTTCCTATCTCATCTATACCCGCATTGCAATAAGCCTCTACGACTCTGCGACTTTGCGGTGGATACTGAGCGAAGCGAACCATGCATTGCCATTATCTTTGGAGCATGGAAACATCGCCTCTTTTGCAGTGGACAGCGCATGGACTGTACTGTCCGGTAGGCGATTTTTTCATCGATCCGATTCGGCCTGTGCCCAAGGCCGTGATCACCCATGCCCACAGCGATCACGCCCGCCCGGGGATGCGCCTGTATGTGGCCCACCACGACACCGTACCGCTTCTTCGCCTGCGATTGGGCGAGGGCATCCAGACGGTGGGCATGGCCTATGGCGAAAAACGCTCGCTTCAAGGGGTGAACATCAGTCTTCACCCCGCGGGTCACATCGTGGGAAGCGCCATGGTTCGCATCAGTTACAAAGGACAAGTCGCAGTGGTAAGCGGTGACTACCACAACGCCCACAGCCCCTATTGCACGCCCCTCGACATTGTTCCTTGCCACACGTTTGTCACCGAATCCACCTTCGGCATCGCCCCATTTCATTGGAAACCCGAACAGGACATCATGAACGATATCGCCCAATGGATCCACATGAACCAAAGCGAAGGCAAAGCCAGCGTATTGATCTGTTACGCCCTGGGCAAAGCACAACGCGTAATTTCGGCGCTTGCCCCGCGTTTTCCGAAAATTTATGCGCACAACAGCGTGCAACAGGTGCAAGATTGTCTGCGGACTTATCTCACCGACTTGCCCGCCACCGAAGTCATCACACCACAAACGCCGCGCAAAGCGATCGAAGGGCAGGTGATCATAGCACCACCGGGCATTCTCAAAGGATCGTGGTTACAGCAATTGCCGACGCATCGTACCGCCTATCTCAGCGGTTGGGCCCAATTGAAGTCGCGCCCCATGGCCCGTTTTGTCGACACCATGATTGCCCTCAGCGACCACGCCGATTTTGCGGGACTCGAAAGCGTTTGTTTGGCCACGGGGGCCGACACCTTTCTGACCTGCCACGGCTACGATAAAGACTTTGCCATGCACTTGCGCTTGCTGGGCAAACAAGCCAACACCTTGATACCGCAGCCCGTGCTTACGCTGTTTTAAGCACGTGTGGAAGCTCCAAAACTTTTACTTTTGTCCCATGCCGATGCATACGGATCAAATTGGACATTCCATCCACCTCGCGCAACTGCCCCAGCGCATCGTGAGTTTGGTACCATCGCAAACCGAATACCTATTCGATTTGGGGTTGGATGACCGCATTGTAGGCATCACCAAATTTTGTGTGCATCCCGAAGAGGCACGGCGCAGGAAAACCATCGTAGGCGGCACCAAAAACCTGCACCACGACCGCATTGCGGCGTTGCAGCCCGATTTGATCATCGCCAACAAAGAAGAAAATACCGCAGCAGACATCTTGGCCTTGCAACGCGATTATGCTGTGTGGACCAGCGACATCATCACCTTGGCAGACAGCTACGCTATGATGCGCAGCTTGGCTACCCTCACAGGCACAGAGGCGTTGGGCCAATGGTGGCTCGAACGCATTCAAAGCGGATTCGGCCAATTGCAGCAGCATCACCAACGCCGAGCACTTTATTTTATCTGGGCCAAACCTTGGATGGTGGCAGGTCGTTCCACGTTTATCCATCAATTGATGCATTGTGCCGGATTTGCCAATGCGTCGGATCAATTGGCCGATCCAAGGTACCCCGAAGTGCGGGCAGAAGACATTGCAGCGAGCGATGCCGAATACCTGTTGTTGTCGAGTGAGCCCTATCCGTTTGGAGCGGACCATCGAGCAGAAATGCAAGCCCTTTTTCCCACTAAAAAAGTGATTTTGGTGGACGGTGAAATGTTCAGTTGGTACGGCTCGCGGATGGCTTTGGCGGCCAAAAATTTCGAGCAATTTCAAAACCTTTAAAACCAACGACTTAGAACCCCAAGCCGAGCCCACTTTTCACCTCCCGCATGTTGATGAAATGTGTATAACGCAGGTTGCAGAAAATGCACAAAATCCGACCAAAATTGGCGATTTCAGTGGTATATTCGCGTTCGATTCAAAATCGGCTTTTTTACCTCAACAGACCGCACTTTAACCGAAATCTCTCCGAGAACATTCGATGCGCTTTGCACTGAGGAAATGCATGTCCGGAATCGAAGAATTCATTCAATTTTGATTTTGCAACAGTGGAAGAAACAACAACAGTTATGACAGAAGAAACGTCGGCCTCGAAAGCTGCAAATTATACCGCAGATAATATTCAGAGTCTGGAGGGCATGGAGCACGTGCGCATGCGCCCATCGATGTACATCGGCGATACCGGCATTCGCGGATTGCACCATTTGGTGTACGAGGTAGTAGACAATAGCATCGACGAAGCCTTGGCCGGATATTGCAACGACATCAGCGTAGACATCAACACCGATAATTCGATAACGGTGAAAGACAATGGACGCGGCATACCCGTGGACATGCACAAAAAGGAAGGTGTATCGGCTCTCCAAGTGGTCATGACCAAAATCGGAGCCGGAGGTAAATTTGACAAAGGTTCGTACAAAGTGTCTGGAGGTTTGCACGGTGTGGGCGTGAGTTGTGTGAATGCATTGAGCACCCATTTGCGCGCCGAAGTGCACCGCGACGGAAAAATCTACGTGCAAGAGTACAGCATCGGTAAACCTTTGCATGAAGTCAAACAAATTGGTGAAACCACATACCGCGGCACCATTGTGACCTTCAAGCCCGACACCAGCATATTCGATGTAAGCGAGTACAATTATGTGACCTTGGCGACTCGTCTTCGTGAGTTGTCGTTTCTCAACAAAGGCATCAAACTGACGCTGACCGACCGTCGTGTGATCGAAGAAAATGGCGAGCCGAAAGCAGAAACATTTCACAGTTCACAAGGCTTGGTTGAGTTTGTCAAATACATCGATGAAAATCGCCCAGCCATCATCAACCGCATCATTCACATGGAGCGCACCGATGGGGATATTCCTGTTGAAGTAGCCATGGTATACAACGACAGCTTCAACGAAAACGTACACAGTTATGTGAACAACATCAACACCCACGAAGGGGGGACCCACCTCAGCGGATTTCGTCGCGGCTTGACCACCACGTTGAAAAATTATGCGGAGAAAAGTGGCATGTTGGAAAAACTCAAAATTGAGATTTCGCCCGACGACTTCCGCGAAGGTTTGACTGCCATCGTATCGGTAAAAGTGGCCGAACCACAATTCGAAGGCCAGACCAAAACCAAACTGGGCAACCGCGAAGCAGTAGCGCCCGTGAGCCAAGTGGTGAGCGAAATGCTCGAAGCCTATTTGGAGGAGAACCCCGGAGACGCTCGCCAAATTGTAAATAAAGTGGTGCTCGCTGCGCAAGCGCGCCACGCGGCGAAAAAAGCCCGCGAATTGGTGCAACGCAAAACCGTAGGCGGCGGCGGCGGATTGCCCGGCAAACTGGCCGACTGTGCGGAAAAGGACCCTTCCAAATCCGAGCTTTTCTTGGTTGAGGGTGACTCCGCAGGTGGAACAGCCAAACAAGGCCGCGATCGCCATTTCCAAGCCATTCTTCCTTTGCGCGGAAAAATATTGAATGTGGAGAAAGCCATGCCACACAAAATTTTCGACAACGAAGAAATCCGCAACATGTACACGGCATTGGGCGTGACCATCGGTACCGAAGACGACAGCAAGGCGCTCAACCTCACCAAACTCCGTTACCACAAGATTGTGATCATGTGCGATGCGGACGTGGATGGATCACATATCCAAACGTTGATCTTGACGTTTTACTTCCGCCACATGAAAGAGTTGATCGAACAAGGCTATATCTACATTGCCACTCCACCGCTGTATTTGGTGAAGCGCGGCAACAAGGCCATCTACGCATGGAACGAACAAGAACGCGATGCGTTGATTGCCGAGCTCAAAGGCAACACACCCGATGCCACTGTAAATGTTCAGCGCTACAAGGGATTGGGAGAAATGAATGCCGAGCAATTGTGGGAAACCACCATGAATCCGGCCAATCGCACGCTTCGCCAAGTCACCATAGAAAACGCAGCGCAATGCGATCACGTCTTTTCCATGTTGATGGGCGACGATGTTCCACCACGCCGTGCATTCATCGAAGAAAACGCCAAGTACGCGAAAATCGATGCGTAAGACCAAGCACAGACGCTGATTCCAACACATCAGCCTTCAAATACAAACGACCGAATACCCATTCGGTCGTTTTTTTTTCTTGCGTTCTCCCATGCACACCGTGGCTCAGTGCCCACAATTCAGTACAACCACCCCAGCGCCAATGGCCAACGCGCGATCAAGGGCATTGTGCACTCCAATTGAAGGTCCTTCTGAATGGTTAACACATGCCCAGATGAGCCAGCGGCAATAATGCAAAAGTTGGATTACGAATTCAATGGTATTTGGACCACCGTAGTAGCGCCTTTGCCCACGACAGATTTGTGGTGCACCATACCTCCTACAAGAGCGATGAGTTCACGGATTTGACGCAAATTTTCGTTGATACCCGTTCCATCCTCCGGCTGTTCCACGGTCTCATCGTTTTGATGAATGGACACCATATCGGCAGTGCATTGGATGGTGATCTCGCAGCGAAAGGGGTTGCTGTTTTTTAAAGCACTATTGATGAGCAGCAACATGGCCCGATAAACGATACGTTCGCGTTCGTGAGAGAGCTGATCCGTGTAGTTGAGGTTCTCCAATTGAATGCGAATGCTGTGATTCTCGCTCATGGCGTGATACACTTGCCGAAGCGCTTCTACCAATCCCAACTGCTGCAATTGTTCAGTTTGCAAATACCCGCACGTCTCATAGAGATCAACCAAAGCCTTATCGATTAGACCGACGGCCTCTCGGTACTCCGCGCTTCGATCGCCACGAACCAAAGGGAAATATGCCTCAAACCTGTACTTCATGGCCAATAACAAACCGCCCAAGTTTTCAATGAGCGCCGCCGAAGTACGCGCCCTTTCGCGCTCCTCACTGCGCAGGGCCTCCAGACTCGCTTCCACACTGATGCGTTTGGTTTCTTCGACCAAACTTTGCAGCTCCTCTCTCAAGGCTCCGTTGTTTTTCTCTTTCACCAACGTCAGCATCTCGATCCTTTCCACCATGCGCAACAGTTCATCGTGGCTATCGGCCAAAATGCGTTCGCGTTTCACAATAAGCATCCGAATGGAAAACATGAGTGTTATAAGCAGCACGAATGAGGAAAAGACCACCATGGCCCGGGTCCAAGTCAAATCAACACCTCCATACCTGTGATCGGGAAAAAAATTGTAATCGCCCCATTCCAGAATCATAAAATTGAGGCAAGGCAAGATAAGCCATGAGGCCAACAACCATTTGATACGAGCACCCACTACATAATAGGCATATGGGGCGATGCAGAAAATAAGCAAAACCATCATGCTGTCTTTGCCAAAATAATTGGCATTGTAAAACATCCAAACATTGATCAACACATTGTAGCATAGCGAGGACAAAATACGGCTTTGGCTTTTGTAAAAATACCATGTCACCGAGACAAACAGGACAATGAAAACAGCGTCCATCATAATCCGTAGCGTATCATGGACAAACAATGTGTCCAATACTAGGCGAGCCAAAAAAACCACCATGATGATCACCGACATGCGCAAAGTACGCGTGTGCATCAAATCCTCTTCGGTAGCCCAATCCATGCCATCGCTGAATAACCAGCGACGCAACTGCAGCGATATATTGGCAACCGTGTTCATGATGCGTTGCGGTGTTGAGTGGCACTTTCCAAATCAGGAACCGGAATCTCGATCAAAATCGCATTGCCCTTTTCCAAATCGCGTTTGTGGTGCACGAAACCCCCGATAATCTGGACACGATCTTGAAACGATGCATCCGTGAACCACGCTACCTCAGGTGCTTGATTACCGGACTTGGTTCTTTCTTGAATCAAAATGGACATATAATGCTCCATCACCTCCAATCGCACATCGCAATGCACCATGCGATCATTTTCTACGATGGCCGTAAGCATCTCGCTCAATACGCGATACACCAACAATTCTTGTTCTTTGACCAATTGGCCATTGTAACCCACATTGAGAAAGTCGATGGCTACAGCGTATTTCGTCTTGAGCTTTTTGATGTGGGTGCGCAAGGCCTCATCCAATCTCAATTTATTGAATTCCATTGGATCCAAGACCTCACTCACCTTAGAAATTTCATCGCGCGCCATATCGATGATCCGCAGAGTGTCTTCGAACTCCGCTCGATCCTTGGAGTCGACATAAGGACTCAAATTGCCCATTCTGAGTTTGAATTTGATCAACAATTCTCCCACCGATTGGCTTAGCTCCTTGCCAATGCGCGCTCGCTCGCGTTCTTCGCTGCGTATCGATGTCAGTCCAGAAATGGCTTTAAGATCGCTCTTGTTCATGAGTAAACTATCGCGTTGCTGCAACAAAGACGTATTGTATTCCTCCTTCAGATTGCAGAGCATTTGCAAACGATCAGACAACTCTTCCACTCTTTTGCGATTGGAAATGAGCGCTACTTGCACCCTGCGAATACCCCTGTCCATAATGACCACCAACACCACAAAAAGCAGAATATTGGCTGTAATGCTGAACAACCTCAAATTCGTTAATTCAGCAGCAGAAAATTGCATTTGGGCTTGCATATTAAACCCGTAAAATTCCAACCACAGCATACTGATCAAGGCACAAAAAATCAGTCCCTTGAAAATCCATGTGCGGATGTCAAACATAAAAAACGAAGCAATGATCAGGTTGTAGAGATATAGGATGATAAAAACCTCTTTGCCAAAGAAAACCGACATGTAGGTGATGTAAATCAGTAGCGATGAAAAGAGCACAGTAGCGGTGAACACTTGCCTTTTCAAACGTCTATGCAAGGCCACAAGCACACCGAAAAAAACAACCCCCAACATGTCCAATGCGATGAGTTCGGCGTTGTACGCCAAAAAATAGTCGAATACAACACCGATAAGATTAACCGCAAAACAAGCGACTACGATAAAATTGGTCAAAGCCATGCGCCTAACATATTCCGCCGTTTCGTTTTCGGATTGGGGCATACGCACCAGACGAATGATATGATCCCATTGATTAGTTAGCATTGCTCAATTCAGTTGTCATTCGTTCTTTAGAATGCACAGATGTTTTAGATTTTTCATGTTATCCTTGGCCTTGAACGCTCGACACATTGGTGTAAAGCAGGCTTGGCCAAATTCGAATCGTATTCTACTCTTCAATGGGCATCGGTCAGTTGGTTGACACCCACATTTCACAACGAATATAGCGCAATTTTCATTCAGTAACAAATCCAAGCCATATCAAGCCCAAAACCCTGGACCCCAGAAAAGCCTTCAGGAATTGGTCCAATCCAGCGAAGCGCTCAGACGGCGGTAGTCGAATCCTGTTGAACGGGAACAACGAAAACGATTTTTGTACCTTTTTGATTTTCGGAATGCACTGTGAGTTGACCGTGCAATTTGGCCATGCGTCGTTCCATGTTTTTTAGGCCGTTTCCAGCTTGTTCGGCATCCCTGCGAAATCCCACGCCGTCGTCTTGTATGAGCAGTTGCAAATGCTTGTCGGTCAAATGCAAAGCGATATTGACGTGTTTGGCATCGCTGTATTTGCAAACATTGATCACCGCCTCCTTAAAACACATCATCAAGTGATGGCGCAACTCCAAACTGGCTGCTATCTGCAGCAAATTCTTATCGACATCAAATCGCACCGTTATGTTTTGCAAGGACAGCACCTCGGCAGCATAGGCCTGCATGCGCAGCACAACACTTGGCCAATTGTCGTGCACCGCATAAATCGACCAAACGATGTCACTCATGTTTTCATTCATTTGACTGCTGAGTGCCTTGATTTTCTCGATCCACTTCAAACGGGTGGCCTCATCCAACCCCGGTTTCACGGCCAAAGAACTGTAGATATTGATTCCCGATAATGAAGCTCCCAAATCATCGTGAAGATCGGATGCAATGCGGTTGCGCTCGAGTGCAATAGCGTCCAAGCTCTTTTGATTGCTCTCCTGCTCCAAACGTTTCAGTTCGCGCTGCATTTGTGCCTCAAGTTGCAATGCTTGCAAGTTGCGTTTTCTTCGGATC
>CANHSF010000080.1 GCA_947463065.1 Flavobacteriales bacterium | reverse complement strand
ATTTTGAGGTAATGCGATGGGCTAGTCGCGGCCGAATGATCGAATCGTTGTCGCCAAACAAAAGCGTCAAAGGGACAGCGTTTTTCTTATGAATTTTGCTGAGCCCCATTAGGCTGGGGAAAAAGCAGCGGTATGCCAACCATGCATCGTAAACCTGTTGTCTTTTTGGTTGGGAATCCAGATGGACGTGAACGAAACGAAACAATTTTGGGGGCAATATTTTGAGTCGATGCAAGGCCCCCACCAATTTGAATAACGCCTCAGGATGCTCGATGCAATACCTATAAATGGCTCTTCCGGCGCGGGTTCCACTAGCAAAGCGGTACAACATGTTTTTTTTGAGTCCATCCGTAGCAAGCAGCACCACACTTTCGGTGCGCTGGTGCATCCATTGCCAGGTGCAAAGTGCTACGCGGCCGCCCATGCTGTATCCTACCAAATGGAAGGTTTGGATGTTGTTAAGAGTTAAAAACGCCTCCAAGCATTCTACCCATTCTTGGGGCTGCAGGGCCTGCAAATAGGATCGAGAAGCGTTGAAAGCGCTAGAGCCGTGAGCCAACAGGTTGATTGCAATCATGCGCTGATTGGGCCGAAGCAATGGCAAGAAGATTTCGAAATCCAATGCATCGCGACCAAAACCATGGAAACACAGCACCACGTCGTCGCCTGCTCCCCATTCTCGGTAAGCGAGGACCATGTCACGGTGTTGGAATAGTTGATTTTTCACGGTGGGCAAAAGAGCAAATGAGCTGAATGTGTGGATTCTATGCGCTTTGCGAAGTTCGTTCATATTTTGTTAATCGCGAACCCATTGGAATAGCTACTTTTGCACCGCTTTATCAAAGAACATTTTGGATTAACTGATCGGACGAAAGACTGGTCAGATAAAAAAAAAATGCCCAAAGACAACTCAATTAAGTCGGTTTTGATCATTGGATCGGGACCCATAGTCATCGGTCAAGCTTGCGAGTTTGACTACAGCGGAAGCCAAGCAGCTCGTTCTCTGCGCGAAGAAGGAATCGAAGTCATTCTGATCAATAGCAATCCTGCCACTATCATGACCGATAAGGTTGTGGCGGATCATGTTTATTTGTTGCCCCTGGAACATGAGAGTATCGTTCAAATTCTAAACAACCATAAGGTGGATGTTGTGTTGCCCACAATGGGTGGTCAAACTGCATTGAATCTCGCCATCCAATGCGAGGAAATGGGAATTTGGGCGGAATACGGCGTGCGAATGGTTGGCGTGGATACCAAGGCCATTGAAATCACCGAAAACCGTGAGGCATTTCGAAAGTTAATGGGTGAAATCGGAGTGCCCATGGCTCCACAACGCACCGCAAAATCGTTTTTAGAAGGAAAAGAAATTGCACAGGAATTTGGTTTTCCATTGTGCATTCGTCCTTCGTATACCCTTGGAGGCAGCGGAGCGGCCATCGTTTACGAGGCCGAGAAGTTCGATGGATTGCTCGATCGTGGTCTGCATTTGTCGCCCATTCACGAGGTGATGATCGACAAAGCGCTCATGGGGTGGAAAGAATTTGAATTGGAATTGCTTCGCGATGCCAACGACAATGTGACCATCATTTGTTCGATCGAAAATTTTGACCCCATAGGCATTCATACGGGCGATAGCATTACGGTAGCTCCTGCTATGACATTGAGCGATACCACCTATCAGAAGATGCGCGATATGGCCATACGCATGATGCGGGCCATCGGGAATTTTGCAGGTGGTTGCAATGTTCAGTTTGCCGTTAGTCCAGATGAACGAGAGGATATTATCGCCATCGAAATCAATCCACGTGTTTCCAGATCTTCGGCCCTCGCCAGCAAGGCTACGGGATATCCCATTGCAAAGATTGCCAGCAAACTAGCGATTGGCTATCATTTGGATGAATTGAGCAATCAGATAACCAAATCGACCTCGGCTTTTTTCGAACCTACTTTGGATTACGTGATCGTGAAGATCCCGCGTTGGAATTTCGATAAGTTCCAAGGAAGCAACCGCGAGCTGGGTTTGCAAATGAAAAGTGTGGGTGAAGTGATGGGCATCGGGCGAAATTTTCAAGAAGCGCTCCAAAAGGCTTGTCAATCTCTTGAGATCAAACGCAACGGATTGGGTGCAGATGGAAGGGAAGTGAAGGACCAAAAGAGTTTGTTGCATTCGTTGGAACACCCCAGTTGGAATCGATTGTTCCATGTGTACGATGCGATGAAGTTGGGTATTCCATTCAAAACCATCCAGGAGAAGACGCGAATTGATCCTTGGTTCTTGCGTCAAATTGATGAAATGGTGCTGCTCGAGCGCAAGATGGAGAAGTTTACCATTCAAACGCTGCCCAAGGAGTTGATGCAGGAGGCCAAGCAGATGGGATACGCTGATCGACAAATTGCACACATCGTGGGTTGTTTGGAAAGTACGGTTGCCGAACGCCGTCATGAAATGGGTATCAAAAGGGTGTACAAGTTGGTGGACACCTGTGCAGCGGAGTTTGAAGCAAAGACTCCCTACTATTATAGCGCTTTCGATGAGGAAAACGAGAGTATACCCTCGGAGCGCAAAAAAGTCGTGGTACTGGGCAGTGGTCCAAATCGCATTGGGCAGGGCATCGAGTTTGATTATTCCTGCGTGCACGGTGTGTTGGCTGCCAAGGAGTGCGGCTATGAAACCATTATGATCAACTGCAATCCCGAAACCGTTTCCACGGATTTTGATACCGCCGACAAACTCTATTTTGAGCCCGTCTTTTGGGAGCACATTTACGATATCATTCAGCACGAAAAACCCGAAGGAGTGATTGTTCAATTGGGCGGCCAAACGGCATTGAAGCTCGCGGAGAAATTGGAGAAGTATGGCATTCGCATTTTGGGTACCGATTTTAAGTCGCTCGATTTGGCAGAGGATCGCGGCAGTTTCTCTACGCTGTTGAAGCAGCACAATATTCCATATCCGAAATTTGGTGTAGTGGAGAGCGCTGAGCAAGCCCTTGAGTTGGCCGACGAGTTGGGATTCCCTCTTCTGGTGCGCCCAAGCTACGTTTTGGGTGGACAAAAAATGAAGATCGTCATCAGCAAAGACGAATTGGAAAAACATGTGGTCGATATTCTCAACGATATGCCCGACAACAAAATTTTGCTCGATCATTTTTTGGAAGGAGCAATTGAAGCCGAGAGCGATTCGATCTGTGATGGAGAGGATGTTTACATCATCGGTATCATGCAGCACATTGAACCCGCGGGAATCCATAGTGGCGATAGTTATGCGGTGCTGCCCCCATACAATTTGGGCGATTACGTCATGACCCAAATCACGGAGCATTCCAAGACCATTGCTAAAGCCTTAAATACCGTTGGTCTCATCAATATTCAATTTGCGATTAAAGACGATATTGTTTACGTCATCGAAGCCAACCCAAGGGCATCTCGCACGGTTCCTTTTATTGCTAAAGCTTACGACGAACCGTATGTCAATTATGCCACCAAAGTGATGCTCGGTGAAAAGAAGGTCAAGGATTTTAATTTTGCGCCAAAGCGCAATGGTTATGCGATAAAAGTTCCTGTTTTCAGTTACGAGAAATTCCCCGAAGTCAAGAAGGAGTTGGGTCCTGAAATGAAGAGCACGGGCGAAGCCATTCGTTTTGTGAAAGACCTGCGAGATCCATTCTTCCGCCAGATCTATTCGGAGCGAAATCTGTATTTGAGCAAATAGACAACGTCTTGATATTTCACGAAAAGGCCTTGACAAAGGCCTTTTTTGTTGTTGATCGCTCTATTCAATTCAAAAGTCAGCTATCCTAACGCAACACATGCTAGCTGATTTAATACATGGCTGCAATCGGATTAAAATGAAAATGGCCCTTTCGGGCCATTTGTATTGCTTGTTTTTTGTGTTGTCTTATTCTTTAATAAAAGGATAAACCGCGCTGCGGCCATTGGCCAAGATGCGAATATGGTATAGCCCGCTGGCCATTTGCTGCACATCAAATGTTTCGGAATGTCGCATCGGCATGCTGCCGAATGAACGTTCGGTAATGATCTGTCCCTGTGCATTGAGGATTTGGATGGAAGTGTTTTGTCCTCCAATTCCTTCTATGGTCAAAAACAAATTACTATGGGTTGGATTTGGCCAGTATCGAATTGTAGCATCAAGCGCCATTTCATCTATACCGCTAACTAAGAAGCTGGTATCGACAGAGCAACCCATGGCGTCTTCAATGGTGACAAAGTAAGTTCCGGCTGTGGTGATGTTTGTGAGGTTGTTGCCTTCGTTGTTCCCTGATGCACCGGACCAATTGAGTTCGTAAGGTTCGACACCGCCAGATATGTTGAGCGCGATGTCTCCCGCGCCGTCATCGCTGATGCCATTGATGTCGGCCTCCACTTGAATACCGGTGCTTGGTCCACCTACTGTAATTTGAAAATTGCTCGGAACACTGCATATGGCATCGCTGGTCAAAGTGAGTGCATAGTCGCCTACCGAAAGATTGTTAAGTACACTAGCGTCACTGCCATTTGCCCATGCAATACTTACATTGCCCGAAGATGATGTGCCAAGAATTTCGATGAATCCATCTGAACCACCGAAGCATTGCACATTTTCTACATACAAATCTGTGATTGTAGGCGATTCGCTGGGGTATATGGAAAGTTCAATCTCCGCAGAATTGCACAATGCGGGTTCGCCGTTGTCACACACCTCATACTGCACCGTCAAGAGTCCGACATAAAAGTCATTGGCTTGATAGGTAATGCTCGTACCATTTACAGACGCAGATCCATTTGCGGGTTGGAGGAAGGAGATGATCAGGTCGCCGTCGGGTTCTTGCAGATCGAATATGTATGGAGCAAGGTCAATGGTTATGGAGCCGCTTGCACAAACTTCATCCGAGACATTATTGGCATTGGGTGCGGTATTGCCTCCTTCAATTGGAATGACCTCAATGGTCAAGGTGCCGTAGGAACAAGCTCCACAAGGGTCGCACGCCATGTATTCCAGTGTGAATGTACCGAGCGCGTCATCGCCAGGCACAAAATAAAAGCTGCCATTGTCTTGCAAATCGATGATGCCTCCTGTATTATCGTCGATGATGAAATACGTTAGTTCTTCAATGTCCAATTCGTAATCGTTGTCGGCTACAGAGCCAGAGTAACTTGTGTTTTGATAGACAAGAATCGACTCGTCTTCTACAACGGGCATGTCATTGATGAAAGTCACCTCGAACTCCAGAACACTGATGTCGCATGCTCCGCAAGGGTCGCACATCATAATGAGCGCTTGATCCATACCGTAGTAGTTGGCAAACGGGGTATAGGTAAATGTGCCATTGTCGTTGAGCACCAATGTGCCGTGGTCGGGCATCGTGATAACGGTGTATGTATCTATTTCATCGTCTAGCTCGATGTCGTTTGTGGCCACTGTGCCGCTTACATCATCGTCCTCCATGACCATAAAGAAGTCGTCTGCCGCTATCGGCAAGTCATTCATAAAGACAACTTCAATATCCATTACACCATCTGCGCATGTTCCATTTTCGTCGCAGGCCATATAAGTGAATTGGTCCATTCCGCTGTATTCGGCGTCTGGCGAATAGGTAAATGTACCGTTGGATGCCAAATCGAGAGTGCCATACATGGGCGGGTTGATCACGTTATAGGCTACGTTTTCCTGATCGGGTTCGTAGGTGTAAGGAGTGAGTGAGCCTGTATAATCTTGTTCTTCATTGGTGCTGAATGCAGCATCCTCCACAACAGGTGGGTCGTTGAAGAACAAGATGAAGATATCCGATGATACTTCGTCGCACAATCCTCCTTCATCGCATACCGCGTAGGTAATGCTGTACATGCCCATCACATAAGGGGACGGATAAAGTGTGAGTATGCCGTTGGAGGATAGCTCGACATCGCCATCGAAATTGGTCTCGATCAATTCGAAGGAATACGGACCCTCGCCATCGTCGCTAATGTTGACGTTGAGATTGGCCGTTTCGCTTTGGTCTTGATAGCCCAGTATTTCTAAGGACGAACCGATAGGAGCATCGTTGACTGGCTCGATTTGGATCGTGATCGTGGATGTAGCGCATAGATTTCCATTGTCGCATACTTCATAGCTGAGTTCAATCGGACCGTAGTAGTTGCTGTTGCCGATCAATTCCAATACACCTGAGGTGCTAAGGGCAATGGTTGCATTGGCATCGCTGCTGGTCAAGCTGAATTGTAGGTCGCCACCTTCGCCGTCCTCAACAAGATCAACAATGGATGTGCTGAAGTCAGTGTCTTCATAGGCCATAAAGGAGCCTTCATTTGCAACTGGAGCAGTATTGGTTTCAATGGTCTCGATGGTGAGCGTACCGTTGGTGCAACCCCCGTCTTCATCGCATGCTGAATAGATAACGGTGGTTAAGCCAAGTGCAGCGGGATAGAATGTGTAAGTGCCGTTTTCATTCAAGTCGATGCTGCCTGGGCCGCTGACACTCACGATCGAATAGGTTAAGTTTTCCGACTCAACATCGCTGTCGTTCGCTGCAACAGATCCAGTGATATTGAGATCGCTGGGGCAAACATTGGACTCATCCGCTACCATGGGCAAGTCGTTCATCGACTCAACATTGATGGTCATTACAGCTGCATCGCAAGCATCCAATGGGTCGCACACGCTAAATGTGAAGGCATCAATCCCATTGTAATTGTTATCGGGGGTATAGGTGAAAGTTCCGTCGGGATTGACATTGACTTCACCATTCATCGGTGCTGTTACCAATTCGTATTGGAGGTTGCTATGATCTACATCGTTGGATGCAGGAAGCGAGCCATTGAGGGTGCTGTCTTCGTTCACATCTGCCTCGCCATCTGCAGTGGATGGAGCATCGTTTATAGCATCAATGGTTGCTGATACGGTTGCGGTACAACACAGGTTTGCGGCATCGCAGTAGGTTACGCTAAAGGTATCTTCACCGAAAAAATGAGTTGTCGGTATATACAAGAAGTTGATTGTGCCGTTCAATGTCACTTGTCCATTTGGCGATGCGTCGAGTGTGGTTGAGAACGATGAATTGTCAACGTCGTTCACCAATGCCAGTTCTACCGCTAGGCTTGCATCTTCATTCAAGTTGATGGTGGCGTCGGTGCAGACGGGTGCGTCATTTACGGCTTGTACCGTAATGGTTAATGTGCCGCCATCGCATGCATTGTTGCTGTTGCAGCCGCTGTAATTGATGGTTTCGGTTCCAAACCAGTTGGCAGCGGGCGTATAGGTAAATGTACCATTGGGGAGAATGGCTATATCGCCGTGTTCGACAATGGATGCAAGCGAATAGGTCAAAGTACCTTCGCCTTGAGCATCATCGTTGCTGCTGAGGTTGCCTGAAATGGGGGTGTCTTCGTTGGTCGAGAATGATTCATTCACCACATTGGGTGCATCATTGACGTAGTTGACGGTAATTTGAAAAGTGCCGTTTGAACAGGCGTTCTGATTGTCGCATACCGTATAGGTGGCTGTTTCTATTCCGCTCCAGTTTTCGTTGGGGAAATAACTGAATGTTCCGTTGCTATTCATTTCAAGGGAGCCGTTGGCCAATCCGCTCAAGTAAGTATAGCTCAGCGAAGGCGAGTCGATGTCGATATCATTGGCAACGGTACCTGAGAGAACATTGTCTTCTGTAGTTGTAAAGAAATCGGTTACTGCAACTGGCGGGTCATTTACAGGTTGTATGGTCAAGCTAACCGTAGCTGTGGCACATGCATTTTGATTGTCGCATACCTGGTAGGTAAATGAATAATTGCCACTTTGGTTGGCCGGAGGATTATACGTAAAAGCCCCGTTGGAGGCAAGGTTCAACGAACCGAATGCCGGAGGCGTAACCACGGTATAGTTGAGTGGGCTGGAGTCAATGTCGGAGTCGTTGGTGTTGACCGAGCCGTTCACTGCTGTGTCTTCGCTGCCCGTAAATGTATCGTTTTGGGCGATGGGACTGTCGTTGACTGCAGCGACGTTGACTGCCACCACAGCAGTAGCACATTGCCCTACAATATCGCAGGCTTGGATGAAGAAGCTGGTGAGGCCTGAGAAGTTCGCGTGAGGTGTGAAAGTGAAATTTCCGTTGGGTTGGAGCGATACACTTCCGTTTGGCGAGTTGGTGATTAGACCAAAAGTCAAGTTATCGTTATCGGCATCGGATACAAACCCGGCTAAGCTTCCTGCTAGCTGTTGGTCTTCGGTAGCATTGAGACTTACCGGGGTGAATACAGGCGATGCGTTGGCCGGCAACACGTTGACCGTAACCGCAGCTTGATTGCACACAAAGCAAGGGTCACAGGCTTGATAAGTGAAGAAGTCAGGACCAGTGTAACCGTTGTTGGGGGTATAATTCACTACTCCGGTAGTAACACTGAGCGTAGCGGTTCCATTGGCTGGTGGCACAACCATGTAAAACAACATGATTTCGTTATCGGGTTCCACGTCGTTGAGGCGCAGATTAAACGTTCGAGTCGAATTGAGTTCTGCGTTAAAGGTGTCGTCGTTGGCTTGAGGTGCATCATTGAGAAATATCACGTACATCGTCAGTGTGGCCGTGGTGCACATGCCGTCTTCATCGCAAACTTGATAGACCAATTCCTCGACCCCGATTACAAACTGATTGGGCATGTAGGTGTAATCGCCATTGGGTTGAAGGTTCCAAGTTCCATCGGGTGTTCCACTGACGATAGAGAAGGTGAGCTCATCGCCATCCAAATCATAGTCGTTGTCATAGACATTTCCAGTGACCATGATGTCTTGATATGTAAAGTTTTCGTCGTCGCCTGCCACTGGTGCATTTTGCGCCGAAAGGTTGGCGCAATTCAAGATCAGGGTATAGAATAGTAAACAACAGATAGAGGTATTCCATCTGTTAAACAAGTTTTTGAAGGCCATACTAAGTATAATAATGTACACTTTGTGTTACGTTTAAATTGGGTAATAAGTTGCACCCCCCAATTCGGGTACTACAAAGGTACTTGATTTATCCCCTAAAATCAGAATTAATTTTGCCTAAAGGAACAATTAACTACTTGTTATTCAGTTTTTTGTTGTTTTTGTGCCGGTTGGCATCCCGGGTGGTTTTTTTTGCCAAATTCGTGTGAAAAGCTTGATTGAGGTCGATGCCGGTCTGATTGGCCAAACAGATGACCACCCAGAGCACATCGGCCAGCTCGTCTCCCAGGTCTTTGCCAATGTCTGTGTTTTTTTCGCTTTGCTCGCCGTATCTGCGTGCCATGATGCGTGCTACTTCACCTACTTCTTCCGTCAGGATGGCCATATTGGTTAGTTCGTTGAAATAGCGAACGCCGGTTGTTTTGATCCATTGGTCGACGCGCTCTTGCGCTTCGCGAAGGGTGATTTCTGTGGCGGGTTCTTGCATGCTGTCGGACATTAATGAAGTGTTACTATGAACAGGTAGTTGTTATGAATAATCAAGGGACAATAATAATGCAGGAATCAAGGAGTGTTCTTTTGTATGGTGATAATTCGGCTTGTTAAAGTTGATGAACGGGCCTTAACTAAAGAATATCAATATGATCTGTACTATGCAAAAGGGTTCTAACCTACCGAACTGTGCTACACCAAGTCCTCTATTTCTCCAAGCGATTGTTGCAATCCTGATGGTGGTCGCGGTGCCGTCTATTTCTATGGCACAGAGTTTCACGAGCCAGGCCTCTACTTTGGGAATCAATACCTTCGGGGTCAAGGAAGCGGGTCTATGTTGGGCCGATTTCAACAACGACGGAAGATTGGATCATATCGTCAATACTCTGAGTTCTACCAATAACTCACGAATTTATTTTCAGAACAGCGGGGGCACATTTACGGATGTGACAGGAACACATGCCAATGGCCTCGACGACACACAAAAGGCCCGGTCTGTTGTGGCCGGGGATTTCAACAACGATGGAGCCTTGGACTTTGCACTTTGCGATGCCTTCTTGGTAGAGATATGGATCAATAAAGGTGCTTCAGCAACACCCGCATATTCATTTGGAAATGCCTCTCAAAATCCCAATCAAAGTTTCACCTCTTTGACCGGTGGTCTCAACGCAGAAGGTCTACTTACTGTGGATTACGACAATGATGGCGATCTGGACTTGATTCTGGACAATCATGCCTTTGGTATAGATATCTTGTCGAACAATGGCGCTGGTAGTTTCACCCAAGTGGATAATGCCACAACAGGACTGCCTGTATCTTCAGGCAACGGTGATTTTGCTGCCGCGGGTGACTTCAACAACGATGGTTATGTGGACATTTGTGTTCGTCGTTCTGTCAATGCGGATATTTACCTCAACGATGGCGATGGAACTTTTACTGCCAATGCCTTTGACCAAAACGCCTCCAATTCCAATAAAGGTGCTGTGGCCTGGGGTGACTTGGACAGCGATGGCGATTTGGATTTGGTGTGGACGGATGCAGGAACCAATCAAATCTGGCGCAATGACAACGGAACTTTCACCGCGACCAGTGAGCCTGGCGCTAGTGCCGGTATCGATCTGAGCACCGCAACAATAGACGGTGTAACCATTGCTGACATCGATAACGATGGCGATTTGGATGTCTTTTTTGCCAACATACACACCGAAAGTTATCTCTTTGTCAATCAAAATCCCGGCAGCTTGTCATTCACACGCCCTGCCTCGCCAGTGAATTTTGGAATTGCTCCGGGTGGAGATGCTGAAGGTGCCTCGTTTGTCGATGTGGACAACGATGGCGATATGGACCTGAGCGTGAGCATGGCTTCGCTCAACAACCAGCTTTGGATCAACGGTCTCAATTCATCTTCTTTTTTAAAGGTCAATGCGCATTGGGATTTTGGTGCAGGTGCTACTTCCATGGCGAATGGTGCAACTGCTGCGCTGTTTGATTGCAACAACAATCGAATTTCGCCATTGATGAATTTAGCAGCTGGTGAAAGCCAAGGTTGCTTTGGGGTGCCTGTTTTCCATTTTGGTGGTGTTGATCCTGCACAAACCTATTATGTGCGGGTCTATTTTCCGTTCCGCAATGGCGTACGTTCGGTGATCACTAGAGAGGTGGTGCCGGCCAACGAGCCCAATCAGACCATCACGGTGTTGAATACCAACTCATCCGACGTGTTCAATTGTCCTGCTATTCCTGTTGCTCAAGATGACGCTTTCTTCGTGTTGGCTGGCGACCAATTGTATGGCAACGTTGGCGGCAATGATATCGGGGATCCTGTTTTGACGTATTCTCTTGTCGATGGAGGAACAGCCACAGCCAACGGCACCCTCACGTTCAACGCAGACGGAAGTTTTGGCTATCTGTCGAGTTTGCCTGCTGGCTCCACAGTGACTTTCACTTATTCGATTTGCAATATCAATGGTTGCGATGAAGCCGAGGTGACCATCGGGATATTTGAAGAAGGTGAGCCGGTTTGCGCAAACCCAGGTGTCGATGGTTCGGTCAATGTCAGTTCAAGCATCAATACCTATTATCCCATTCCCAAAACGACTTTGGTGTCGGCGGGCGACAATGCAATAACGCTCTCTGCTGTGCCTCCGGCAGATGCATTTGGAAATTCTTTTGGCAATCAGGCCATCAATGCTGGTGATTTGCTCATGGTGATCCAAATTCAGAATGCGCTCTTCAATACAGCAAATAGCAATCTGTATGGTGCCAACTCTGCTACCACAGGTCCAGATGGACTGGGAGGAACGGGTTACACCAATATTCTCAATGCAGGTACCTACGAATTTGTCGTGGCGACCAACAGTGTTCCAACGACAGGTGGCCTGCTGACTTTTTCAGGTGGTGGACCCAACGGTGGTTTGGTGCACAGCTACGTGTGTGCATCGGGTACTTCAACCCTGAGCGAACGCACCTTTCAGATTATTCGTGTTCCTCAGTTCAATGACCTGACACTGACTTCGAATTTGGTTTGTCCACCTTGGAATGGCAGTGGCGGTGGTATTTTGGTTTTTGATGTCGCCGGTACCATGAATCTCAACGGTTTCTCCATCGATGCTTCGGCACGTGGATTCCGCGGTGGTTATCAGGAATTGCAAGGCTCGGGTGCCAATAACAATTCGATATACAGCACTACCAATCAGGCATTGGCTGCCGGCAAGGGCGAAGGTGTTGCAGGAACTCCTCGATTCATGTGGAATGGATTTGCGGGTGTTGACAATGGCGCAGCTTGGAACGGTATTGCCGGTGGTGACTTTGGTCGCGGAGCTCCTGCCAATGGTGGCGGAGGTGGTGCCGACCACAATGCCGGTGGCGGCGGTGGTGGCAATGGTAACTTCGGTGGCAATGGCGGCACGGGCTGGGAAGGCGGTGGCGGAACATTGGGCAATGGCGGTCGACCAGGGGCGAATATGCCTGAAGAAGTTGGACGAGTATATCTCGGCGGTGGCGGTGGTGGTGGCGATGCCAACAATGCAACGACCGGTGTAAAAGGTGGCGTAGGTGGCGGTATCATCATGATCAACGCCAGTACATTGACCGGTACAGGTAACTTGATCAGCAACGGAAGTGCGGGTCAGCCCGGTGCATTTGGATCGGCCCCGGACGGCGCTGGCGGTGGAGGTGCTGGTGGAACCATTTTTATCAATGTTGTCAATCCATCACCCGCTGCAAACATCACCATTACGGCCAACGGTGGTCAGGGTGGAAATACCTTGTTTGATTCCGGTTTCGAACACGGCCCAGGTGGAGGAGGAAGCGGAGGATTCGTGTTTTACAATCTTCAAAGTGCAACAGTT
>CANHSF010000079.1 GCA_947463065.1 Flavobacteriales bacterium | reverse complement strand
CGCGGGCTGTTTGATTCTAGAGGAATACGAGCATGCCAAAGCCCGCGGCGCAAAAATCTATTGCGAAGTAATGGGTGGCGGAATGAGCGCAGATGCTTATCATATCACTGCACCCCATCCCGAAGGTTTGGGAGCGCGCAATGTGATGAAATACGCGCTGGAAGATGCCGGAATGACAGCCGACGAAATCGACTACATCAACGTGCACGGCACCTCGACACCATTGGGCGATGTGCAAGAGGCCAAAGCCATTCAGGCTGTATTCGCCGACCAAGCATACAAACTAAATATCAGTAGCACCAAAAGCATGACTGGGCATTTGCTCGGAGCAGCGGGTGCCATCGAAGCCATTGCCACCATCATGGCGCTCAAACACAATGTTATTCCTCCGACCATCAACTTCAGTGTGACCGATCCGGAGTTGGATCCGGGCTTGAATTTTACATTCAACAAGGCCCAACAACGCGAGGTTCGCGCAGCCATGAGCAATACCTTTGGATTTGGTGGGCACAACACTTCCGCCATATTCAAAAAAGTGCAATGAACTGGCGTCGCTTTTTCTTCTTTCGAAAAAACACAGTCAATCCGGCTGTAGCCCATTATTTGCAGAGCACCTTTGGCTTTCGCCCCAAATCGACCAAACTCTACGAGCAGAGTTTTCGCCACAGTTCGGCGGCTCAAAAAATCAAAGGAGGCATCAAAGATTCCAACGAACGATTGGAGTTTTTGGGCGACTCTGTTTTGGACAGCATCGTTGCACATTACCTCTACGAGAAATATGGCAATTTGCCGGAAGGTGAGTTGACCAAAATGAAAAGCAAGGTAGTGCGCCGCGAAAACCTGAATGCCTTGGGCTACGACTTGGGTCTTGACCGCATGCTCAAACTCAATTTGGGTCGCCAAGAAATGCACGACTCGATTGTAGGCAATGCATTAGAAGCCTTGATTGGCGCCATTTACCTGGACAAAGGCTACGATTTTACGCTCAAATTGATCCTCGCCATTCTCAAAAAAAGAGGATTGGACAATACCGTTCACGACGACATCGATTACAAAAGCAAACTGCACGAGTGGGGACAAAAGCACCGCAAGCCATTGGAATTTCAGGTGCTCGAACACCGCAACGAAGGCGGCAGCAGCTTTTATCGCATTCAACTCTTGGTGGATGGAGAGCCTATGGGACAAGCAGAAGGAAACTCCAAAAAAGTGGCTGAGCAGAAATGTGCAGAGCAAGCCTTTCATCGCTTAAAATAAGGCTTTACCACTGCCATTGGCCAAAATTCATTCAAATCCACACCATTAACCTCGCTCGATCGGTAGGGAAAATGAACCCGCAGGCAGTATCTTTGTTTTCTTCGTGAATTTATACCTGTACATGCAAACCAAAAAGATCCTTTGCGGCCTATTGATGGCCTTCGTCCTGATCCAAAACCTAGCGGCTCAAATCGCAACAGATAAGCCTACTTATTTCTGTGGACAACCCGCTGTTCGAGAGAAACTCTACCACCAGCATCCCCAATTGCAACGTCCGATAGACGAAGTGACTGACGCGTCGAGCCGTGGCGGTGGCAACAACGATGTGTACATCATCCCTGTCGTATTCCATGTGATACACGAAGGCGGACCAGAGAACATCAGCGACGAACAAATCCAAAGCGCCATGGATGTGCTGAACCGCGATTTTCGCAAACAGAATGCAGATACGTCTGCAATTGTGGATGAATTCATCGACATAGCTGCGGACACACACATCGAGTTTCGCTTGGCCACCAAAGACCCCGATGGCGAATGCCATCCCGGCATCAATCGCATTGTGAGCGACTTGACCAATGATGGTTTCAACGACGAGATGAAACAGTTGGTGTATTGGCCGCGCAACAGATACCTCAATGTATGGGTGTGCAAAAGCATTGGCGGCAACACCTTGGGCTTTACGAATTTGCCCGGAGATGTCTCGGCCAATTGGCTGGCGTATCTCGATGGCATCGTTGTAAAATCGGATTGTTTGGGTTTGATCGAAACAGCCAACGTGGCATATGCGCGGACCCTTACCCATGAGGTGGGCCACTGGCTAAACCTATACCACACTTGGGGGCCAACCAACAGTCCCAACGATCCCGGCAATTGTGATTTTGATGATTTTGTAACCGATACCCCGAACACCATCGGCTATGTGAGCTGCAATTTGAATGGATCCAGTTGCAATTCGACTTTGGACAATGTGCAGAATTATATGGAATATAGTTTTTGCTCGCGCATGTTTACGCAAGGACAACGCACCCGCATGCGCAATGCCCTAACCAGCAGCACCGCGGGTCGGAGCAATTTGCACACCAACTCCAACCTCATTGCCACAGGTGTCATCAATCCTCCACTTTGTTTGGCCAAATTCACAAGCACACAAAACAGCATTTGCGTAGGCGATACCGTGCAGTTCTTTGACGACAGCTACCACGCAATCTCCTCGTGGAACTGGTCCTTTGGCGATGGCACGACCTTGACAGGTACCGACCCGCTGTTGCACAAAGACCCCGTTCATGCCTACGACACGCCAGGCATTTACAGCGTCAGCCTCACCGTGAGCAACGGCGACGAAGAATTGAGCACCTCCATTACATCATACATAACGGTATATGCCAGCGCACAGATGGATGCCAATTTTGAAGAAGGATTTGAGAGCACCTGGCCGGGCACCACGTGGAGCACGCTGAATGAGACCAACAACGACACCTGGGAGGTTACACCCACTGCGAGCTACAGCGGTGACAAATCGCTCAAACTCCGCAATTTCAGCAACACCCAGCTCGGCTCAAGCGACGTGATTTACAGCACCACCTTTGACATGAGCAACGTGGACACCATTTACTTGAGCTACAAATGGGCGTATGCTTCAAAATTGACAGAAACCGACGACAAGCTGCGCATCAGTGTTTCGGGCGATTGTGGCCAAACATGGAGTTTGCGAAAAATACGAAAAGGCTTGACCAATCTGCCTACCGTAGACCCTCAAAACAGTCAGTTTACCCCGACCACAGAAGCACAGTGGAATGGCGAAACACTCACGCTATTGAATGAGCAATGGTTTACCGAAAATTTCCGTGTAAAATTTGAATTTCAAGGTTTGGGAGGCAACAATTTCTACTTGGACGACATCAACATTACCTCGAGTCCCGCAAGCGTTCAGTTGGATGAGTTGAATCCGTTTATACGTTTCAACCTCTTTCCCAATCCAGCGCAAGGCAATGCATTGTTGCAGTTGATCAATACCTCGGCAGATGCCTATAGCATTGATGTTTACAACGCACAAGGTGCATTGTGTTATTCGACACAAACCTCGGCAGGTGCAGGCGACAAGTCGGTTGAAATTCCGCATCAAGCATCGGGCTTGTACACCCTTCGCATCCGTCAAGGCAAGGCAGTGCGCATTGCCAAATTAATTTTCGAGTAAGTCATCCTTTGCGTTTCGGAAAAGCAGGTAAAAAGACGCACCTTTTCCGGACTTGCTCCAGAAGCCAACGTCCCCGTTGTTGTGCTCCATGATGTTTTTGACCATGACCAAACCGAGTCCCGATCCGGTGGATTTGGTGGTGAAATTGGGGACGAATATTTTTTGCCGATGACTGTCATCGATGCCCACGCCGTTGTCGTTGAAGCGCATCACCACGCCTCGTGCCGATGGACGTATGGCGATATCCACCAATCCCTTTCTTCCTTTGGGCAATGCTTGCACGGCATTGTTGATGAGATTGTTGCACACCCGGAGGATTTGATCCTTATCGGCATAAATAAAAATCTCAGCGTGCTGATACGTGCGTACGCAAAAAGTCACATCCGGCACCTCGCTATATAACTCGAGTACACCACGAATGAGCTGCACGATGTCCAGTTTTTCACGCTTTGGTTGGGGAAGATTGGCAAAATTGGAAAACTCGCTGGCAATGTTCGCCAACGTATCGATCTGTTCGATCATGGAAACGGAAAACAATTGGAGGCGCTGATCAAAGTCCCCTGGATTTTCCTTCCACGTGCGTTGCAAATGTTGCACGCGCAACTTCATTGGGGTCAGCGGATTTTTGATTTCGTGTGCCACTTGCCGAGCCATGTCGCGCCATGCCGACTCGCGTTCACGAACAGCAAGCTTGGTAGCGCTTTTCTCCAACTCCTGCACCATTCTGTTGTATTCAGTCACCAGTGCGCCAATTTCATCTTTGCTCTCCCACTGCAAGGTTTCGTTTTGACGACCCAGTTTCATTTGCTTCATTTTTTTACCAATGGTATCGAGCGAACGCACAATATACCTGGACAATAGAAACGCGGAGAAAGCTGCCATCAGGAAGAGTGCAATGTACACAGCACCCAGTTCTTTTAAAAAATCCTCAACAAAGTTGTTGTCCGATTCCAGGTTCTCATAAACCACATTGGTGATGGCGATAGGCGCACCATTTTGTCCTTTGAAATACCAATACACCAGCGAGTATTTCACGTCGTTGATCTCCTTTTGGATCACAGTGCGCTGATTGCCCGTGCTCAATTGTTTGAGCGCCGAATACTCCATTTGATAAGGCAAACCCAATGAGTCCATTCTTGCGCTATTGGTGCTGATCTCGTAGCGACCTTCCAAGTTATACATCACGATGAAAAGATGATGCACATCACTGAGCTCGCATATTTTATCCGAAAATTCATAGACCAATGAATCCCGATTGATGGTACCGCCTTGTTGCTCCAAAAAATACTCGAGACTGCGCTCAATGGCATTTTCCTTTCGCGCCAACCGTTGTTCATTGAATACATCGTTTTGTTCGATGCCGTGATAAACCGCCAACAAACCAGTGATGATAAAGGAAAACACGATAATAGCGATCATGGACCAATACAGTCGTGCACGAAGCGAAATACGAAATTTGTTGGTGTTATCCATAGGTCTCGATGGGCATCAAAAATGGTGCAGGAATGCCACACTTGTTTGCCCGTATTGAAAATAATACGCATTCACTGGCAACGCCCCATTGAATGAAGGGATTTCAGCAACCCATTGGTTGCGGTTGACCAATGCCCTCATCTTCATGCTATGGTGTCATTAGGGCTGCAGTTGAACGGGCACTTTGACTGTGGCCACGGTTCCGCTTTGAGGTCCTGGCTCCCAAGTGACCTCACCATCCACGGTGCGCATGCGCGAGGTGATGTTGGTCAATCCAATGCCATTTCCATCGCGAGAAGCCACAAAACCCCGTCCATTGTCCTCCACGATCAGAATGAGCATATCGCGATTGCGAAACACTTGCACCACTACTTCGCTTGCACCGCTGTGTTTGATGATATTGTTGACCAACTCTTGACACACCCGGTAAATGCCCAGCTCTACTTTTTCGGGAAAACGGACACCTTGTACTTTGTAATGTTCCAATCGAAACTGGATGGGGGTTACACCCAAGCTTTTCGTGAGCATGTCTTCCAAAGAAGCGATTAGGCCCGATTCGCTGAGCGCCTTGGGCATCATTTGATGCGAAAGGCTGCGCACATCGGCACAAGCCTCATCGATGACGCGGGTCAAGCGATCGATGACATCGCCCTTCTGAGGCAACACTGTTCGAACTTCCGAGGTGAGGCTTTCAAACCCCATGCGCAAACCACTGAGTTGTTGGCCCACTCCATCATGCAAATCTTTGGCGATGCGTTTGCGTTCCTCTTCAGTAGCCGAATACACTGCTTCCAGGCCGCGTTCGCGCTCGGCAATGATGGCTGCATCGCGAGCAGCAGCAGCACGTCTTTTGTTGCGTTGAAGAAGCACAACCAAGCCAGCGGCAAGCAACACAAAAACCACTGTAATCCAAGCCACCATCATCATGCGCTTGGCCGCTTTTTCCTCGAGCACCGCAATCGACTTATCCTTTTCAGCGAGATTAAAACGCTGTTCGAGTTCATTGACGATTTTGAGGTTTTTTTCGTTGAGCAAACTATCCTTCAAGGCCATGCTCGTTTTGAGCAATTGCGTGGCCCTCTCATATTGCCCCGTTTGCTCAAAACACTTGGCCAACTGTTGCAGGTTCTGTTGGAGCAAAAGCCGATACCCTAAAGCTTTACACGTATTTGCGCTGCGGGTGAACCAATCGATCGCCTCAGGCCATTTGTTCCAGGCCTGATACAATTCGCCCATGAGGGTGCAGCTTTCTACTTCGCCCATGCGATCGCCGCGCATTTCGCGGATATGCAAGCCCCTCAAAATGTAGATCATGGCCCGATCAAATTGATTGCGCATGATATACACACCGCCCAGATTGTTGAGGCTGTAGGGCATGCCGATGCTATCGTTGAGACTTTCTTTGAGTTGCAACGCGCGCTGATAAAACAGCTCTGCGCTATCCAAATCGTTGCGGAATTCATAGAGGACACCGAAATTGTCGTAGGCGCCAGTAAGTTCTTTGCGGCAGTTGTTGCCTTCCAAAATCGCAATACCGCGCGACATGTAGCGAAAGGCCTCATCCAGATTGCGCCGTTTGATACGATAACCGTACTCGCAATACGCGTGACCCAATTCAGCAGGCCATTGCAATTGTTCGTACAATCGCATGGCTTCAAGAATGTAGTAGGACGAAGAGTCATACGCTCCGCCGAGATAGTGGACCGTGCTCAGCATTTGAGCCGCTTTTGCTTTGCGGATAGGATCTCCGTTTCTCGAAGCATTCAGCCAAACCGCTCGCAAACTCTGCTCTGAAGAAGCAAGATTTGCGCCCATGACATCGTAAGGCACAGTCAAAATGGAATCCATGGCCAAGTCCGACGCCGCGCACACCAAGGTGCACATGGCCCAGGCCCCAGTCCAAATCCATTTGACCATCGGCTTCATGCAGATTACAAAGGCATGTTGCTGTGCTTTTTGCGCGGCATACTATCGACTTTGTTGCGCAGCATCTCAAAGGCCTTGATCAACTTAAGACGCGTATCCGAAGGACGAATGACCTCATCGACATACCCGCGTTGAGCTGCGCTGTATGGGTTGGCAAAAAGTTCTGCATATTCCGCTTCTTTTTCTTTCCATTTGGCTTCAGGATTAGCGGCTTCGGCAATCTCCTTTTTGAAGATAATTTCGGCAGCACCCTTGGCGCCCATTACCGCGATTTCAGCAGATGGCCAAGCATAGTTCATATCAGCGCCGATGTGTTTGGAATTCATCACGTCATATGCACCACCGTAGGCCTTGCGGGTGATGACTGTGACACGTGGGACTGTTGCTTCACTGAACGCATAGAGCAATTTGGCTCCATTGGAAATAATGCCATTCCACTCTTGATCGGTACCCGGTAAGAAACCCGGTACATCTTCGAAAACGAGCAATGGAATATTGAAGGCATCGCAGAAACGAACGAAACGCGCCGCTTTATTGCTTGATTTGATGTCCAACACACCGGCCAAATAAGCGGGCTGATTGGCCACCACCCCAATGCTCTGGCCATTGAGTCGTGCAAAACCCACGATGATATTTTCAGCGTAGTCTTTATGCACCTCAAACCACGAATCAGCATCGATGACTTGGGTGATGACATCGTGCATGTCGTAGGGTTGATTGGGGTTGTCGGGAATGATTGTATCGAGTGCAGCGCGCAGGTGATCGCCTTGATCGGCGGGCAATACCGGCGCTTGTTCTTCGCAGTTTTGAGGCATATAACTCAACAATTGGCGAATCATTTTGAGGCACGCGATATCGTTTTCGGCGGTGAAATGCGTAACACCACTCTTCGTTGCATGGGTGGAAGCACCACCTAAGGCCTCAGACGTCACCTCTTCGTGGGTCACGGTTTTGACGACATTCGGACCGGTCACAAACATGTAACTGGTATTTTCTACCATCATGATGAAATCGGTGAGCGCAGGCGAATACACCGCTCCACCAGCACAAGGTCCCATGATGGCACTGATTTGTGGAATTACACCACTGGCTCGGGTGTTGCGGTAGAAAATATCGGCATAGGCACCCAGTGACACCACACCCTCTTGAATGCGCGCACCACCGCTGTCGTTGAGACCGATGACAGGCGCGCCGTTTTGCATGGCGAGGTCCATGATGCGGCAGATTTTTTCGGCGTGTGCTTCTGCGAGCGATCCACCCATCACGGTGAAATCTTGCGAGAATACATAGACCAAACGACCATTGATTTTGCCATAGCCGGTGACTACACCGTCGCCCAAGTACACCTCATTGTCCAGACCAAAATTGGTGGAACGGTGGGTGACGAGCATACCCAATTCTTCGAACGAATTTTCGTCGAGGAGGAAGTGAATGCGTTCACGTGCGGTGAGTTTTCCGCGTTTGTGCTGGGCATCAATACGCTTTTGGCCGCCCCCCAAATGGGCTTCCGCTATTTTTTTATCGAGAAGATCGAATTTTTCTTGCATAACCGTAAAATGAGGGTCAAATGTAGCCCAAAACAGGCGAAAGCCATGGCAAGAAAGCAGAGAAACCCGAGGCGACCAACAACGGGGTTAAGCCCTAGCTCAATGCCTCATTCTGGGCGCTACGGCACCTGGGGAAAGGTGCGGGTTAGGCGCAATCGCAATTTCACCGCGCTTCGTGGCGATGCCCTTTTTGATAAAAGAGAATGGCCTCAGCCCACCAGCATAGTGGCTTCCAGCAGTCCTTTGGTGTAGTCCGACTTGCCTCTGAAAAAAACATCGTCGGCACCGCCGATTTCCTCGATACAACCCTTTCGCATCACCATGATGCGATCGCACATGTGGTAGACTACACTCAGGTCGTGAGAAATAAAGAGATAGGTCAATCCAAACTCATGTTTCAGGTCGTTCAGCAAGTTCAATACTTGCGCCTGCACCGAGACGTCGAGCGCCGAAACGCTTTCGTCGCAAATGATCCATTTGGGTTGAGTGGCCAACGCTCGCGCTATGACAATCCGTTGCCTCTGACCTCCACTGAACTCGTGCGGGTAACGTTGGGCGGCATCGGCGGGCAATCCTACCTTGTCCAACATATCCAACATGGCCTTGCGACGGCCGGTTGCATTGCCATGAAAACCTCTGACAGCCATCGGTTCCATGATGGTATCGCCAATGTTCCATCGCGGATTCAACGCCGAGTAGGGATCTTGAAAAATGATTTGCAAATCGTTCCGCACATCGCGCCATTGAGCAGCAGTGGCCTTGGTCAAATCCATTTGGTTGTACCACACCTCACCCGCACTGGCTGGTATCAAGCCCAACAACATGCGGCTCAATGTTGTTTTTCCGCATCCGCTTTCGCCAACCAGACCCAAGGTTTCCCCTTTCATGATATCGAACGACACCCGATCAACGGCATTAAACTGTTCTTTTTTCAAGCCCCAAAGCCCACTGGATTTGGTGTAGGTTTTGGCAAGATTGATCACACGAATCAGAGGCTCTTGATAGGACTGGGGCACTATGGTGGTGTGATCCACTTGGTTCTTTTCGACATCGCCAATGGTGGGCAAGCGGCGCATTTTCTTGCCCCAAACAGGTCGACATGCCAGCAGTGCTTTGGTGTAAACTTCTTGGGGGTTGTTGAATAGCGCTTGGGCACTTCCCGCTTCGATGAGTTGACCGCCGCGCATCACCAGCACATCGTCGGCCATGCGTTTGACCACACCCAGATCATGGGTAATGAACACCATGGCCATGCCGTGCGTATGCTGCAACCGTTTGAGCAATTCCAACACTTCGCGCTGCACCGTAACATCCAATGCCGTGGTAGGCTCATCGGCGATGATCAGTTGCGGCTGACACGCCATGGCCATTGCAATCATCACACGTTGCCGTTGACCACCGCTCAACTCGTGCGGAAAACGATCCAACATCTGATCGGGTACCGGGAGCATGACCTCACGAAACAAGGCCAAGGTTTTGCTGCGCGCTTCTTGGCGGGAGATGGAAAAATGGCACTGCAACATTTCCACGATCTGATCGCCGCAACGCATCACGGGATTCAAAGCGGTCATGGGTTCCTGAAAAATCATTGCGAATGTTTTTCCACGCAAGGCCGCAAATACAGGATCATCCGGCTTGCAGCGGAAATGATGCAGGCCATCCGCTATGCAGTTGTGCTGCACCTGCGCCAATAGCGATTGGTGCAGCCATACGGTACCCTCCAAAAAAACAGCTTTATCGCGCTGCAGAAGTTGCAACAAACTCAAACTGGATACCGATTTCCCACTGCCCGACTCGCCCACAATGCCCAATGTGCGCCCCCGCTGGATGTCAAAGCTGATTCCTCGCACGGCGACTTTGATATGCGCTCCCACGCGAAAACCAATTGACAAATTGCTCACCCGAAGGAGAATATTCTCATCCAACATCATGGCTGTGATTCATTAAAATTGACCCTTAGGCGCGGGCGTTCGTCCACCTGCAAAGAATCGGTTAAGGTGATGTCCACAATATGCCCATTGTCGGTCATCGCCCTCCACGTGCAGAAGCCATTGGTCTGTTTGCACTCGCCGTACCGCTCTTTGTAATAGGCCACAAAATTTTGTTTCATCGTTTGCATCCGCGAAGATGTGGTTGGAAATACATCCAAAGAAATATCGTACAAGCCTTGATTGTTAAAATTATAGGTGATCTCATACCATGTGCTGTCCTTTCCATCGGGATATGCGCGATAAATCAGTTCGTCAGGCATGTTGTAGACCGTTTGCGCGGTCTCGGTTTTCAGTACCACTTCGCGTTCATCGCCAATGCGCACACCCCGAAAATCGCCACCGCGATCAGCGCGTACGATTTCTTCGGCCTCATTGCCATTGGCACTGTTGCGGCATGCCAAGAGCACGAGGCACACCGCGAAGGCGCCCCACCACCATCGAAATTTGGAACTAGTCATCATTGAATCCCTACAAAGATGGTGGCAAATGCAATAAAAACCAACGCAATGGAATAGAGTTTCAACGAAGCTATGGTGGAGAACCCCCAGCTACCTATTTTTTAGGAAATAATGACCTGGGCACAATAAGGCAGACTCAAGCGTCGTTTTTTCCACACTGCTATCACCGCGAAGGTCTACTCCAAAACCAACTCAACCTGCAAAAGATGAAAAAACCAACCCTTTGGACGATGACCGTCCTATCTACTCTTGGCATCATTTACCTCGGACTACTCGATGATGCGACACAATCTACCACCGGTTCAAAAACACTAGAGGCCATCTCGGCAGCTGCACCCAGCGTTCTGGTGAGTAACGACGTGGAGCAAATTCAGGTGCGCTCCAAACAATGGAAACCCCAATCCAAAACCTATCGTTTGGATCCCAACAACTTTGAAACGCTGACCTGCAAACAAGGCACACGGCTGGACTTTTCCATGACCTCCTTTGTGTACGAAGATGGCAGCCCCGTGCTGGAGCCCTTTGATTTGCGCGTGGAAGAATACTATACCACTGCCGATATCATACGAGCCAAACTCACCACCACCAGCGACGGCCGCATGCTCGAAACCGGTGGCATGGTGAATCTGGTAGCCTCCAATGCAAAAGGTCGCATTCAAATAGCAGAATCCAGCAGTTATAGCATCGCCTTTCCCAGACGCGACAATCCCAAAGATGACTTTCAATTGTTTTATGGCGAATGGAGCACCGATGAGCTTATCAATTGGAAATTGGCCGAAAACAGCTATACACAAGCGGAATTATCCGAAACCGCATGGATAGATGAAAACGTCACTGTGCGTTATGTTGAAGATCTAGAGACAGGAGAAAAAAGAGAAATACGAAACGTATTGGGAGGCTCATTGGTGGATTCTTCTCCACCAGCGACTACCAATATGCCTATATCACCCGGTGAGGTCTGTTTTATCCAGATCAACAAATCCGAGTTGCGCCGCGACGAAAAGATCAGCAAGATGGATTATTTCAACTGGCAATTGACCAATGGACAAACCTTGAGCCAGTGGTTTGGTGGAGCATTCAATCCCGACGTCGAAATGGTCAACGATTTTTGCGAAGACAAACTGCGCAGTGAGATCACGTTTCAGGTAGATGAAAAAGGAAATTTCAAATCCTATTACATCTCACACACGTGTGGCATACGCGCATACGACGAGGCTATTGCGGCTTTTCTCCAAACCATGCCTGCGCTGCAGCTGAATGTGTTGATGCCCAAGTATGTTGTAGATCATGCCTGCATTTTGTCCTTCACCAGTCATATCTCGCAAAATCAAAATGATTTCACGCAGTCTATTCGTTCGGCGTATGGCAAGGACTCAACAGCGACGGTGACCAACATCAAACCGGGCTTAATGGACTATTATGTGATGTCGTCGAGTGAGTTGGGATGGATCAATTGTGATCGCTTTGTGCAGAGCGACGACATGGTGGACTTCCAGCTCGCATTGCCCGAGTCCAATTGCATGGTGGCTCTGATCTTTGATCGCTACAACTCCATATTGCGCGGCAACTACAACGGGGAAGGGTATACGTTTAGTCGAATTCCCAACAATGAACCTGTGCATGTACTGGTGTTGAATACCGCCAGCGACACCCCACAAATGGCTTATGTGAGCGGCAACACGAAGGATAAAAAACTGAATAGCCCATCTACACAACCCTTTGCCTTGCACGAGCTTGATCGCGTATTGCGCAAAATGTAAAATTGATAAACGGCCACGCTTTATTTTTGCGGCATGCCTCGTTTATTGAGTTGGATCCTCGTCGTACTCGCATTGCCGGTTTGGGCGCAAGAAACGGCAACCAAAAACCACGCACGTTTCAAGTCCTTTTATTTTTATTGGGGCTACAATCGAGCGTATTACAACCGCAGCGACATTCATTTCAAAGGTGATGGATATGACTTTACGCTAGAGCGCGCTTGGGCCGAGGATATGCCCGAAAAATTTGATCCTTCGGTGTACTTCAATCCTAAGCAATTGACGGTACCGCAGTTCAATTTTCGGATAGGTTATTATTTCCGTCCCGATCTTTCCATATCGATGGGATGGGACCACATGAAGTACCATTTGATGCCTACGCAATACATTCGCATCAATGGATTTATCGACCCCACGAAGTATCCGCTAGAAAATCACTCGGGTGAATTTCAGCATGAGTATTTTTTATACAATCCCGCTTTCATGAATTACCACCACAGCGATGG
>CANHSF010000078.1 GCA_947463065.1 Flavobacteriales bacterium | reverse complement strand
CTCAGATCGCCCGAATCCTTCAAGGTAGGTGTTGCAGGTGGTCCTGTGATCGATTGGGCTTTGTACGAGGTGATGTACGGTGAGCGCTACATGGATACGCCTGCTGAGAATCCCGATGGATATGCCTTATCGAATCTTACAAAACACACTGCCAGCCTCAAGGGTGACTTGCTCATGATTCATGGAACCGATGACGATGTGGTGGTGATGCAGCACAATATGCGTTTTATGGAGGCATGCGTCAAGTCAAAAACACAAGTGGATTTCTTTGCCTATCCCGGGCATGCGCACAATGTTCGCGGAAAAGACCGTGTGCACTTGATGGCAAAGATTCTGGACTACGTCGAAGAAAAACTCGCTCAGTAGCCCTTATTCGAACTGCTCAAGGCAATCATGAAGCGGATTTTGTTCATTGCAGATCATCGGCCCGATCGCTCTCCCGGTCAGCGTTATCGGTTTGAACAGTATTTGGATGTGTTGGAAGCGCATGGATATCGGTGCTCCTTGAGTTATGTGCTCAATGCTGCCGATGATCACGTTTTTTATAGACCCGGGAATTATCTCCGCAAAGCTTTGATCGTAGCGAAATCGTTTTGGGTGCGTTGGTGCGATTGGAGGAAACGAGATGACTACGACATCGTTTTTATCTTTCGCAATTGCGTGCTCACAGGCAGTTTGTATTTTGAAAAGAAATGGTCAAAATCGGGAAAGCCCATTGTATTTGACTTTGACGATGCGATTTGGAAAAACGACACCAGCCACGCCAATCGACTTTTTGCCTGGCTCAAGCGCCCCGAAAAAATCAAGTTTACCATTTCGATCAGCCACAGTGTTTTGGCCGGAAATGCTTATTTGGCTGACTTTGCCCGTCAATACAGCAATAAGGTGAGCATAGTGCCCACCACCATCGATACCGAGCGGTATCGCTGTGCGCGACCCGAGCGTTTGGGTTCGCCCGTGGTCATTGGCTGGACGGGAAGCATTACCACCATCAAACATTTTTTGTGGGCCAAACCTGCGCTTCTGGAGATCAAAAAAAAATACAAGTCCGCGGTGCGATTTGTTGTGATCGGCGATGAGAATTTTGCAGATGCAGAGTTGGGAATTCAAGGACAAGCTTGGCGTTCTGAAACGGAGGCCGAAGATCTTTCGGTATTGGATATTGGCATCATGCCCCTGCCCGATGATGCGTGGACCAAAGGCAAATGTGGCTTGAAAGGTTTGCAGTACATGGCCCTTGGTATTGCCACGGTGATGTCGCCTGTGGGCGTCAATGCCACCATTGTGCAAGATGGAGTCAATGGGCGGTTGGCTACGACCACTGCGGATTGGAGTCAAGTGCTTACCGAGTTGATCGAAAACCCCGGCCTGCGCCATCAACTCGGCGAATCGGCACGCAAGACCGTGGAGTCGGAATACAGTAAAAACCACTGGAAACAAGAATATCTCGCAATTTTTGATGCACTTTAGTACATCAGCGTCTGAACGGATCCGCTCCGGAATCCAGTGATTGGCTCTCCTTTTTTTGATCGAATTGGCGCGATAAAGCGGTTGTTTTGACGTATTTTGGTGGCCGAATCAAAAGATCAATAATTTACAACTACGAATGGAGACTACCACGACATTGAAGAATACGGCATTGACGCACGTGCACGAAAAGCTCGGAGCGAAAATGGTGCCTTTTGCAGGATACAATATGCCGGTGCAATATGCGGGTTTGATTGAAGAGCACCATACTGTACGCAAGGCCGTTGGCGTTTTTGATGTGAGCCATATGGGTGAGTTTTATGTTCGAGGCCCACAGGCGTTGGATCTTTTGCAAAAAGTCACCAGCAATGACGTATCGAAGTTGTTTGACGGCAAGGTCCAATACTCCTGTTTGCCCAACGGAAAGGGAGGAATTGTAGATGATTTGTTGGTTTACCGCATTTCACAAGACGAGTATTTTTTGGTTGTAAATGCCAGCAACATTGAAAAAGATTGGGCTTGGATCAACGCGAACAATTCTTTTGATGCACACTTGGAAAATGTATCGGATGGAATGTCGCTCTTGGCCGTGCAAGGCCCAAAGGCTTTGGAGGCGATGCAGAGCTTGACCGAAATGGCTTTGGTCGGAATGGAATATTACACCTTCAAACAAGGCAAATTCGCGGGTATCGACAACGTTATTGTTTCTACAACCGGTTATACCGGAGCGGGCGGTTGCGAAATTTATTTTCCCAATGAAATTGCCGAAACCGTGTGGGATGCGGTGATGAAAGCTGGCGCTCCATTTGGTATTCAGCCGATTGGATTGGGCGCTCGCGATACACTGCGTTTGGAAATGGGCTTCTGTCTCTATGGCAACGACATCGACGATACCACTTCGCCCATTGAGGCTGGCTTGGGATGGATCACCAAATTCACCAAGGACTTTATCGATAAGGATGTTTTGAAGGCGCAGAAAGACAACGGCACCGAGCGCAAATTGGCCGCATTTGAGTTGTTGGACAAAGGCATTCCGCGCCATGGTTACGATGTGGTGGATGCCAACAACAACATTATCGGTGTGGTGACCAGCGGAACACAAAGCCCAAGTTTGGGTAAGCCAATTGGTTTGGCCTATGTGCCGGTGGCTCTTTCAAAGCCGGGTTCCGAGATTTTCATTTCCATCCGAGGAAAAGCCCTACGCGCTGCTGTTTGCAGTTTACCGTTTTATAAAGAATCGTAAAAAAGAATAGGATTTTGACGACGACAATAGCCAATAGAAAATTGGTCGAGGTGTGCTACACGCCCGGTCAGTATCATTTGTATCAGGAACAGTTTGAGATTGTTGTGGTAATAGATGTGTTGCGCGCCACCAGTGCCATCACTACGGCTTTGCATTGCGGGGTAAAGAGCATCATTCCCGTGGCTACGGTGGACGAAGCCCTGGATTATAAATCAAAAGGGTATATTGTCGGGGCCGAACGCGATGGACAAATTGTCGAAGGATTTGACTTTGGCAATTCGCCGTATGCTTATATGAATCCCGATTTTGTGGGTAAGACTCTTGTGCTGACCACCACCAATGGAACACAAGCGATCAATATTGCTAAGGAGAATAAAACCATTGTGATTGGCTGTTTGAATAACCTCGAGATTTTGTGTCAGTGGTTATCGGAGCAGAACAAAAATGTATTGATTTTGGCCAGCGGCTGGAAGAATAAAGTCAACTTGGAAGATACCATTTGTGGTGGAGCCATTGCCGATATGCTTTTGGAAACCCGCAAATTCAGGAGCGACGAGGACAGCACAGTGGCGGCGAAATTCATTTATCGATCGGCGCGAGAACACCTTTGGAGTTTTCTGCGTGCCTCTTCGCATCGTCGCCGCCTGATCAAGCTCAATATTCAGCGCGATGTAAAGTATTGCCTGACGCTGAATACCGTCCCTTGCATCCCCATCCTGAAAAATGGCGAGTTGGTGCGATTGGACTATTCCTATGCAGTGAATCAAAACGAAGTGTCGGTATAAATTGAAGCGCATCGCCGGACATATCCTTTTTGTTGCCGTGGTTGCCATTTTATCGTTGGCCGCATCTATGGAGCGCGCCCATGTGTGCGATCATCCCAGTTGGGGATTTTTTGGTCACAAGAAGATCAATGAACTTGCTGTGTACACCTTGCCGAAGGAGTTGTTTGGATTTTACAAACACCATTTGGATTACCTCATTGAACATTCTGTAGATCCCGACAAAAGACGTTATGGCGTGGTGGGCGAGGCCGAGTGCCATTACATTGACATGGACCATTACATCGATAGTTTGCATCCCAATCCGTTTGACAATGTGCCTAGGTATTGGAACGATGCGGTGACCAAGTTTGGTGAAGACAGTTTGCGCGAACATGGCATTGTGCCTTGGAATGTGAGCCTTGTGCAATCCAAGCTGACGACAGCGTTTAAAAACAAAGACGTAAAGCGCATCCTTCGGTTTTCGGCCGAGATCGGACATTACATTGGCGATGCGCATGTGCCTCTGCATACCACCAGCAACTACAATGGGCAGCAAACCGGACAGCGCGGTATCCATGGGTTTTGGGAGAGTCGATTGCCCGAGTTGTTTCATGGCCAATACGATTTTTTTGTGGGCAAATGCACCTATATCCCTTCACCGATCAATTACATCTGGGATCGAATTGAGGAAAGTTTTGCTGCCGTGGACAGTGTATTGCATTTCGAACGCGATCTCAATGCCTCTTTTCTCGAAGATCAAAAGTACAGTTATGAATCGCGCGGCAATGCTACCATGCGCGTGTACAGCGAAGGATATAGCAAAGCATACAGCGATATGTTGGACGGTCAGGTAGAGCGCCGCATGCGCAGTGCTGTTGTGAGTATTGGCAGTTTCTGGTACACGGCCTGGGTCGATGCCGGTCAACCCGATATGAATCTTTTGCTCGCTCAATCTACAAATCAGGTTCCTGATTCTGTGATTGAAGAAAAGCGCGACTTAAAAGTCAGAGATCACGAATAGTTGGTTCAAGGCCGAATCGCGGCCAATACGAATTCGTTTTCGGTTTCCAAACGAAGTTTTAAATCAATCAATGGGCTATACGAGGATTTGAACTAACCGAATATTCGTTCGGTATCGAATGCAATGCGTGATGCGAATACAATATCAGCCCACCGGCGCAAACAAAAATTTATTGGGGCTGACCAAATTGGTTTTGACCGCATACATCACGATAGCTGCGGTATTGTTGACCCCCAACTTTTGCAGAATGTTTTTGCGGTGTGTGTTTACGGTATGCGGTGAGAGAAAGAGCTTCTCGGCAATTTCGACATTGGTGTATCCTTCGGCGATGAGGGTGATGATTTCCAATTCGCGTTCCGATATATTCACCGCTTCGCATCCGAACTCTCTGATGTCCATGTCGTTCACATCAATATGCTCTTTGCGCAATGTTTCCAGGATCTGACCGCAGAAAAAACGACCACCGGAGCTGGTTTCACGGATGCTATCTACGATTTCATTGATGTCGCAATCTTTTTTGATATAGCTGCAAACCCCGGCGCGCAAGGCATTTACGATGGTGATTCCGGTTTGTTCGCCGGTGATGGCGATCATGCGAACGCGAGGATGATTGCGCGATATCCGTTGGACAGTATCAATGGAAAAGTTGCGGGCAGCGAAATCGATCAGCACGACATCGGTGTCGAAGTTCTGCACCATCTCCAGCAATTGCTGCTCAGAACTGGCTTCGCCCAATAGCTCGAAATCACCGTACGAGCTCAGCAAAGCAGTAAGCCCTGTGCGGATCAATGGATTGGTATCGGCGATAATGATGCGAGCCATGCCGCAAATATCTTAATTAAAATGGTTCTAAATAGTTTTTTTTGCACTTGTTTGCACAACTTTTTGTGTCCAATCGCGCACGATTTGATTTGGTGCTGAAAATCAATATGAAAGGTGTTTGGGGGAGAGGGGTTGGCCTCATGAATCTAGGAATCCTCGGTTGAGACGATAAAGTTTGTGTTTTCGTTCGGTTCTTATCGCAACCCTGCTGTGTGTAAGTCGTAAGCGGTTATTTTTGATGGTATGAACCCTGCACGAATTGTTATTGCCTCATGCTTCGCCCTATTTGGAATTTTTCATACGGCGTGCTCCCAAATTGTTATCAACGAAGGTTGCCATCGGAACTATTTGTCTTTTCCCGATGAGGATTATGAAAACAGCGATTGGCTAGAAATTTATAACTCGGGCTCCGAACCGGTTGATCTTTTTGGTTATGCCTTGTCCGACAACGACGAGCAACCTACCGAATGGGTTTTTCCACATTACATCCTGCAACCCAATGCATTTCTGGTGGTGTTTTGCAGCGAGAAAGATCGATATGCAGCCCCTGGATTTACGCCTGCAACCACCGCGTACAGTTTTGTGCCCGAAACGGGTTGGAACACGCACAATTTTGATCAAACCATGGAGTGGGATGGGGTTTCGAATATTGTCATCAATACGTGCTCCTACAATAGTGTTGGGTACACGGTCAATTCCATTTTTAACCTCACCGACATGGGGTACGTGTGTTCCAACAGCCAATTCAACGACGGCAGCGATGCGAGTTGTTACTCCGAGAATGGATACACTTCGACACTGCGCCCGAATATGTTGATCAACGGTGTGCAGATCGGTGAAGGCACTTTGAACAACGATGCCACAACGTATCCTGCGCCCTATGGCAATTGGTATTACAGCGCGCGCAATCAGTTTTTGATTCGTGGCCAAGAGCTTATCGATGCCGGATTGTCTGCAGGCCCAATTTCCTCCTTGGCCTTTGATGTGGTGTACACCGATCCAACCTTGTACGATTATCTCGATATTCAGATCTCCACGACGGCTTCCGATGAGCTTACCGGTGCGTTTATCAATCCCAATGGCGCATACTTTCACTCCAATTTCAAACTAAGCAGCGAAGGCGAAACAGCCTATCTCTATAACCCCGAGGGTGTCATCGTGAGTCAGCTCGCGTTGGATGGAGATATGGCCGATGTCAGTTGGGGCCGTTATCCCGATGGCATGAACAATACCGTGATGTTTAGCAGTCCCACACCGCAAGCCTCCAATTCCAATGTGCCAGATTTCGGAATAGCCGGTACACCTATCGCTACTGTGGAATCCGGATTTTTTATCACCCCGCAGTATGTCACGCTTGTCAACCCCAACGAGGCGCCGAGCGACATGTATTTTACCACCGATGGCAGCGAACCAACGATTTCCAGCACCTTGTATGAAGGGCAAGAAATTCCGGTTTTTACTTCCAGAATTATCCGGGCCCGCGCTTTCAAAACAGGAATGGCGGCATCGCCAATCATGACCCACTCTTATTTTATCAATGTCAGCCACAGCACACCGATCATTTCCGTGGTTTCGGACAACGTCAATTTGTATGGCGAAACAGGCATGTTCGATCATCCGTTTGACGATTGGTTGAAGCCATGTTATGTGGAGTATTTTGATTCGATTCCAGCGCATCCCTTGATGTTTGCCCAATCATCGGGCATGATCATGGACGGTGGAGCAGGCGGAAGCAGAGGCAATCCACAGCGTTCGTTCCGACTGAAGTTGGCCGACGGAGCACTGGGCGAACAACCGGTTCAATTGCCCATTATTCCAACACGTCCGGAGCGCAATGTGTACAGCGATTTTTACCTGCGCAATGGAAGCAATCAATATCTAGTGTTGCCCTACAAAGATGCAGCTCAGGTGCGCATGATGTGCGAGGGCAGCAACAATTATTTCAGCGCTTGGCGGCCCGTCACGGTGTATGTCAATGGCGATTATTTTGGATTGTACGAGTTGCGCGAGAAGTTCAACACCGAAAAATTTGAAGTCGAAGACAATGCTACCGAAGAAACGATAGAAATACTTTCGCAAAGCTATTTTTATGGTGGAGTGCTCAGAGCGGTGGAAGGCGAGGTTGATCATTTCTATGAGAGCTACGATGCGCTGATGGCGTTGGATCAAACAACCGATACCTACTGGAGCGATGCCGATCAATATGTGGACATGACCTATTACGTGGACTACATCTGCGGAGAGACTTGGATGGGCAATGTGGATTGGCCGTACAACAACATCAAAATTTATCGTTCCGACGCCACTGATTACCGCTGGCGATTTGGTATTCAAGATTTGGAGTTGGCTTTGCAGCCCAACGGTTGGACCGATTGCGGGCACAACGGTTTGTACTTCCTCAACGATCAAGGTGGACATCCGTACACAGCGATTTGGCTCAAGAGCATTGAGAATGATCAATTCAGGACTTATTTCATCAATCGATTTGCCGATTTGATGAACACCAATTACTCGGCAGAACGTGTATTGGCAATTGAGCAGCATTGTTTTGATCAGTCGGTAATTGAAATGCCCAACGAATACCAGCGTTGGGGTGACCCTTGGAATATCGATGGTCAGATGGATGGATTTTACAACAACCATTTGACCTTCCGCGATGAGTTGGCCTGCCGAGCCGAGATCTTGCAGGATCAAATCACCGATTATTTCGGCACACCATCGTTGGAGGTTACTTTAAATGTTTTTCCTGCTGGAGCAGGTACCATTAAGATCAGCACCTTGCAGCCGAGCACCTACCCATGGACAGGAGTGTATTATTACGGAATACCAGTGAGCATCGAAGCCGTGGCCAACGAGGGCTACACCTTCGATCATTGGGATGCGAATGCTGTATTGGAAAGTTTGGAACAAGCGCAGTTCAACGGATTGTTGGCCCCAGAAAACCTGCAGTTCAATGCGTATTTTGAGGCCATTCCAGACCATGTCGTCGAGCAACAAGCGATAACAGCGATGCGCATGTATCCGAATCCAGCCCATGATCAAGTGGTAATAGAACTCGAAGACCCACAGGCTGTGGCATCGATCGCCATCGTGGATGTCTGCGGCAGAACGGTTGCGACCTTGTCCAAAAACGAGTTGCAAAACAAGATGCGATTGGAAACGGCTACCTGGGCCAATGGATCGTATCACATGGTGCTGCGCGGCATCAATGGCCAGCAGGCCACATCTAAGTTGATGGTGGGGCGGTAATAGGATGAGAAAGTATAAAGGGACCTACTTGCTGGTTTACGGCGGGTAGGTCTTTTTTTTGTCCTTATTCATAGGCGGCAGGATCGGATATTGTTTGACCCATCCTGTTGAATAACAGTTTAACCCAAATTCCAAGAAGTGCGTTGACATAGAAAAGTCGAGCTAACATGATGTGGGGGTCGATAAAGGACGCCAAGCGTGGCGTCATTACAACGGTCTTAAGCTACTGAAAGATCGGCCTTAAAATGTGTTTACTTCGGAATGTGCCTCGGGAACGGCCGCTGTTGCACTTTGGGCTTTGATGGTGTGTCAACCCATTGATTAAGTCTCAATGCGACTATCTTAATTTCAGCAGTTGAACTTTTGTTAGATAGAATTATGCAGTCAAAATCTATTACAGAGCTGAAAAGCTTCAATTACGGGCACTTCCTCGATTTTTATTTTCACCGTATGGGTGATACGCTATCAAATAAAAATCTTGTGGGAGCGCCCGTCCCTTTTGCCATAACCGAGATTATTCAGTCGGTTTCGTACATGAGATTCAAAAGCCCAATAAAGCCAAGTGTTCGCGCAAGTTTCGAGCGCGCAGGCGTAATCACACATACGGTGAGCATCCCGCCCAAGCGGGACAATTGAATTTTCAGGGATTTTGAATCGGAATAGAAATTCGACTGCATAATCTCGGTTTATACTCTTCACGACGATTCCGACTGCATAAATTGGGTTTAATGGATCACATCCTCTCCGGCATCTCGATTCCCAACAAAGCCATGGCCTTTTGTAAGGTGCGACCAGTGACCATGGTCAAGGCCATGCGGTAGTTGCGCAGGTTGACGTCGGTTTCGCGAATGATCGAGCTGTGCTGATAAAAGGCATTGTACACCCGTGCCAAATCGTAACAGTAATTGGCAATTTGACTCGGGACTTAGGTGGTGTCTGCTTTTTGCAAAACCTTTTGCAATCAATTGTTTTATTTGTTAGATGGCATTGATTTTATTATCATCAGCTCAGATGTCAGTGGATCAAATTTTAGATAATTTTTACTATATTTGAATATGACTAGGACACAGATACAAGCAGAAATACAAAAGGTCATTGATAATGTTCCTGAGAGTATTCTTCAAGATGTGTTGGACTTCTTAAAGGAACTTCAAGCACAGCCTGCAGATAAGGTCAAAATGGCTAACAATCTGCGAAAGATACTTTTAGAGGACAAAGAACTTCTCGAAAAATTGGCGCAATGATCGAGTTGCGTGATGTTCTCTCTATTCATCACATTCTAATTGAAAAAATTGGTGGAAGCAAAGGAGTGCGAGACCAAGGTTTACTTGAATCAGCTATTCATCGGCAGTTTGCAACTTTTTCTGGTGATGAGCTATATCCGCATGCGGTAGATAAAGCTGCAGCAATATTGGAAAGTATACTAATCAATCATCCGTTCATCGATGGAAACAAACGAACCGCCTATGTCCTCATGCGTCTAATCCTACTTGAGCATGATATGGAGATAAACGCCAAGGAGGAAGATAAGTATGAGATGGTAATTGCGGCGAGCACAGGTGATCTGCGTTATGATGAAATAAGAACTTGGATAGTATCGCATTTAGGACCAAAATAAATAGCATTCATCCCTTTGTTGTGTTAACGCCTATTGTGTCATTGAGAAATAAAGAGCATTTCACGCATCATATCGGCATGGCATTGCACATTTAGTTTGAATACACCAATAATCCAGCTAAATTTGGTTTGAAATCCACCGTTGATTCGAACTCACATCCTCTCCGGCATCTCGATTCCCAACAAAGCCATGGCCTGTTGTAAGGTGCGACCAGTGATCATGGTCAACTGCATGCGGAAGTTGCGTACTGCAGTGTCTTCCTCCCGAATAATGCTGTTGTGCTGGTAAAAGGCATTGTACACCCGTGCCAAATCGTAACAGTAATTGGCAATTTGACTGGGGTCGTAGGTAGATGCTGCTTTCTGCAAGGCTGCGGGCCAATTGTAAAGGGCTTGGATGATTTGCAATTCATCGTTGCCCACACTTGCAGGGTGTGCTGCATTTGCCTCGGGTTGGCCAAACTGCTCGGTAAACTTGCGCTGGATAGCCAAGGTACGCACATAGGTGTACTGGATAAAGGGGCCCGTTTGACCGTTGAAATCAATGCTCGACTTAGGGTCGAACAACATGTTTTTGATCGGATCTACACGCAACAAAAAGAACTTCAATGCGGCCATTCCAATGGTGTGGTGCAAGGCGTCTTTCGCTGCGTCATCCATGTTTTCGAGCTTGCCGGTTTCTTCGGCAGTCTCACGGGCAATGGCTTTCATCTCCGCCATCAAGTCGTCGGCATCGACCACGGTGCCTTCGCGGCTTTTCATCTTGCCCTCGGGCAATTCGACCATGCCGTAGCTCAAATGAAAACATTGGTCGGCTTGTGCAAATCCAAGTTTTTTGAGAATTTTAAAGAGTACTTTGAAATGGTATTCCTGCTCGTTGCCTACGGTATAAATTTGATAAGCGGTGTCGGGGTAATCATTGAAACGAAGGATGGCCGTACCAATGTCCTGTGTAATGTACATCGCCGTTCCATCCTTGCGTAGAAGAGCTTTTTGATCCAGTCCCTCGTCTTCCAAATTGACCCAAATCGAACCGTCTTCTTTTTGGTAAAAAATGCCCTGCTGCAAGCCTTTTTCCACCTCGGACTTGCCCAGTAAATAGGTGTCGCTCTCGTAATACAGTTTATCGAAGTCGACATTCATGGCGGTGTACGTACTATTGAATCCGCTGTACACCCATTGGTTCATGGTTTCCCACAAGTGCACGGTTTCAGGGTCCTTTTGCTCCCATTTCACCAGCATCTCTTGCGCCTCTTTCATCAATGGGGCTTCTTTCTTGGCCACTTCTTCTTCCATGCCTTGCTCCATCAGCGCCTTGACTTGTGGGCGATAATTTTTTTCGAACTCCACATAGTATTTGCCCACCAACTTATCGCCTTTCAATCCACTGGTTTCGGGTGTTTCGCCTTGTCCGAATTTTTTCCACGCCAACATGCTCTTGCAGATGTGGATGCCCCGGTCGTTGATGATTTGCACTTTTGTTACCGAATGACCATTCGCTTTAAGGATTTCAGACACGCTGTACCCCAAAAAGATATTGCGCATATGCCCCAAGTGCAGGGGTTTGTTGGTGTTGGGCGATGAATACTCCACCATGACACGTGGCTTGCTTCCTGCCGAAGCAAAACCGAATTGCGATGCTTGTGCTATGGCATCGAAGGTCTGTAGCCAATAGCTCTGACTCAAGGAGATGTTCAAAAAGCCTTTGACCACATTGAAATCGGTGATGTCGGCCACGTGGTCTTTGAGGTACTGACCGATGGCTTGTCCGGTTGGTTCAGGACCTGTTTTTGATATTTTGATCAGCGGAAAAACAACCAAGGTGATGTCTCCTGCAAACTCTTTGCGGGTTTCTTGAAACTGGAAGTCGTTGATGTTCATGGTGTGTTGGTACAGTTTTTCAACTGCCTCAACCAGAGCTTGTGCAAGGAGCGATTCTTTTGTTTTCATAGTCGATTTATCCGTTTGGATCGCATTTTTGAGAGCGCGAAAATACAACATAGCTGCGCATGTGCGACACGAGGCTATGCGGCCAATGGGGCGCTATGTGCCGCCTTTGATTTACTGTCCAACAAACACGGCGACCTGATAGCGAGCTTGTTTGCCCAAGGGGGAACATGTCAGGGTTTGACCGTCGCAGATATGCACCATCGACGATAGGGCAGTGGTGTAGGTGCCGCGCAGCCATTGGGGCAGATCCAAGGTCCAATGTTCATCGTCTCCCACGGATTTGTCCAACACCACCAGGGTATGTTTGCCCATGTACGTGCGGCAATACACCATGGCTTGTTCGTCGTTTTTGAGCACGTAGGTGTCACCGTAGATGAGCGACATGTTCGAGTTGCGCAGAGCGATCAATTCCTTTTGTGTGGTGAAGGTCTGCATTTGATCAGCATTCCAACCTTCAAATTGCATCATGCGGCGATTGTCGGGGTCGTTGCCGCCGGGCATTCCAATTTCGTCGCCGTAATAGATACACGGTATGCCGGGTGTGGTGAGCATAAAGGCCGAAAGCATGCGCAACTCGCCGTATCCCTTGCTGCCTTGATTGGCAATTTCGCGCGTCCATCCGGCGAGTTTGGCATCTTCGCCCGGTGCAATGGAGCCATCGGCATACGAGATAAAGCGCGCACGGTCTTGGTTGCCGGTGATGTTGCCCATCATGTGATGGCTACCGTAATACAACATGCTTTCTTCCATCACACGCTGCAGATTTTTGAAATCGGTTTCTTCTTTGGCAAAAGCATCCACCATGGCGTCGTAGAGATTGAAGTCAAATTGCGCATCCATTTGGCCGCTGCTGATGTACGAGCTGATCAACGATGGGCTGCCATAGGTTTCGCCGATTTGGTAAACATAGCGCTCGGGATGGGCCTTCTGATATTGTTTGACCTTGCGGGTGAGGCTGCGCCAAAATTCTTCGCGAATATGCTTGGTGGCATCGTGACGGAAGCCATCCAATTCGTAATGGGTGACCCAGTGCATAGCGGTATCGGTCATGGCATCTACAACTTCGGGGCGCGCAAAGTTGAGGGTAGGCAAGAAGGTGTCGAACCAAGTCGTAAGACGCTCTTCGTCCCAGAGCTCGGTATTCATGCGGCCATCGGGCAAGTAGAGTGGAGTTGTCCAATCGGCCTGTTGGGTGAG
>CANHSF010000077.1 GCA_947463065.1 Flavobacteriales bacterium | reverse complement strand
CTCATGCTCATCGATGCCCAACGTGGCCGCACCGAAGCCATCAGCGCATTGAGCCCCATTTTTGATATTGAATACGGCGATATTTCCAACAACAACCCTTCCTCTTTGGAATCCACAGCTGCGCCTTTGAAGCCCGTGGGACAAGGTTTTGGTTTGGACTTCGGCGCCACGGTTACCTTCAAAGATCGATTCATTTTGAGCACATCATTGACCGACTTGGGCTCGATGAACTGGGACGGCAATTTGTATCAGTTGCAGGATATTGCATTGACCAATTTTGAAAATACAGGTTTGGAGAGTGTCGATTTTATCGAGCAAATCAACCAACTCAATGGCGGTGAAGCCCTGTTGGAATGGCAAGGCGAAACCAAAGTAAAGACACAACTTCCTACAATGGCGCGTGTTGGATTGGGGTACGAAGGAAAAAAAATGCGTTTGGGCGTTGATGTTGTGGCGCCTGCCAACACAAGTGCGGTCAACACCGACGATGCCGTTATAGCAGTGGGTGGCGATTACCAAGTGCTGCGTTTTCTGCATTTGCAAGCAGGTTTGGTAACCGGTGGCGATTACGGCACACGCATACCAATGGGTTTCTATTGCAGTTTTGGCAAAAACGGTAATTACGAATTCGGACTGAGCTCAAGAGATTTATTCACCTTTTTCCGCGACAACCAACCCACCATTTCATTGGCCGTTGGATTTATGCGTTTCCGTTTTTAAGATGTCCTTCCGATTAGAAACTCCGCGGTTCATCATTCGCGAAATCACAGAAAACGACGCGCAAGCGATGTTTGACATGAACAACGACCCCGAGGTGATTCGCTATACGGGTGATCCGCCGTTCGAATCTCTGGAAGCTACTTCCGCTTTTTTGGCATCGTATTATTCTCGCCAAAAACCGGGCACAGGCAGGTGGGGCATTGAGGAGCGCACTACACGACAAATGATCGGATGGACAGGTATCAAATTCGAGGAAGAAAGCGGCCTATACGATATCGGTTATCGTTTGCCGCGCATGCATTGGGGCAAGGGCATTGCTACGGAAACATCGGCTGCGTGCGTCCGCTATGCATTTGATGCGCTGAACGTCGATAAATTGGTTGGTCGAGTGATGCACGACAACAAGGCTTCCATTCGGGTATTGGAAAAATTGGGGCTCGTGTATGAAGGCGAGGATGCCTGCAAGCACCATCCCGCCCAGTTGTATGCCATGGATCGGCAACGATTTGCCTCCGTTTACCGATAATGAATGGACAGAAAGGTGTCGTATTCCAACACAGAATTACACCGCTTAAACGCGCACAGGTCAACCGAACGAATGTTCGAATAGTCTCAGCGCAGCGCGATCTAAAGGACTGCTTTACTCCGCATCAAGCCTTTTGGCATCTGTGATGAGGTAAACACTTTCTCCGCGCCAGGGCAGCGTGTTATTGGTTTCGCGGTAGGTGACTTGAATGCAAGCGTTGGGTTCAAGTTGCAATTGTTTGAGCTTTTCCTCTACCAGTTCATCGGCTACTGAAAAATAGAAGAAGGTGGATGTACCCACCACATCGCGGCACCCCTCTGTAAAATAACCTTCGCAGGTTTTGAAGACATTGCCGCGCGTGCTAATCTTGAGGTCTTTGCCGATGCGCTCGCCTTCGCTATACGCTTTGAAGTAGCGCCACCATACCACGATGCTCAAAACCGCAAGGAGCAGGGCGGCAATGATCAGAAGACGTTTGCGCCACACCTTGGGAGCGGGCGTTGATGCGATGGGAGAGGAGGTATTTGACATAGGGCAGTGGTTGTTTTGGCCCCACGAAGGTACAACGAAAACCAAGACCGTCAGCGCGCGGCGTGTGCACTCGCGCCTCCACTCTAATGGGGTTGAGCAGTGCAAAAAAAAAAACGCATCAAGTGGCAACAAAGCCCTACGATGCATCATCCGCAACGTGACGAATTGGCTGAAGGCACAACGCGAAATGCAGTGCATTCGTTTCGGTCAAATCGTCGGTGAAATCGAAGCGAGTGACTCTTTCAAAAAAGAAAAATAACGTATGGCTGTAACAAATGAAGCATTATTGCGCTCTATGGGTGTAATACGTTTGTAGATGTGTCGCTTTGGATTTTTTGGATTCTTTTGGATGGCTTTGCTGGTGCACACGAGCGGCAATGCATTCGCCCGGATCGCATGTACGATGCCCTGCGACCGCATCGCCCAAGGACCAGTTTTGCAGCGCGTTCAGCAGCTCGAATCGACGCTTGGGCAAGACAAGTTTCAGAAGCTATGCGCTCTTCAACAAGCTCCTTATTTGCAATTGGATCAATGGGCCAAAGACTGTCCAAAGTCTAACGAGAAGGACGTGGCGACACTGACCCATTTTTTGATTAAGCCGGCGCTCAGCGACATCGAAAAGGCCCGAGTGATTTTCACTTGGATCGCGACCCACGTGCGGTATGACGATGTGGCTTTTAATACCAATCGCATTCCGGACTACACACCGGAGTTGGTGTTGAAATCAAAAAAAGCGGTTTGCGCGGGTTTTTCCATTTTGTATACTGCCATGTGTCGAGAAGCAGCTTTGGATGCGATGACCGTGACGGGTTATGCCAAAGGGTATGGTTATCGCTCGGGAGAACGAATGGACGAAGTCAATCACGCATGGAATGCAGTAAAGATCGATCAAGTTTGGAAGCTTTTTGATGTGACTTGGGCCGAAGGATATGGCAAAGATGTCAATGGTAAGTTGGTCAGCACGTCGCTGTTTGAGCCGTTCTGGTTTGATGTTTCGCCCAAGATCTTCGTTTTTTCTCATTATCCAAAGGCCCCAAAGTGGTTGATCCTGCCCGAGCCCATAACGCTGAAACAATTCGAGGATTTGCCAAATCTAACGGAGGAGTTCTTTTGTTTGGGCTTCAATGCAGATGAAATTTATACCAAAGCGACTTCGCAGAATATGCGGATGTTTGTCAAAACGTATCCGACGCAAGCAACAGTCAAAGCGATACGCATGCCGTTTTACCCCGCCATAGAGAAGGGCAAGCCTGTGGTATTTGAATTGCAAAGTTCAACAGATCAGGTGGCTGTGATCGAAGACGGACAATGGACTTATTTCAAAAAAGTGGGCGATGTTTTCACGCTGGAGTATGTCCCAAAACAATCAAAAATTTCGATCGTGGTGAAAACCGCAGGAAAGAAAACAGGCTTCGACACATTGGCCGAATACAAGGTCAAGTAATTCATTGGATTGGTTCATTTTTCGCCGGCCTGTGCATTCCTCTTAGCGAAGCACCTCTGCTTTTTCAATTCAAGTTGGATCGTGTATTCCAGAGCAAAAAAAAGGGCCACCTTCCGGCAGCCCCTTCACTGTTTTTATTTCGTGAATCAAGCGTTTGCCAAAACAAAAGCACTTGCACCACCGCCACCGTTGCAGATGCCGGCTCCGCCGATTTTGCCGTTGTTTTGTTTCAATACATGAATCAACGTCACCAATATGCGGGCTCCGCTGCAACCCAGGGGATGTCCAATCGAAACTGCTCCACCGTTCACGTTGACCTTTGCGGCATCGAGATTCATTTTTTGCATATTCACGATACCTACTACCGAGAAGGCTTCGTTCAATTCTACGTAATCCAATTGATCCATGGTCAATCCTGCCTTCGCAACCGCCTTGGGCAAGGCCAACGATGGGGTAGTGGTAAACCATTCTGGGGCTTGTTCGGCGTCGGCATACGATAATACTTTGGCCAATGGCTTCAAGCCCAAGGATTCCATTTTTTCTTTGCTCATCAACACCAATGCAGCAGCTCCGTCATTCATGGTACTGGCATTGGCTGCTGTTACGGTTCCTTCTTTGGTAAAGACCGCTTTCAGTCCGGGTATCTTGTCAAAATTGACATTCTTGTATTCTTCGTCCTCGGCAATGGTGATCACATCGCCTTTGCGTCCGGTCATTTGCAAGGGAACCACTTCGTCGGCGAATTTTCCGGCAGCCCAAGCTGCGGCAGAACGCTTGTAGCTCTCCATGGCAAATTGATCTTGGTCTTCGCGGCTGATGTTGCACTCTTTTGCGCACATATCGGCAGCTACACCCATGGCATAGTTGTGATAGACATCGGTCAAACCGTCTTTGGCAAGGCCATCGACTAGGGTGACATTGCCATATTTGTTGCCCCACCGCATGTTTTCGCTGTAAAAAGGCACTTGCGACATGTTTTCCATGCCACCGGCTACCACCACATCGGCATCGCCCAATGCAATGGTTTGTGCGGCCTGCATCACGGCTTTCATACCGCTGGCGCATACTTTATTCACGGTTGAACACGCCACTTGATCGGGCAATCCTGCGAATTTGGCCGCCTGACGTGCAGGAGCTTGGCCAAGGTTGGCTTGCATCACACAGCCCATGATTACCTCTTGAACTTCGGTTGGTGCAAGTTGAATGCGATCCAAAGCACCTTTGATGGCTGCCGCTCCCAATTTGGTGGCAGAGATTCCGGCCAATGCACCTCCAAAGCTACCAATGGGTGTGCGTACTGCGGAAACGATATAAACTTCTTTCATTGAGAATGTATTTTATTATCTTTTTTTTGCGCCGCGAAGGTAATCCAATTCTGCCCGCAGCAGATTACCGTTCTACTCTTTTTGGACGAATGATGATTTCGCTCACCACGCCGTCTTCCGCCATGGTAAGGGCATAAGCAATCTGCCGCGCAACCGTGTCGGGCTGCAATCCGGCTGCAAAATAATCTTTGTATTCGCTCAGCAATCGGGGGTTTTTGGTTTGTTCGATAAACGGCGTCGCCACAGGGCCGGGGCTAATGGTGGTCACATTGATTTTGCCCGACAATTCCAAACGGAGTCCTTCGCTGATGGCCAGCAAAGCGTGTTTTGTGGCACAATACACTCCGCTATTGGCAAATACATTGTGCCCGCCCACGGAGGCGATGTTGATCAAATGCCCGCCCGAAGCCATCAGGTGTGGCAAGCAGGCGTGGATCACATTCAGCGCACCTTTGACATTGACATCCACCATTTCGTGCCATTCTGCCAAAGGGGCTTCCGCGATGGGATTGAAATAGCCCAAACCGGCATTGTTGACCACCGCATCGATGCGACCGTGGGTGCCTTGAATGGCGTTGACTTCGGCGCGCACAGCATCGGCATCGCGCACATCGCAAATGTGTATAGAACCTGGCAATTGAAGGGCTTCGAGTTTAGCTCGGTTGCGCCCCATAAGACACAACGTATGGCCTTCGCCCGACAAGCGACGAGCGGTGGCTTGACCGATACCACTGCCGGCACCGGTTACCAAAATTACTTTTGTTGACATGGGCCAAAGGTAGCAGGAATATAAGAGCACAAAGCGAGGAGATCTTGCTCTTCATCAAAGGAAGATGCAAATTTGTGGGATGGCCAGCTCAAAGAACTTTTGATGAAAAAATCTGTTTACCTTTGCGCACCCATTTGGGAATGACGTCAAACACAAAAAATAATTCAATAAAATGTCAGTATTAGTAGGTAGAAAAGCGCCGGCCTTCGTAGCCAACGCAGTGGTGAATGGATCAACCGTTCAGAACGAATTTTCTTTGGATCAATTCATCGGCAAAAGCCATGTATTGTTCTTCTTTTATCCCAAAGATTTCACCTTTGTATGTCCCACCGAATTGCACGCTTTTCAGGAGCGCTTGAGCGAGTTCAAAGAACGCGGCGTCGAAGTAGTGGCATGCAGCACGGACACTGAAGAAAGCCACTGGGGCTGGCTTCAAATGCCAAAGGAACACGGCGGCATCAAAGGCATTACTTATCCCATCGTAGCCGATACCACCAAGTTGATTGCCGACTCGTTTGGTGTTTTGGCCGGTGAGTATGCATACGACGAAGAAGGTCTTGTGGCCACGGGTCCAATGATCGCTTACCGCGGTTTGTTCTTGATCGATAAAGAAGGTGTTGTGCAGCATCAAATCGTCAACAACTTCCCATTGGGACGCAGTGTGGACGAGGCGCTACGTATGGTAGATGCATTGCAATTCTTCGAAGAAAACGGCGAAGTTTGCCCAGCCAACTGGCACAAAGGCGACAAAGGCATGAAGGATACCCACAGCGGTGTAGCCGATTATATGAGCTCCGTAGGATAATGAGAGTGAAGCGTTTTTGATCTCACGGTTGGTTCCGATTGATCTACTTTCGCACCGCATTTTTTCAAAAATAAACGAGAGGTCCATAGGTTTTGCCTCGCTGCAGTTCGCATCTCAACGCCGAAATGGGCTAGGGAAACGAATAACTTGGATGTTCAAAATTTTACATTCTTGAACAACCATCAGCCAAGACCGATGACCCAAGTCAATGACACAACGTCTATGGAATTGAAAGAAGGAGAGGAAATTTTGTTTCAGGAAGGCGGAAGCCATTACCACAATTATGTGGCAGTGGGCGGTACGCTGACCCTAACCAACAAGGCTTTGTATTTCGAGTCGTGTCCAGGTGCGCGGTATCCGCATCACCAATGCATCGATCTCAAAATCATCAAAGGCGCGGAGTTTTTCAAAACGATGTTCATCACCCCCAACGGATTGGCCATTCTACTCAGCGATGGAGGCATGGAGAATTACATCGTCGACGACCGCAAGGGTTGGAAATCCCGAATCATGCAAATGGTAGAGAAAACGGAACCGGTGACCCGATAACGGGATCAGCAATAAATTGAAAAGCCTCGCAAGAGGCTTTTTTTATGCCACATCATAGGCAATAAAAGACATAGGCGTTGTGGTCAAAGGTTTTTTCGATGCAAGCAGAGCTGCCATTGTCCCGCGGCACAGCATCCACTCAGCACCTTCGGGCAGACATTTTGATCTATTCGCTTCGCTCAATGGTCAACCGCAAAGTCGCAGAGTCGCAGAGACTTGTTGGAATGCTGACAGAGATGCAATTGGAACGCTAAGGTGCATCCCTGCTTGCCTCTGCGTCTCCGCGCCTCTGCGGTGAAATTCGCGCAGCGACCTTTTGTTACGTTCGCTGCGCTCAATGGTCAACCGCAAAGTCGCAGAGTCGCAGAGAATTGTTGGAATGCTGACAGAGATGCAATAGGCGGGCAACACAGCATCCACCAAGCCCCAGCGGGGCGACCCTTTGCTAGCCCCAGCGGGGCGACATTTTGTTGGTCCTGTAGGGACGACCTTTTGCTCTGTTCGCTTCGCTCAATGGTCAACCGCAAAGTCGCAGAGACTTGTTGGAATGCTGACAGAGATGCAATTGGAACGCTAAGGTGCATCCCTGCTCGCCTCTGCGTCTCCGCGTCTCTGCGGTGAAATTCGCGCAGCGACCTTGCATCTTGTCTCCTTGCGCCACTGCCCCTCGGTGAAATTCGCGCAGCGACCCGTTCAATTTTCATGTCACTCAAAATCAACAGCAGAGGATTATTCAGGTGTTTTGCAACCTTATGGTTTGACCTTGCGTAGAACGGGCAACCAAACTTTAAGCCCTAATGAAAAAAGACCTTCCCAAGCGCAAATGCAAGGTGCGCATCGACATCCGCCGGTTCGAGAGTATCATCATCACCGAAGCCGTGTGGCATTTTCCCCAATACGTGCATTGTTTGAATTAACTCCTCAGTGCGTTGGAAATACATTCAAGGCGGCCTGCATGGCTTCCTCGAACAAGGGCACATCCAAGCGATGGTCCAATCCATTGCTCGTGCAATAACGCACCAGCGCTTCTGTAGGCATATTGCCCGTGAGTTGATCGGCAGCCATAGGACAACCACCTAATCCGCGTATGGCACCATCAAATCGACGGCAACCAGCAGCATAGGCTGCAGCAATTTTTTCTTCTGCCAAATGGGGCAAGGTATGCAGGTGGGCTCCAAACTCCACTTGTGGCAATGCAGGAATCAACGTCTCAAAGAGCGGCCCGATGTTTTCTGGACTGCCAATACCAATGGTATCGCTCAACGCCAGAATGCCAATGCCCAAATCATTGTGCAAGCGCGAACACCATTCGGCCACATATTCCGGCGAATACGGATCGCCATATGGATTGCCAAATCCCATGCTGATGTATACCACCAATTCTTTTTTCGAACGCACACACAAGCGCTGGATTTCTTCTACCTGCACCAGCGATTCTTCAATGCTCTTATTGGTATTTCGTTTTTGAAAGGTCTCCGACACCGAGAAGGGGAAGCCCAGGTAGGCAATTTCGTCAAAATGAATGGCTTCTTCTGCACCGCGGACATTGGCTACGATGGCCAACAACTTGCTTTTGGCCTTGCTCAGGTCCAACGCTTTGAGCACGGCAGCAGTGTCTTTGAGTTGCGGTACGGCTTTTTCCGACACAAAACTTCCAAAATCAATGGTGTCAAAGCCGATTTGCAGCAAATGATTGATATACGCGATTTTGGTCTCTGTCGGAATCCAAGTCAATAAGCCCTGCATGGCATCGCGTGGACATTCAATGATTTTGATGGGTTCTTTGCTCATGTTGCAGAATAATTTACCACTTGCGGCTATTGAGAACGGTTTTGGTCAGCACAACAAAGATGGTGATCAAGGCGATGAAATAAACCACATCGCGTGAATCCAAAACACCTCGGCTGATGGAGTCGTAATGCTCAGCAATCCCCAATTGTTTGATGATGTGATCGGCGGGGCCCAACAAATTGTATTCGCCCAAACTGGCAAATCCGGCATACATGAAGAAACTGAACATGGCAGCAATCAGAAACGATACGATTTGGTTGCTGCTGATGCTGGATGCAAAAAGACCAATGGCCACATAGCACGCAGCCAGCAAGAGCAAGCCGATATAGGACCCCAAAGTTCCACCGGTATCGATATTGCCAGGAGGGCTTCCCAAGACATAAACCGTGTAAAAATAGACCAGGGTGGGAAGCAGGGTCAACACCACCAAAGTGACTCCAGCGAAATATTTGGCCAACACAATGTGCAGATCGGCAATGGGTTTGGTAAATATGATTTCCAAAGTGCCCGTGCGTTTTTCTTCGGCAAACATGCGCATGGTGATGGCGGGAATCAAAAACATAAACACCCACGGCGCGATAAAAAATAGGGTGTTCAAATCGGCATATCCCATATCCAACACGTTGTTGTCGCCGGGAAATATCCACATGAAAAGCCCGATCACGAGCAAAAACACCGCAATGACGATGTAGCCGATGAGCGAGGATAAAAAACTGCGAATTTCTTTTTTGTACAATGCAAACATGCCTGTAGTGTATTTTTTTAGCTATTTGACTTCAAACAATATGGAACTGGTCCAAGCCTCGGGAGACGCTTGAAACATGGCTTTGGTTTTGGGCCAAACCTCTGCGAAGATAGCGCTTTGCCGATAAGCTTCGAGATATTTTGGATGGTCCCAATGGCTGTATGTAAAAAATATGCAAGGATCATCGTTGCAGCGCCACATGCTCAGATAGATGCATCCTTCGGCACTTCGGATGTGGCTTTTGTAGTGATCGAACAAAGCAATGAAGTCATCGCAGTGTTCGGGTTTAAAGGTCATTTTGACTACTCGAGTTACCATAGAATTCAATTCGTATTGCACTTCCTTTTTCCAAACCAAACAAATCCGATGCTCCGCTGCCGTGCCCGGTGACCCCGCCATTGGAAGCGATGAGCAAATGACCGTTGGAGGCCCACATAGCCAAGCGTTCGCCTTCCGGAACATCGTGGAAGTAACGGCTGATTTTGCGGATGTTCCATCGCGAACGATTCAATACAATGTTGTATGATCTGCCCCGGCGCTCCTGCTCAAAAACGGGCTGCGTGATGGAGGTGTACACATTGCCGTAATGGTCGATGTGAATCACCTTGCCAATGATTTGATCCTGCTCGATGGTGGGCAGCATTTTCATGGTCTTTTTGTATTCGCTTACCCGCCGGCCAAGCATTTCCGGATTGCCGCCCTTGCTCAAATATGCCGCTGCTGTCGCAAAAACACCTTTCAGTGGAAATACCCAGTCGTTGCCTTGTGGCAGTTCGATTTGATAAACGTCTTCTACGGGTTCATCAAAGAGTTGACCGAACACACCGTTGTCTGCGCCGATGAAATAATGCCCCATGCAATGCACCAACAAATGCGGTTGTTGGGGAGTGAGTTCGGCGTTGATGCCGATTACGTGCACCGAGCCAATGGGAAATTGCATCCAAACGCTACGCAACAAAAAAGCGGCCTCGTAAATGTCAAAAGGTTTGACATGGTGTGAGATATCCACAATACGAGCGTCGGGAGCCTGCGCATATATCGCCGCTTTGACCGACGCCACATAAAAATCCTTGTTGCCAAGGTCAGATATAAGCGTAATAACTGCCAACGGTTTAGAGGTCTTGTGAATTATTTTTTTATCGGTAGTGTAAATATGTATCGTCTTAACGTGTATGTTTAACGCACAATTCAAGAGTTATCAAACATGCTATGGGAGAACTTTTGATTTGTTTGGACTTCAAATATTGTTTACCCTTTGAACGAAAAAGAAATCATTTTGCCGGATGTCGATCATCTGGAGTTTTTTGGTGCAGCCAACAACAAATTCAAACTCATTCAGAGCAAATACCCCAAATTGCGGATAACCGCTCGGGGCAATACGATTCGCGTACAAGGCGACGACGAAGAAATGGACCGCTTTGAAGCCAAGTTGAACCATGTGTTTGACTACATGGAAAAGTACAGGAACCTACCGCTCAACATGCTCGAACGACTGCTAGAGGGCAATGCTGCAGATGAAGTTCAGAATGGACAAAGCGATGACGGCGTGCTGGTCTATGGCAACGGAGGCACCCGAGTTACGGCCCGCACACCCAACCAAAAGCGCTTGGTCGAGGCCAGCGAAAAAAACGATATGGTTTTTGCCATCGGTCCTGCAGGAAGCGGAAAAACTTACACTGCTGTGGCCTTGGCTGTCCGTGCGCTCAAAGAAAAACATGTCAAACGCATCATCCTCACTCGTCCTGCCGTGGAGGCCGGCGAGAATTTGGGTTTTCTACCGGGCGATCTCAAAGAAAAATTGGATCCCTATATGCAGCCGCTCTACGATGCGCTCATGGATATGATTCCCTACGACAAACTCGCCGATTATTTGGAAAAAGGCGTTATTGAAATTGCGCCGCTGGCTTTCATGCGTGGTCGCACCCTCGACAAGGCGTTTGTGATTCTCGATGAGGCGCAGAATGCCACAGTGGGTCAAATGAAAATGTTTTTGACCCGGATGGGACAGCAGGCCAAGTTTATCATCACAGGCGATGCGACGCAGGTCGATCTACCGCGTAATCAACCCAGCGGCTTATTGCGCGCGGTGGAAATGGTCCGGGACATTGAAGGCATTGCTGTTGTGGAGTTGACCGGCAGCGATGTGGTTCGCCACCGATTGGTGAAGCGCATTTTGGAAGCCTTCGAAAAAGCGGAGGGCAAAAACGAACAGCGCGGTTGATTCTCCAACATCAACTGTGATAGATGCCTTGTTTTTTCATGCTCACAATGGCGATCACCCACGCCGTCAAGATGAGCACGGTGCCTGCAATGAATGCCGCACCTGGAATGTATGGATTGCCCTCTGAAGTGAAATAATCAAACAAACCTCCCATGATAATGGGCCCCAAGATGGAGGTCAAACTTTGCATGCTGGTAATGACACCTTGCAGTTTGCCTTGCTCATTGGCCGGCACATGATTGCTCATCATGGCTTGCATGGCAGGTCCATTGATTCCGCCCAAACAGTAGGGAATGATGGAAACCAACATCACCCATCCCGCAGGCGCCAATCCAAAGCCCAGCATTCCTACTGCATACAGCAGCAACCCCAAAGTTACCGATCGGTGATTGCCCAGTTTGGGATTCACGATGCGAACCAAGAAACCCTGTACAAAAGCGACCATCAGTCCCACGACGGTAATCGAAATTCCGATCTGGGTTTTGCCCCAATCGAATTTGTGAATGGTATAAAACGACCAGTTCGTCATGACCGCTTGTGCAGCCAAATAAAGAAGAAAAAAACTGAGCATCAAGCCCAAAATCGTTTTGTATTTGACCGCCTGCACCAAGGATATGCCTGGGATAAATGACTTCTTTTCAAAGCGGTTGATGTTCTCGGGTTTGCGCGATTCGGGCAGAATAAAATACCCGTAAAGCCAATTGACCAGCGAGAGCACCGCACCCAAAATAAAGGGCAGTTTGAGGTCCAATTCGCCCAAAGCTCCTCCAATACCGGGGCCGAGGATAAAACCCAAACCGAAGGCCGCTCCAAGTTTGCCGTAATTTTTGGCTTTGTTTTCTTCGGTGCTAATGTCGGCCACATAAGCCAATGCAGTGGTGTAACTTGCTCCTAGAATTCCTGCGATAATGCGCCCCACAAACAGCCATTCGATGGACGGTGCAAAGGCGAGGAGAATGTAATCCAGCCCGAAGCCAAACAACGAGGCCAACAAAATAGGTCGGCGGCCAAAACGATCGCTCAAACTGCCTTGAACGGGCGAGAAAACGAACTGCGCAATTGCAAAAACCGCCATCAACCAAGCCGATATCACTGCTGCAGCTCCGTCGTCGCATCCTTGCATGGTTTTGATCAGATCCGGAAATACGGGTATGACAATGCCAAAACTGATCGCATCAATCAGCACGGTGACAAGAATAAAATTGATGCCTGCTGTTTTGGTTTGTTTCATAGAAAAGGAATTGAGGCGCGAAATAAAGGCACAAAAGTCCTATACTTGCATTCGAACCACAATCTTATGAAAAAATTTAACGTCTTCTTCCTTTTTTCGGCTCTCCTGACCTTTGCCGGCTGCAATGATGTCTTCGATGTCAAATGGAACAAAGTAGAACGGGCCACCTACAGCTTAATGGTGCCTGACTTTATCACTGAGCGCTCCGATCTCAACGATGAGGCGGATTTGCAATACGGCAACATCATCAAAGAAGTATATGTGGTGGTGTTGGAGGAACCGGTTGAAGAAATTGATCCATTTTTCAGCGACTCGCTCGGCGGCAGTGGTGAGCCTGCAATGGAACAGTATTCGGACTTGATCTACAATCAATTCAAAGAAAGCGAAGGGATCGAAGTCTCCCAAATCAGCGAACGGAATCGCGTTGTGAAAAGCAATTTCGATATGCACACCTGGAATTGCACTGCCAAGGTGGATAACGCTGAGGCTTATTATGAGTTTGCCGTCTACCGCAGCAATCAGTCGTATTACCAAGTCATCACGTGGACGCTACTCGAAAACAAGAAAAAGTACCTCAACGTGCTGCAAACCATGGCGTCTTCGCTGCAACCGCTCTAATGCACCTTTTGGCCATTGTCTGCCGCTTGATCGAGCGATAGCAGCACAATGCCCTCTTCGCTGCTGACGCCAAGCACCAAACATTCGCTCATCCAAGGGCCAATTTGTTTGGGCGTAAAATTCACGACGGCCACGATTTGTTTACCCACTAAGCTTGCCTTGGTGTATAGCGCTGTGATTTGGGCGCTGCTTTTTT
>CANHSF010000076.1 GCA_947463065.1 Flavobacteriales bacterium | reverse complement strand
GGTCGAGTGTTTCGCGGATGAGTTGGCTGTAGACTTCTGTTTTGCCGCTGGATGTAACACCGTGAAAGAGGACGGTGCTTTTGGTTTTCCAAGCTTCATGTATGGATTGCAGCGCGGCGATTTGGAAGTCCGCCAGTTGAGGTCGCCCTGACGATGGGAGCAGGTATTTGTGCAGTCGGCCGATTTCTTTTTTGCGCAGTACAAAAATGCCTTTGTCAATCATGGCCGACAAAACCGACGCATTGGCGTTTGCTTTTTCCAGCAGCAGGGCTTTATGCACCTCGTTTTGCGCTTGCGTATCGTGTCCGTTGAGTTGCAAGAAAGCGAGCAGGATATCGACTTGTTTGATGGCATTTCTTTTTTCCAACTCGGCCAAGGAGCTGGTGAGCGAACGATCGTTCTGGAGGTGAGGGGAGAGCTCGATTAGGTCGATGGTTTTTGGCTTATAGCGCTCTAGAATTTCTTCTTCCGAAGCGATGTAATTTTTTTTCAGAAGCGATTTGAGCACGTGATGCACGCCCTTGAGCTCCATGGCACGGGCGATGTCGTCGTGGGTCATTTGACCATTGTTGCGTAGCAGTTCGATAACCTGCGTTTCGCGATCGGTGAGATCCTGGTACTGGTCGAGCCACTCGGTAACCAGAGTGAATTTGGTTTCGCTATTGAGTTTAAGGCCCGCGGGCAATGCGGCATTGAGCACTTCGCCGGGGTGGCAGTGGTAGTATTTGGCCATCCACTCCCAAAATTCGAATTGCCGCGGATGAATGACGGGATGCTCATCCAGAAGCGCCTCGATGTATTTTGCTGCGTAACTTGTTGGTGCCGATTGATGGATATTTTGGATGATACCGGTAATGAGCTTGCTTTTGCCCAATGGGACAATCACACGTTGGCCGATGCAAAGGTGATCGTTGAAAATTTGGGGCACGCGGTAGGTGAGTGCTTTGGGCACTGCCAGCGGAACGATTACATCGACAAAATTGGTTTGTATGCCCATCGGGGTCAAAAATAGTCTTGAAATGCGCTGCGTTGACGCGATGTGGACAAAAGCAGGCGAACGCTTTATTTGGCCTAAAGCATTGATGTTTAGAGCGCTGTTGATGCATCTTGGTAAGGCGAAAGGAGTCCGCACTTGCGCCTTGTAAATTGCGAGTTAACCTGCTGAAATCCAAAAAAATTAGTACACCATGGTTGAAGGTATTACCTTCGCAGCATGTTAATCGAAGTATTTAAGTCAAAGATTCATCGGCTTACAGTAACTGAAGCCAACCTCAATTATATCGGTAGCATCACTTTAGATCCCGATCTGATGGAGGCAGCAGATATGATCGAAGGGGAGAAGGTTCAAGTGCTCAACTGCATGAACGGCGAGCGATTGGAGACATACATTATCAAAGGAGAGCGCGGCAGTGGCGTATGTTGTCTGAATGGACCGGCAGCTCGGCGGGTTGAGCCTGGCGATGTGGTTATTGTGATTACCTATGCGCAAATGACCCGCGAGGAAGCCCGAGATTTCAAGCCTACAGTGATTTTTCCAGACGAAAAGACGAATAAGTTGAAAGCATAACAGCATGTCCAAAACCACCTCATCGGTTCTCAAGTATGTGCTATTTCTCGCCATAGGTGGGGGATTGATGTATTGGGCCTACAAAGATGTGGATTGGGCAGCGGTTCGCCATAGCCTTTCCAATGCCCATTGGGGTTACGCGATTTTGGCTTTGGCGTTGAATTATTCGGCTACGGTGTACCGCGGGTTTCGTTGGAACACCTTGCTGCAGCCTATGGGATACAAAGCCGATCGCTGGGCCTGCGCGCATGCTGTTGCATTCGGTTATTTGATGAACGACTTGATACCGCGCAGCGGAGAAGTTGCACGGTGCACATTGCTCAATCGCGCAGAGGGCGTGCCTGTGGACAAGCTCTTTGGCACTGTTATATTGGAGCGTATAGTGGATGTGGTGATGCTGTTGATTTGCTTGGTGGTGGCCCTTTTGGTAAAGAACGAAGAGGTGTTGCATTTGTTCTCTTTTGTGGATGGACAAAAAGCACAATTGATTTTGCTGTTGCTTTTGGCCGGTGTGGTTGGTCTGATTGGAGTAGTTCGTTACATCAAATATTTTAGGCGATTCAAGCCTGTTGCGATGGTGGAAGGGTTTCTGGTGGGCATGGGCAATGGATTGCGCAGTGTTTTCTTAATGCGCGATAAATGGCCTTTCATCGGTTGGACCGTCGCCATATGGGGCACGTGGGTGGTGATGTCGCAAGCCATGATGTGGACCTTGAGCGAGACCAGTCATTTGCAATTGGATGACTCGCTTTTTTTGATGGTTGCTGCGAGTTTTGGCATGCTCATCCCCACACAAGGCGGTTTGGGCAGTTACCACTACATGGCTATGCTGGCTTTTGTGGCATTGGGTTTTGCCAATTCAGATGATCCCATGAAGTCGGATATCGGGTTGATGTTTGCGATGATTTCGTGGTCGGGCAAGACCATTTTGGAGTTGACCATGGGCGCCATTGGATTTTTTATTGTCACACGATATAAAACCAAAGTTCATAATAAAGCATCGGTATGAAAGAGATAGAAGAAGCCTTAGCGGCCGTCAGAGCAGAGGGGAAGCGCATAGTTTTTACTAACGGTGTTTTCGATATTCTACATTTGGGACATGTGACTTACTTGGAAGAAGCAGCCGAGTTGGGTGATTTTCTGATTGTGGGCATCAACGATGATGCCTCGGTGCGTCGGTTGAACAAAGGCCCAGAGCGCCCCATCAACGATGAGGAGGCCCGTGCGGGAGTTGTTTCGGCCCTTCGATCGGTGGATGCCGTAGTGGTTTTTGGGGAGGACACCCCACACGAATTGATAGCGTTGATACAGCCCGATGTTTTGGTGAAGGGTGGCGATTATGACGCATCGGAGCGCGATCCCCGCAGTTCCAAATATATTGTAGGCTCCAACGAAACATTGGAGCGCGGAGGAGAGGTGCACGCCATTCCGTTGGTACAAGGTTATTCCACCACTTCCATAGTAAAAAAGATGAAGGCATAAAAAAAACCCCGAAGGGTTTTTCTAAATGTGTTCTATTGCATCATGCATCGAGCAATTGCATTTTTTTGCGGATGTCTTCGATTTCACGCTCACTTGCTTTGATCTTCTTTTCGATATCCTTTCTCAACGCCTCTGCACCTTTACCGGTAAAGATGCTCATGTTGTTTTCGTATTGACGGATTTCGCTTTTGAGTCGATCAATTTTTTCCTTCAAGAAATTTTTCTCGCGTTTGAGTTTGTAGTCACCGTCCGAAGATTCTTTGATGGACGCCATGCGCGAGCGGAATGCATTCATTTCAGATGCCTCACGCTTTTCGTTGAGTTCACCGTATTTGACATCGAGGATTTTGTTGTAGCGTTTCATAACCTCATCCAATTTGTCCTTGGGGACGAAGCCGATGGCGTGCCAGCGTTCACTGAACGATTTCAAGGTCGCAATGTCTTCTCCCTTATTGCCCGATAATTGAAATGCTTCCATTTCAACCATAAGCTCTTCTTTCAGGCGAAGGTTATCGGCTTGGACATCACCAATACCAGCGAAATGTTCTTTTTTGTTGGCGAAGAAAAGATCAGCCGCAGAGCGGAATCGCTGCCACAATTTTTGTTCGTCTTTGGGATCAGCAGAACCAATTTTTTTCCATTCGTCCTGCAATTTTTTGAATTCTTCGGTCGTGGATTTCCAGTCTTGGCTGTGCTGCAGGCTTTGTGCGCGCTCGATCAATGCGTCTTTTTTCTCGCGATTGTCTTTGAAAGCAGCGCGTCGTCCACTCATGAATTCTTTTCGCTTACCAAAGAAGAGATCGCCCAAACCACGGAATTCTTGCCAAGCTTCTTCGTTGTCTTTTTTGCTGGCCCAACCGGTTGTGCGCCATTCTTCTTGGAGCTTGAGCACTTCATCGGTCCATTTGTTCCATGTTGCACCGTTGGCAATTTCCAATGAGCAGATCTCACGAAGTTTTTCGATGAGTGCTTTTTTCTTGTTTAGATTTTCTTCGTTGTGCGCATGCATGGCATCGTAATGCTTTTGCACTTTTTCTTGCGCTTGGCGGATGAGTGCGAAGAAATTGTCACCCATTTCTTTGTAGGTCTCGCGAGGAGAAGGACCGATGTCCAGCCATTCGCGTTGATACTTTTTGATCATGACCTCTAGATCGGAAATGGTATCTACTTCGGCCAGTTGTTGAGCCGCTTCAATGAGTTCCTCTTTTTTCTTTTGATTGATCTTCAAATCATTTTCTTGCAATGATTTGTAGATATTGACTTGGTAGAAGAATTGTTGATTGAGCTTGTGCCACTTGTCATTGAGCTCGTGGTATTTGTCACCGGGCACATCGCCTGTTTCTTTCCATTGATCGGAGAGTGCTTTGTGGGTGCTGAACGCCTTGCCTATGTTTTCCTCACCGCTGAGTAGCGCTTCAAATTCTTTGATGAGACCCAATTTGAGTTCATAATTTTTTTGACGCTCTGCTGCCAATTCTTTGCCGCGCTCTTCGATGCGGTCTTCGTAGTTTTTGAGCAGTTCTTGGAAACGGCCTTCCAGTTCATGAGGTGTGTAGACAAACTCGGCACCTTCTTCGGTGTTGTTTGCTTTGAATTCCTCCATTTGAAGGTGGCGTTCTTTCGCGGTCTCCGCTTTCCAGTTGTTGCGGATTTCTCGGACATTTTCACGGATCGACATGATGTCGGTCGATTGAAGTTGTGCGAGCAGTTGATCAATCAATTCTTGCTTCATTTGCAATGGGTGGGGCTCGTTTACAAGACCCTATTTTGTTTTTTAAGGTGTGCAAAAGTAATAAATACTCTTGGATCAAAAAATAGGGTAAATGGCTTATTTACCTGCTTTTTGAGAATGACTTTCTACGAAAATAAACGATTAAGTTGCGTTAATTTGTTAAAAAATAAATGAATCCTGCACGAAATAGGGGCAAAGCTGCTAATTATGCGATGGTGTACCGCGTACGCTTATCGGGCAAATAGACACAATGGGAACGAAGACATATTTAACGATTGATCAGGTCAGGCAGCGTTTGATGCGTTATTGCGACAAAGCAGAGCGTTGTCAGCAAGATGTTCTGCAACAAGGCATGAAGTGGGGGTTGACCTTTGTGGAGTCGCGAGAAATGTTGTCTGTGCTCATCACAAATGGTTTCGTATCGGAACAGCGATATGCTTCGGCTTTTGTGCACGATAAATTCACTTTCAACAGTTGGGGTGCACGTAAGATTGAATTGGCCTTGCGGCAGAAGGGTGTTTCGGAGCCCAATATTCGCGCTGCATTGATGCAGATTCCCCAAGAAGATGAGCATGCTGCTATTGTCGGCTTGATCAAAAAGAAAGAGCCGCAACTTCGGGGGTTGCAGCTCTATCAAAAGAAGTCCAAGCTGTATCGTTATCTGATGTCCAAGGGCTTTGTAGCCTCATCCATTGAACGAGCGTTGGCTGAATATTTTATTGGTTGAGCACCTCTTCGTCACCAGTAACCTGCATATACAATGCATAGGTGGAGAGCATGAATGCGGGAATGGTAAACAACAAGCCCAAACCGCAAGGCAATGCAGAAACCAGGATGATGATCAACCAGACGATGGCCCATCCGAGGTAGCTAAAGAATTTTTTCATCACGATTTTGCGGCTTGCTTCTAGCGCATCCCAGAAGGTGAGTTCGCGGAAAACCACGAATTGTGAGGCTAGAATCCAAAACAATGCGAGGCAGAGCGCAATCAACACACTGATCAAAATCCCAACCACTAAACCACTTGCCATAAGCGTTTCAGCGATTTCTTGATTTTTGCTGATATTGGCTGGGTTTGACAAGCTAATGAGTTCATCGGCATATTGCATGATGGTGGTTCCGCAAATAATGATGATCAACACCAAAGCAACTGCGCCAATGATCAATTGACTGATCAAATGCGCCAAGAACAACTGCCAGATTTGTGGCGATTTGAATCCGTTGAAGAAGTTAGAAAATTCAGAGGTGTCGTCCTTGAGGTATCCCTTGAGGTAATAGGAATAACCAGCATTTAATGCAGGCGAAACGATAAGCCCGACAATGATGCTGAGAACAGGAATCAATCCCATTACGAACGAAATGATGAAGGAGAGGACAAAAAACCCTAGGTAGCTGCCAATGTCTCTGCCGAGAATATTGAATCCTCTGCTAATGGCGGCCATGGCATCCAAAGAGTAGCCGTTGGTAAGAATGTCATCGAGTGAGCGGCCTTGGCCTGCTGATTTGAAATCGTCTAATCTTTCCATAGTATTTTGATTATTGTTTTTCAAATAAAGTGTTTTTTACGATTGGTTGGTCTACCGTGCAGCATTTTTATTGTCCATTCATAGGAGAAATGATGGTCTTGTCCATGCTGGGTCGTGTTTCTGCGAATTATTGTTGTGGAATAAAGCGCTTTGGGCTATACTTTTGCGCCCGATTTGGGAGGGACATTCAACCTTGCCAAGTAACCATCAAAAATAAAATACCATGGCAACTACGATTGAAGCAGTGAATGAGCTTCAAGAGCGCAAGCTTGCGCTCAGGAGGTTTCTTTGACGTCGACACCAAGTTGATGCAAATAGCCGAAGATGAGAAACAAACACAAGACCCCGATTTTTGGAACGATGCCAAAAAGGCGGAGGCGGTGATGCGGCAAATACGCAATAAGAAAGTGTGGACCGATGCCTTCAAGGTGGTGTCGGATCACGTGGATGATTTGAGTGTATTGTACGAGTTTTTCAAAGAAGGCGCTGCAACGGAGCAGGAGCTAGAAGACCAATATCAGCGCGCGGAACAAGCCGTAGAGGAGTTGGAGTTCAAGAACATGTTGAGCAACGAAGAAGATGGCTTGAGCGCAGTTGTACAAATTACCGCAGGTGCTGGAGGTACGGAGAGTTGTGACTGGGCGGGCATGTTGATGCGCATGTACGTCATGTGGGGTCAGAAGAATGGCTACAATGTCAAAGAGCTCGATCTGCAAGAAGGCGATGTTGCTGGAGTCAAACAATGTACTTTGGAATTCGATGGGCAATTTGCATTTGGCATGTTGAAGGGCGAGAATGGTGTACATCGATTGGTGCGTATTTCGCCTTTTGATAGCAATGCCAAGCGGCATACATCATTTGTAAGCGTCTACGTGTACCCGCTGGTCGACGAGAGTATAGAGATTCATATCAATCCCGCAGATATCACTTGGGACACTTTCCGCAGTGGAGGAGCTGGTGGCCAGAACGTAAACAAAGTGGAAACAGGAGTTCGTTTGCGGCACGCACCTACAGGGATCATCATCGACAATACAGAAACGCGCTCGCAGTTGCAGAACAAAGAAAAGGCCATGCAATTGTTGAAATCACAATTGTACGAGATTGAATTGGAAAAGCGCAATTCGGCACGCAGTGAGATCGAAGCGGGCAAGAAAAAGATTGAGTGGGGATCGCAAATCCGCAACTATGTGATGCAGCCTTACAAACTGGTGAAAGATGTGCGGACGGGCGTTGAGACATCCGATGTTGATCGCGTGATGGACGGCTATATTGATGAGTTTTTGAAAGGATTTTTGATGCAGCAAGGAAGTGCATCTTCAGTTGAATAAAAATATAAAAATCACACAAGAAATGGAATTCAGAATAGAAAAGGATACCATGGGAGAGGTAAAAGTACCTGCACATGTGTATTGGGGAGCTCAAACGGAGCGCTCACGAAACAATTTTAGAATTGGTCCAGAGGCGAGCATGCCAAAGGAGATTATACGTGCGTTCGCCATTTTGAAAAAAGCAGCAGCACACGCCAACTGCGAGTTGGGGGTATTGCCTGCCGAAAAGCGCGATGCCATCAGTGTGGTATGTGATGAAATTTTGGCCGGACAACATGACGATCAATTTCCCTTGGTGATCTGGCAAACCGGAAGTGGCACGCAAAGCAATATGAACCTCAACGAGGTAATTTCAAATCGTGCACATGTATTGGCTGGTGGAAAATTGGGCGAAGGACAGAGTTTTGTAAGCGCCAACGATGACGCGAACAAATCGCAATCGAGCAACGATACATATCCTACGGCGATGCACATTGCGGCTTATACTTCCGTGGTTGAAAAGACCATTCCTGGCATCGAACAATTGCGCGACACCTTGCAAAGGAAGTCAGAAGCATATATGGACGTGGTGAAAATTGGCCGCACCCATTTGATGGATGCCACCCCGATCACTTTGGGCCAAGAATTGAGCGGTTATGTGGCACAATTGAATTATGGCTTGAAGGCGTTGAAAAACACCTTGGCCCATCTTGGTGAATTGGCTTTGGGAGGCACTGCCGTAGGAACTGGTTTGAATGCGCCCAAAGGCTACAGCGAGCTCGTGGCAAAGAAAATTGCCGAATTCAGTGGATTGCCTTTTACCAGTGCTCCCAATAAGTTTGAGGCCTTGGCTGCGCACGATGGCATCGTTGAGAGCCATGGAGCGTTGAAGCAGTTGGCCGTATCCTTGAACAAAATTGCCAATGATATCCGCATGATGGCCAGTGGTCCACGCAGCGGTATCGGCGAGATATTTATTCCAGAGAACGAGCCGGGCAGCAGTATCATGCCAGGTAAAGTAAATCCTACCCAGTGCGAGGCGATGACCATGGTGTGTGCACAAGTGATGGGCAACGATGTGGCCATCACCATAGGAGGTACACAAGGCCATTACGAGTTGAATGTGTTTAAGCCCATGATGGCCTACAACTTTTTGCAAAGTGCAGAATTGTTGGGCGATGCAGCAGTTTCATTTGATGTGAACTGCGCAGTTGGTATTGAGCCCAATCATGGCCGCATACAGGAGTTGGTCAACAATTCGTTGATGTTGGTAACTGCTTTGAATACAAAAATTGGCTATTACAAAGCTGCAGAGATTGCCAAAACTGCTCACAAGAACGGCACCACCTTGAAGGAGGAGGCTGTTCGATTGGGTTATGTGAGTGCAGAGCAATATGACGAATGGGTGGTGCCGGCCAAGATGACGGGTAACTTATAATTCTTATAGGATTCACCTTATTCTCAATGAATGGAGGGTTGCAGATCTCAGCGGTCAGCAACCCTTTTTTTTGTGTTTCGGTTTGTTTGGAAAGCCGAATTGCCCGAATTCTCATAATCGCCCTACGAATTCTCAATGATTGGCTACACGGTGGTACATTCGTCTTAACTTACGGAGACCAAAACTCACTCTAAACCTATGGTCCAATGCGCACCAAACCGTAATTTCTCCAATTTCAAATACAATTCCAATCGGCTGAACTCCTCTGCGAGGGTAATCAATTGTTCCAAATTGCCCTCCAAATTCATGCGAATCAGTTGCGAAAAATCAGTGAGATATTCATTCGCCTCCAAGGTCTTGTTGGTCAGAATAAAATGCTGTATCGAGTTGAGGGCATTGAAGATGAAATGCGAATTCATATTCGCGTTCAGTGCTTGCTGTTTGAGTTCGGCCACTTTAGCACGCTGCTCGAAGGTTTTTTGTTTTTCTCGGTAACGCCAGCGCACAAAGCCACTAATGGCCAGAACCAATAGCACCACCGCTATGGCTTGAAACCACAAGGTCTGCGTAAAATGTGGATGCACGATAATGGGCAAAGTTGCGCTTTCCGACCACACACCATCTTCATTCACCGACTGCACTTCAAAGAGATATTGTCCAGGGTCTAAAGACCAAAATTCCGCTGAGGTATTGGAGGTGATCACCCATTCATTCTGCAAACCCATTAGTCGGTAGCGATACTGCGCTAAACTCCCCATGCGAAAATTGAACGACAAAAAAGAAACCTTCAGATCACTGCGGTCAAACGTCAGTTCTACCGAAGACCCTGCAGTGCGCATTTCATGACCCAACTGCACTGCTGTGATAGCCACAATTGGTTTTGCAGCACCTTGCCACATCCAAGGCAAATGCAGAATAGCAAGTCCATCATTGGTGGCCACCAGTATGTGACTTTCATCCACCAACAACAAATCGTTGACCTCATTCGAAGGCAATCCATTTGCTGTAGTGATCCACCGCCCCGGCCGAAAACTCGCTGTTTCAGAATCCCAAAGCAGTTGCTGTAAACCCAAAGAAGTACCGATCCAAACCCCGCCAGTGGGATCCTTCATCAGGCAGTCAACGGTGTTCGACAACAAGCCCTGTGCCTCGCCCATCAACTGCAATGAACCCCCATTCCATAAAGCCAAACCCTGTTGCCGTGTAGCGATAATCATGGTTGTGTTCCATTCCAAAAAATCTACGACACGAAGTTGTGCTTCCTGAGTTTCCTGAAGCGCAACCATGGCTGCTGGTTTGCTGTTCTATCCACAACCCATCACTGGGACATCCGTACTGCTTTTGCCATCTGGTAAAAACCAGGTCGACGTATTGGACGCGTCGGGTCGCTTGGTGAAGTCGTATGGATGGTGCATGGGCCAAATCGAATTGGAAGCAAGCACTTTTGAAAAGGGCATTTATTTTGTTCACGTTAAAAATGAAAATTCTGCTTTTACCATGAAAACAATCATTGAGTAATTCAATCCTTGTATTCGAAAGAAGCGTCCTTCGTGGGCGCTTTTTTTTTGAGGGTGCATTTCCCGCACAACATGAATGACTTTTTGCGAAACGGGAGGGCATAAATAAAGCCGCAAGGGATGCGGCTTTTCTGCTTGTTTTTTGCGGATCAATTCTCTGGCTTCACATTGGCCATCAAATATTCGCGGTTCATGCGTGCGATATTTTCTAAAGAGATGTTTTTTGGACATTGTACTTCGCATGCACCAATGTTGGAGCAATTGCCAAAACCCTCTTCGTCCATTTGTTTGACCATGTTCAAGACACGCTCTTTGCGTTCAGGGTGACCTTGTGGCAACAAAGCGAATTGAGAAACTTTAGCCGATACAAATAGCATTGCACTGCCATTGGGGCAAGTTGCAGCGCATGCGCCACAACCGATGCATGTCGCTGCTGAGAACGCCTTATCAGCATCTTCTTTTGGAACAGGAATCGCGTTGGCGTCCAATGTGCGTCCGCTAGTGTTGACGGAGATAAATCCACCCGCTTGTTGAATGCGATCAAAGGCACCGCGATCCACCATCAAGTCTTTGATCACAGGAAAACCTGCTGCTCGCCATGGTTCGATGTAAATGGTGTCACCATCGTTGAATGAACGCATGTGCAGTTGACACGTCGTGACACCGCGATTGGGTCCATGCGCCTCACCATTGATGAACATACTGCACATACCGCAGATACCTTCGCGACAATCGTGGTCAAAGGTGACCGGATCATCGCCTTCGCGGATCAATTTATCATTCAATACATCGATCATCTCAAGGAATGACATATCAGGTGATACACCACCCAATTGATAGTCTTTCATCGCGCCTTTGTCCGAAGCACTTTTTTGTCTCCAGATCTTGAGTTTGAGATTCATATTTCCTTCCATCGCTATTTATTTTTATTCGCTTTGCTCATTTAGACAACCGCAGAGTCGCAGAGACGCAGAGGTGGTCGCGGAGTAATTTACTATTTCTTTTTCACCGTGGAAGACTTCCAGCCCATAAAGGTGCACCATGTTCTTCCTTCTATTTTGTGTTTGCCTTTTGGTGTTTTCAATCCTTTTTTCAAAGAGATGCAATTACCTAAAGCTCATTTGCAATTCTTTTATAACCAGTCTTTAATAATACCACATTGAAGTTGATGAGTAATCCAAGCTTACATTTTGTGAGTTTTAGATAGGTTAACAATTGTGCAGTATGCAAATCATCTAATTCTGAAACCGACTTTAACTCAACAATCACTTTATCTTCAATGACGATATCACATCTATATCCTAACTTCATTTTGACCTCTTCATAGAACACTGGTATTTCTTTTTGTCGCTCTATCTTGAGGCCAGCATGTATCAACTCATAACAAAGACACTCCTCATAAACACTTTCAAGCAAACCAGGTCCTAGATGTCTATGTACTTTAATTGCTTTGTCCAACAGACGGCTGAAATTTCATTTTCCGTCATCTCCTTCATCTTACTTAATTATCGGTCTTGCCTCTGCGCCTCTGCGCCTCTGCGGTTAAGCTTGCGAAGCAATAAAACCTTTATTTATAACTACGCGATGAGATTTTAATGTTCTCATATTCGAGTGTTTCCTTATTGAGTTCGGGTTGGCTTGGATCACCAGTCCATCCCCATGCCGCGACGTAGTTGTATACGTCATCCACACGAAGGGCTTCACCGTCTGCGTCTTGGTATTCGACCCGGAAGTGACCACCACAACTTTCATTGCGGTTCAATGCATCGATGCACATCAGCTCTCCCAAATCGATAAAGTCAGCCACACGCATGGCTTTTTCTAACTCTGGATTCATGCCGTTCACGCTTCCTGGCACTTTTACTTCCGCATAGAACTCTTTGCGCAATTTTTGAATTTCTTCAATGGCCCATTTTAATCCTGCTTCGTCTCTCGCCATTCCGCATTTTTCCCACATGATTTTTCCCAATTTGCGATGGTAGTAATCCACAGGATTTTTGCCTGATGTCTTGAAGAAACCTTCCAGTTGGGTGCGCACATTGGCTTCGGCGGCTGCGAATTCAGGGCTATCGGTTGATATGGCTCCGGTGCGAATCTCGTCGGCCAAATAATTTCCGATGGTATAGGGCAATACAAAATACCCATCTGCCAAACCTTGCATCAATGCAGAGGCGCCCAAACGATTGGCACCATGATCACTGAAGTTGGCTTCACCGCATGCATAGCAGCCATCCACTGTGGTTTTGAGCTCGTAATCCACCCACAATCCACCCATGGTGTAGTGCACCGCAGGGTAAATCATCATTGGAGTTTTATAAGGGTTTTCGGCAACAATCTGCTCATACATCTGGAACAAATTGCCATATTTTTCTTCCACTACCTTGGTCCCAAGTTCAATCAATTGTTCTTGACTTGGGTTGGCGATACCTTTCACATTCGCTTGCGCTTTTCCGTATCGGAGAATGGCCGATGAGAAGTCCAAATACACCGCTTCACCGGTTGCATTGACGCCGTATCCTTCATCGCAGCGCTCTTTGGCAGCGCGGCTAGCGATATCGCGGGGAACCAAATTACCAAAGGCAGGATAGCGACGTTCCAAATAGTAGTCGCGGTCTTCTTCTTTGATGTCTTGGGGTTTCAATTTTTTGGCGCGGATGGCTTCAACATCCTCTTTGCGCTTCGGAACCCAAATGCGTCCATCGTTGCGCAAAGATTCTGACATCAAAGTCAATTTGCTTTGATGGTCACCACTTACTGGAATACAAGTCGGGTGGATTTGGGTATAACAAGGGTTGGCAAATGTTGCTCCCTTTTTGTGCGCTTTCCACGACGCTGTGACATTGCTGCCCATGGCGTTGGTGGACAAATAAAACACGTTGCCATAACCACCTGTGCAGAGCACCACTGCATGCGCGCTGTGGCGTTCCAAGGCGCCAGTGACCAAGTTGCGGGCAATGATTCCGCGGGCTTTTCCATTCACCACCACCAAATCCAACATTTCGTGGCGATT
>CANHSF010000075.1 GCA_947463065.1 Flavobacteriales bacterium | reverse complement strand
ATCAACTTGGGTTTGATTCAGCAAGATGTCAATGTGCTTTGGGATTTGGCCCCGCACGATATCAGTATTCTCGATTATCTTGAGCCGGCTATGCCTTTCTCGGTCAATGCCACAGGCGTGAGCCACATCCACAACGGCATCGAAAATATAGCCTACCTCAGTGTCAATTACCAACACGATTTTATGGCACACTTCAATTGCAGTTGGTCTTCTCCGGTCAAAATTCGGATGATGCTCGTGGGCGGCGACGATAAAATGGTTGTATTCAACGACATGGAACCCACCGAGAAAATCAAGGTGTATGAAACAGCACACAGCGTTCGCACTCCGGAAGAAAAGCAGCGCATCTTAGTGGACTACAGGGTCGGCGATGTGTATATCCCCAAACTGCAAGGGGGCGAAGCTTTGGCAGGAATGGCTGCCGATTTTATTCAAAGTATTCTTACGGGCAACGAGCCAGTGGCCAGTTACCGCAGCGGTTTGAATACGGTAAAAATTTTGGAAGCTGCTCAAGCCTCCATTAAACAGCAGGGCAAAGAGATCAAATTGACTTAATTCCATGGAAACAGTAACCATCCAAAACGACAAGCAAAGCCTCAACAATGTGCAATTGGGCGAAGGAGTGCGGATCTTCAATTTTGTGAATGCCTACGGATGCTCGATAGATAGCGGTAGCAAAGTCGGAGCATTTGTCGAAATTCAAAAGGGCGCTTCCATTGGGAAAAACTGCAAAATTTCGAGCCACACCTTTATCTGCGAGGGCGTTCACATTGGCGATGAGTGTTTCATCGGACACGGTGTCATGTTTACCAACGATTTGTTTCCTCGCGCAACCAACGCCGATGGCTCAGCCCAAACCGAAGCCGATTGGCATATGGTCGAAACCCAAGTCCAGAAAGGGGTTTCCATCGGCAGCAATGCAACCATTTTGTGCGGCATCACCATAGGCGAATATGCGCTCATTGGCGCCGGTGCTGTGGTTACGCGCGATGTGCCTCCCTATTCGATTGTGGTTGGAAATCCAGCCAAAGTCATCGGGCAGGTGACCGATCGCCAGCCATAAGCGGAAATGCCTTGCGGCTCAACATTGTGCGCTCGTATTTGGTGTTTGTCGAACGCCGCCGAAATAATTGCGGACTCGCTTTTGGTGCAAGCCTTTTAGAATTATCTTGCGACGCTTTTGATGGATACCTTAATAGTGGGGTATTCGCCATTGCAAACCAACTAAAACCCCGAGCAATCGGCTTGCACTTTAATTACCCTATTGAATATGGCAGAGTCAACCCTGACCCAATCCCGAATTCCTTGCCTCGACCTACAGGGTCAGCACAAACAAATCAAAGAAGAAGTTTTCGCCGCGTGGGAGAAAGTTTATGCGCAGACGGCATTTAGCGGTGGCCCTTATGTCGAAGCTTTCGAAAAAGAATTTGCTCAATACACCCAAACGCAATTTGCTGTTGGCGTCAACAACGGCACTACTGCATTGCACCTAGCCATGTTGGTATTGGGCATCGGTCCGGGCGACGAAGTGATTGTTCCGGCAGATACCTTCATCGCCACGGCGTGGGGCGTTTCGCACGCTGGCGCTACGCCTGTTTTTGTCGATTGCACCGCAGATACTTGGGAAATCGATATCACCAAAATAGAAGAAAAAATTACTTCGCGCACCAAAGCCATTGCGGGGGTGCATTTGTACGGTCAACCCTTTGATATCGATGGGGTGATGGCAATTTGCAAAAAACACAACCTCTACCTCATCGAAGACGCGGCCCAAGCACAAGGGGCGCGCTACAAAGGCAAGGAAGTCGGCGGTTTTGGCGAAATGGCTTGCTTCAGTTTTTATCCCGGTAAAAATTTGGGCGCATGCGGTGAAGCAGGGGGCATCACCACCAACAATGAAGCTCATTTCAAGCACCTCTGTTCCTTGCGCAACCACGGCAGCACCGTGCGATACTACCACGATGAAATCGGCTACAACTACCGCATGGGCGGCTTAGAAGGCGCCTCGTTGAGCATCAAGCTCAAATATCTCGAAGGCTGGAACAACCGCCGTCGTGCCATTGCCAAACGCTATTTGTCCGAAATTAAAACCCCAAAAATCAAAATGCAGCATCAACCCGATTGGGCCGATAGCATTTTCCATCTTTTCGTTATCACCACCGAAGATCGCGAGGGTTTTATGCAATACCTCAACGGGCATCAGATTTTCCCGGCGCTGCACTATCCTGTGCCTTGCCACTTGCAAAAGGCGTATGCGCACCTCAATTACAAGCCCGGTGATTGCCCGAATGCCGAATACTTGGCTGCGCATTGTGTATCGCTTCCCATGTTTGCTGAACTTACCGATGAACAAGTGGATCGCGTTATTCAAGCTGTCAATTTGTACTAAACATCCAGCATGGCTCTACCTCAATTGCTCATCTTTCCATTCAACGGCAACGGCCTAGAGGCTTTGGATTGCCTTGGCGGTCAATTTGAGTTCATTGGTTTTGTCGACGATGTTCCCGAAAAACAAGGTCTTTCGCCGTGGGGCCACAAGGTGTTATCGCGCAAGGCTTTTGACGACTATCCCGATGCGCTTGTGCTGGCCGTTCCCGGCAGTCCAACCAGTTTTTCGATCCGCGATCAAATCATCGCACAACTGGGTATTGCAGAAGAACGATGGGCTACGGTTGTTCATCCTTCCGCTCAAATTGGCGAAAGGGCGACCCTGGGGCGCAATGTGCTGATCATGGCCAACGTGGTTTTATGCGGCAACGCTCGCTTGGGGAATCATTGTGTAGTGCTTCCTCAGTCTGTGGTGCACCACGACTCCTCCGTAGGCGATTACTCCCTGGTCGGAAGCGGTGTTGTGGTGGCCGGATACAGCCATATCGGAAAATCGTGTTACATCGGCAGCCGCTCGAGCATTTCGAATTTTGTAGAAATTGCAGATCGCTCTTTGGTAGGCATCGGTTCGAATGTATTGAAATCCATTCCTGAGCAGGCCGTAGTGGCCGGAAACCCCGCTAAACCTCTAAGAAAATGAAGTTGTCCATCGTCATGCCCGCATACAATGAACAAGAGAATATCGCTGTTGTCATTGGGGAATTGTGCAAAGTGATGCAAGGTATCGACACCATTGCCTCTTTTGAAGTGATTGTCGTAGATGATCACAGCAGCGATGAAACCGCAGAACAAGTGCTCGCTCTGGGCAATCCCAATGCGAGGTGTTTGCGATTGAGTCGCCGCAGTGGCAGCCATACTGCAATTCGCGCAGGTCTGGCGAATGCTTCAGGCGATGCCGTGTTGTGCATTTCCTCCGACGGCCAAGACAATCCCACTGTTTTGAAAGAAATGATTGAGCGCTGGCAGTCCGGTGTGCAAGTGGTTTGGGCCATTCGCCGCTCGCGCGAAGAGACGTTCAAAGACAAGATGGCTGCGGTGTTGTTCTATTATACTCTAAAATTGTTTGCCAACTCGGGCCAAAGCAACATCGACTTGGCCAATGCCGATTTTTATCTGCTCGATCGCAAAGCGGTGGATGCCATCAATGCATGCTCAGAGCGCAATACTTCTTTGTTCGGTTTGATCATATGGATTGGATTCCGCCAAGAAGGGGTGTTGTACGACCGCCGCGAACGACTCAACGGCAAGTCCAAATGGTCGTTCAAAAGTCGTCTGCGTCTTGCCCAAGATTGGATCATGGCGTTTTCTGGTGTGCCGCTGAAGTTGATGACTTACCTCGGTATCTCGGCTGCAGTGATTGGCTTTTTGTATGCCTTGTTCATCTTTGTTGCCGCGATCAAGGGATATACCACTCCAGGCTGGGCAGAGTCGGTTTTACTGATGTTGGTGGGCGGTGGAGTTTTGTTGATCATGCTCGGCATCATTGGCGAATACCTATGGCGCACGCTCGACGAAACCCGCAAGCGACCGCTGTTCTTCATTGAAAAAGATACCTCCAAAAAAGCATGAAATATTTTTTCTCCACATGGGGCCTCATCATATTATCGGCTTTGCTCGATTCGTATGCGGCATACATAGTCAAAACGAAGTTCAACCAAATGGGGCACATTGATTTTTCGAGTTTCAGTGCGTTTTTCAATTACATGTGGACGTTTATCAAGTCGCCCATTTTGTTGTCGGCATTGGTGGCTTTTGTTTCTGCACCCGGACTGTGGTTCTTGGCGCTCAACAGAATCGACCTCAGCATCGGCTATCCCATTCTCGTGGTTTTTCACCTTTTCTTTGTGCTCGTTTTTGGGGTGTTTTTATTGGATGAGGGCTTTACCATGAACAAGGCCATTGGCACTTTATTCATTTTTGTGAGCTTGTATTTTTTCTATAAAAAATAATTGGAAATTGATTTATGAAGAAGGTTAAAATAGGCTTGGGCCAGTTGCTCGTAGAAGGCGGTGAGCCCGAACGCAACATGGAACGGGCGATTCGAATGATAGAAGAAGCGGCTGCTCAGCAATGCGACATTATCCTGCTGCCCGAAACGTTTGATTTTGCATGGACACATCCCAGTGGACTCACAGAGGCCGAGCCCATTCCGGGCAAATACAGCAATATGCTCTGCGAACAAGCTGCTCGACACCGTATCTTCATCTGTGCGGGATTGACCGAAAAAAAGGCCGATGGCAACTACAACACAGCTGTGCTCATCAACCGAGAAGGGGAAATGCTTTTGAAATACCACAAGATCAACCTGCTCGATGTGGAGTGGCCGTTCTACCAAATCGGTACGACACTCAACGTGGTGGATACTGAATTTGGCCGTGTGGGGTTGAATATTTGCGCCGACAATTACCGCGATTCGCTGAGCATCGGACATACCTTGGCCCGAATGGGTGCGCAATTCATCTTGTCGCCTTCGTCTTGGACAGTGGATTATTCGGTAACGGAAGAGGACGATCCCTACCACGAAAAGTGGCTCAAGCCCTACAAAACTTTGGCGAGCTTGTACAATATGGTCATCATCGGTACCACCTGCGTGGGATATATCGTAGGAGGACCTTACGAGGGCAAAAAGAGCATCGGATGTTCGCTGCTCATCGGACCGGAAGGCATGATGGCGCAAGGCAAATTCAATGAGTTTGCAGGCGAACTGATCTTGGGTGAATTTGAAGTGCCCACACCAGCAGCCAAAGGCACCGATATTGGAAAAATGTTGGAGAGCAAGGGATATAAATTTGACGTGATAGAAAAGCAATTATGACAACGAAATCTCATTCAGAGTATCAGCAGTGCAAGCGTTGCATCATGGACACCACCGTGCCGGGGATCAAATTTGATGCTGCGGGAGAATGCAATTTTTGTGCGTTGCACGATAAAATGGCCGCTGAATTCCCCAATGACGAAAGGGGAGTGGCAATAACCCAGAAATGGGTGGATAAAATCAAAGCTACAGGCAAAGACAAAAAATACGACTGTGTAGTGGGCATCAGCGGTGGACGGGATAGCACCTATACCATTTATTACGTAACCAAGGTTTTGGGATTGCGTCCGATTGCCGTGCATTTCAACGATGGTTTTGGCAATCCCGTTGCCGGCGAAAACATGGTCAAGGCGTGCAAGATTTTGGGCGTGGAGTTGCGCACCATCACCAGCGACTGGCGCGAAAGCAAAGATCTGAAATTGGCTTTTCTCAAAGCGTCAACCCCCGATATGGAGGAAGGCACCGATATTGGCATCGCGACATCGCTGTATGGCGTAGCAGCCAAGGAGGGCATCAAATATGTCATCATCGGTCAAAGCTTTAGAACCGAAGGCATTGCGCCGCTTTCGTGGAATTATCTGGACGGAAAATATTTGCACGCGGTGCACAAACGCTTTGGTACTGTGCCTTTGCGCAAATGGCATCCGCACGATCCCGGTTTCAACTTGGGAATCCGCGAAATGTTTTATTACAGCATCCAAAAAGGCATTCGCACAGTGCCGTTGCTCTACTACCACGATTATGTGCGCAAGGATGTGGATCAATTGATCGAGCGCGAGTTGCAATGGACCAACCCTGGGGCACACTACTTCGATGATTTGTACCAAAGTGTGATGAGCCATTTGAATCGGGTGAAATTCGGTATTGAACGCCGCTTGTTCAATTATTCGGCATTGGTGCGGTCGGGCCAAATGGAACGCCAAGAGGCATTGGAACGGGTAAAGACAACCTACTCCATTGAGGATCCAAAAATCATTAGCTTGTGCATCAAACGCTTGGGACTGACGCAAGAGGAGTTCGATCAAATCGTGAGTGTTCCGCCCAAAACGTTTCGCGATTATCCATCCAGCTATCAATTCATCCGGCTCATGCGCATTCCGATTTGGATCGCTTGCAAGATGAGTTTGCTGCCCGGTTCTGCCTACGATAAATACTTCAATTGCGGCAAATAGTGATGAAGCCTTGGAATTGGGACATAACTGCGAAATGGAAGTGGCTAGCGCTCGCGTTGCTGCTAAAAACGATCATTTTTGCCTATTTTGCTTATGAGTTTCAATCCAATTGGGAAGCCAGGCACATTCAAAATGGCGTGGTCATTTTTTATAAGGATTCCTTCACCTATTACATCCCCGTAGAAGAATGGGTGGATGGAAAAGGGTACCGAGGTGCCTGCAGAATGCCGGGTTTTCTACCCATCTATGCGCCGCTGTATAGCCTTTTTGGTGCCGATGCCGCGCGGTTAATCATGATCATTTTGCAGGTGTTGCTCGATGCCATCGCCACCTATCTCATCGCGCTCTGGGCTTTTCGAATTCGCCCCGAGCGTGTGGTGTTTCTTTTCACATTTGCTATCGCCGCGTTCAGTTCGTTTGTTTCGATTTGGAACAATTATGCGCTTTCTGATAGTTGGGCTGTTTCTACATTAATCTTCGCTTTTTATTTTCTTCAATGTTATGGTGCCGATCGGCGATGGAGCCAATTGTTGATCGCAGGAATTTGGATGTGTTGGTCCATTTTTTTCAGACCAATCCATTTGTTGGCTCTGCCCGTGGTTGCTGTTTATCTTTTTATCCTGCATGGCGCGTTGTTCACCCGGACGTTGAGATTGGTAAAAATGGGCAGTGTTTTTTTGTTGCCGCTTACAATTTGCATCAGTTGTTGGACTTGGCGCAATCACGCGGTATACGGAAGATGGATTCCATTGCAAGATGATCCCAGTGTTTGCTACTACAATCTACAGGATTTTCATTTGGCCTTGCGCGATAACATTATCGCTTGGGGAATGGACTTTCAAGAGTGGTCGCTTCAAACCGAGTTTGCGTGGTTTCTCGATGCAAAAAATGATGAGCCTTGTCCTATTTCGCAGCGGGTATTTACATCTTACTTCAACGCGGATTCCTTGGAGGTACTCAAGTCCAATTACCAACTGGCACTGGCGTCGGAGAATAGCGATTCGATCGAGTTCGCGAGTCGGCGTGCGCAGGTCATACAAAGTTCGCAAGCCTTTTTGGCATCGTATCAAGAGGAGAAGCCCTTGGATTATTATGTCTTCAATCGTCTGCGTTTGTTGCGCTTGTTTTTGTTTAGTGGACGCGTTGACAATCTGCCGCTACCAGCCCGCCAAGACATGAGTCATTCGCAATTTTTTATCAAGTTAAGTTGCTTGCTAATGCTCACAGCGGTGATCGTGTTAGGCTTGCTCGGTACATTCGTCCAGATCTTAAGATCTTCAGGAGCTGACCGTTGGTTGCTCCTCTATCCGGTGCTGCATATTCTGGTGCTTGGGGCCATATTGGGCTACCCTGAACAGCGGTATCTCACACCGGCTTATCCTTTTCTCGTAGCAGCTTCGGCCATGTTATTGGCTGCTATGCGCGGGGCATTCAGGACATGGCGCAAATCTCATCATTCATGAAAGCACAACTCCCGTGGTCCTTTAACCGCTCTTTGATGGTCGCCGTTCTGATGAAGGCAATGATCTTTTTTTTCTTTGTCTTCCAGCGCGATCCCAATTGGAACAATACCTTGGTGGTGGCTCCTTTTGCACTGAAGCAATTGGACACCGAATGGTATTTTCAACCGTTGGATGATTACCACAAGAATGGAGTGTACGAATCTGTCTGTAAACTCCCTGGATTCGCCCCCATTTATTTGCCCTTGCGCTGGTGTTTCTCTAAAGATGCAACGTACAACATCATCTGCCTGCTTCAAATGCTATTGGATGCCTTGTGCACGGTGTTACTCGCCACCATGGCTTTCCGATTTTTCAAATCCCAAGCCATGTTTTTTATCGTTTTTGGTCTCTATGCGCTGAGCACTTTTGTTTCAGTGCGATCCAATTATGTGCTTTCCGATAGTTTATGTACATCGTTCTTTATCCTCTCCATGGCTGCCTTGCAACGTGGATTGGATGACGGTCGCCGCTCCATGTTTCTGTGGTCCGGACTGTTGCTCATGTGGTCATTTGAGATGCGTCCAGTGATGATCGTGGTGTTTCCTGTTGTCGCGCTTTTGATTTTCGGGCACGCAGCCAGCGTAAGGCAAAAAATAGTGCGATTGGCATTTCTTTTTTTACCAGTGCTTGCCGTGTCGTGTTGGTGGAACTGGCACAACCGTACCATTCATCAACGATCGCTTTGGCTCATTGCTCCTGTTGAAGAATGCATGACGCATTTCGGTCCTGAATCCTCTTCCATTCGTCGTTTTGTGATTGCCATCGGCGAAGATTTCCAGCCTTGGTCCAAAGGGAGCGGAGCAGAGTGGTTTTTGAAAAGAAACATCGACTTGCCAAAATCATCGCCCTTTGAGGACGATCAAATGGCACCGTACTACAACCTAGACACCTTGGTTCACATTCGTTCCGATTACAAACGGATCGAAAAAGGTGAGGATGTATCACCGGCATTTGGTCAAAACATCATCGACCGCATGAATCGATGCACCGACGCCTATATACGCGAGCATCCCGCCGATTTTTATGTGCTCAACCGACTTGCATTTATTGGCATGTTTCTTTTCCCTTCGCGCATCGACGATTTGCCGCTTCCCGCCGTAGATCAAATGAATGTTTTGCAAAAGTTGGTCAAGGCCGGCAGTCTGTTGCTCTTGTGGATGGTCAATGCCTTGGCCATACTCGGTTGGTTTTTGGCCATTGCCAAGTTCAAGTGGAGTGCCTTGTGGTGGTCGGGCTTGGGCGTGTCGCATGTGGTGGTGTTGGGTTGGATCGGATTTATTGAGCAGCGGTACCTTACAGCGGCCTATCCCGTATTGGTGGTCTTCGCCGCATATGCCATCTATACCTTGTGGGTTAGGATAAAGTCCAAATCCAGCAAGTAAGCGTTTATTGATGCATAAGGGCTGAAAACTATTCGCGCAATTGGGCCTTATCAGGTCAGCTTTGTTACCTTTACGCGTTCAATACATGAATCCAATAAGCAGATCCATTTTGGTCATCTGGGTCAGGAAGTACCGCTGTTGAAGTCGATTACGCAAGCATTCGGTTCATCGCTGGTGGTATTCAAGTGCAATGCTGCAGATCGGTCTCATTGCCCATATCGCAATTGGGGTTCTGTATTGTAAACGAAAGAAGTTATAGCATTTAAAAAACGAATGAGCAATAAAATTACAAATTCCAAAATCTTAGTAACAGGTGGAGCCGGTTTCATTGGTTCGTATGTGGTTGAATATCTATTACCGCACCAACCGCAGAAGATCATAATAATTGACAACCTCATTCGGGGAAGCCACGAGAATATGGCTTCTTTTGCGAATCATCCGCTTGTCGAGTTTGTGGAGGGCGATATCTGTGACACGGCATTGCTCGAAAAATGTATGGCGGGCTGCGATTATGTGTTTCATTTGGCAGCCTTGCGCATCAATTCCTGCGCAGCCAGTCCAAAAGACGGTTTCAACGTGATGCTCAAAGCCACCTTCGATGTGGCCGAGCTCTGTGTAAAACACAAAATCAAAAAGATCATTTACAGTTCAAGTGCATCTGTGTATGGTTTGGCGCAGCATTTTCCAACTCCCGAATCAGACAATCCCTACGACAACCAAACTTTTTATGGGGCTGCCAAAATGTGGGGCGAGCAATTGTTCCGCAGCTACAAATTCATGTATGGATTGGATTACTGTGCATTGCGGTATTTCAATGCTTACGGACCACGCATGGATACGGATGGCAAATACACCGAGGTGATGATCAAATGGCTCGACTGCATCAGAGACGGAAGAAACCCGCTCATTTTCGGCGATGGCGCTACTACCATGGATTTTGTTTACGTCAAAGACATCGCCAAATCCAATGTGGCGGCTCTGCTTTCCGATGCGACCGATGAAGCGTTCAATATTGGCAATTGTGTAGAGACCAGTTTAAAAGAGCTTTTGCAATTGCTATTGTCGGTCAACAACTCCTCTCTGCAACCCGAGTTCCGAGGCGAGAACACCGTAAATCCGGTGAGCAAGCGTTTGGCCGATATCAGCAAAGCCAAGGCCATGTTGGATTTTACACCTACCATCTCCCTCGAAGAAGGATTGAAGGAATTGAGTCAATGGTATTTTTCAAAACAAAAAGTTTAATCAAATGATTCCCATAGCGAAACCCTATCTTACTGAAGTCGAAGCGAAAGCTGCACACGATACCATTCTCACGGGTTGGATCACCCAAGGGCCGAGAGTCAATGAATTTGAAGAGAAGTTTGCCCGATACACCGGGGCCAAATATGCCGTCGCGCTCAGCAACTGCACCACCGCTTTGCACTTGGCCATGATTGTGGCCGGCGTAGGTAAAGGCGATGAGGTCATTTGTCCGAGCATGAGCTATATCGCTACCGCCAATAGCATCATGTATGTGGGCGCTGAACCGGTGTTTGCAGAGGTTGATCCTACGACATACAACATCGATCCTGAAGATGCCGAGCGACGCATTACTCCACGAACCAAGGCCATTTTGATCGTGCACCAAATCGGTATGCCAGCCGACATCGATGCATTCAAAGCCATTTGCGATAAGCACAATCTTGTTTTAATTGAAGACGCTGCATGTGCCGCTGGTTCTTCCTACAAGGGTGGAAAAATTGGTTCACACAGCGACTTGGTGTGCTTCTCATTTCATCCGCGCAAAGTCATTACCACTGGCGACGGCGGCATGCTCACTACCAACAATGAACAGTTTTACCACCGATTGAAATTGCTTCGCCAGCACGGCATGAGCGTCAACGATCGGGTGCGCCACGAAAGTGCTAAAGTCATCATGGAGGATCACCTCGAGGTGGGCTACAATTACCGATTGACCGATATTCAAGCGGCAGTTGGAATCAAACAGCTAGAACGCCTGGACGAAATCATCGCCGAACGCAACAAGATTGCCCAGCGTTATCTGCGCGAATTGGCCGATGTGCCTGGCATTCGATTGCCACATTTGCCAGCGGAATGCACCACCAATTGGCAGAGTTTCAGCATTTACCTCTTGCCCGAATGCAAGGTCGAGCGCAACGATTTGATGCAACGGCTATTGGACGCCGGTGTGGCTTCTCGCAGGGGAATCATGACCTCGCACCGCGAAACGGCATACAAAAACAATGGAAAGGCCTATCACCTGCCCATCTCAGAGGATGCTGCCGACCGGTCCATCATCATTCCACTCTATGTGCCCATGAGCGATGAGGACATTGCGTATGTGATCCAACAGTTCAAAGCGTGTATCTCTGCTTAAATCCCATTGCAGCATGGAGCTAGTTCTTTTTGACGATTCTCGCCGTCACATTTTTCTTCCACTGGTGTATACCAAACCCGTTGGGCTACTTCGCATGGGTGCATTCACCATGCAGCAGCGTTGGCAAAAGGCAATGCCGGCCGAGGTCTCTTTTCAAACACAAGACTATCTGGCTCCTGTTTTTGGGAAACCGAGCGGCCATGAGTTGTTCGTCAATGCGCGTTTGTTTCCCACTGCTTCCATCATCGAGGCTGCTCGCCAATTGAAACCCGGCGAGGCTTGGCAGCACAAAGATCAATTGCTCATGCACCGCGTACAGGGCGATGAACCCATTGAAGCCGCAGAATGGCAAGGCGATGAACCCTTTATGCTGCATAGCATCACCGATGTGTTTATGCTCAACGACCGCGCTTTGCGTTTGGATTTTGAATTGCTCGGTAAGGGAAATGCTTTTCAAACCGAAGCGTGCACGATCATTGGGCCGGCAGATCAATTGCATGTGCATCCGTCGGCGCGAGTTGTCGGCGCATGGATCAATACCACCACAGGGCCTGTGATCATCGATGCCGATGCAGAAGTTATGGAAGGCAGCATGATCCGCGGTCCTTTCTATTTGGGCCAACATGCGCAATTGAAAATGGGTGCAAAGGTCTACGGTGCCACGACCATTGGACCCGAATGCAAGTTCGGTGGTGAAATTTCCAATTCCGTGGTTCAGGGTTATTCCAACAAGGCTCACGACGGTTTCATCGGCAATGCGCTGATAGGCGAGTGGTGCAATCTTGGTGCGGACACCAACTCCAGCAATCTCAAGAACAATTATTCCGAGGTTCAAATTTTTCAATACGGCGAAGATCAATACGTGAATACGGGCTTGACCTTTTGTGGCTTGATCATGGGCGATCATTCCAAATGCGGCATCAACACCATGTTCAATACTGGAACAGTGGTGGGTGTCGGGGCCAATATTTTCGGTGGCGATTTCCCCGAAAAACACATTCCTTCCTTCATGTGGGGTGGGGCCGCCGGTTGGCAGGAATACCAGTTGTCCAAAATGCTCGACACGGCAGCCAAGGTCATGGAGCGCCGCAAACTGGCCTTACGTCCGGAAATGATGGATATTCTGACAGAAGTGTTTCGACAAACGTCAGGCTATCGTTCAATTGCGTCACAAAGTCAGTAATTTGGCGCTGGCATAATTTTCAATAGCGCCGACTCGCACCTCCTGCCAGTCGGTTGGTTAAACACGTTTACATGAAAGAATTCATCGATCAATATATGTCCGAAGAAGAAGTTCCGGACCACGAATTTATCCCGCTCATTTCCGCTGAGGATGAGGAGCAAATGGCACAAGAACATACCCCCGAGGCGTTGCCGCTTTTGCCCTTGCGCAACACGGTGTTGTTTCCGGGAGTGGTGATCCCCATTACCGTGGGCCGCGATCGGAGCATTCGGCTTGTTCAAGAGGCCAACAAAGGCAACAAAACCATCGCCGTAGTGGCGCAGCGCAATGCAGATTTGGAGCAGCCTTTTTTCAGCGATTTATATACCATTGGCACTCAAGCCACAATCATGCGCATGCTCACCATGCCCGATGGCAGTACGACGGTGATCTTACAAGGAAAAAAGCGTTTGGAAATTGTGGGTATGGTCAATACAGATCCATATTTCACTGCTCAAGTGCGCGATTTTCCCGAAGTCAACAAGCAGGAGGGCACCAAAGAGCAACAAGCCTTGTTCGAAAGCATCAAAGAGGTCAGTCAGCGCATCATTCAAGTCAATCCCGAAATCCCCAACGAAGCGGGAATGGCTATCAAGAATATCAATGGCTTGAGCTTTTTGACCAATTTCATTTCGAGCAACATGAAGGCCGGAACAGCAGAAAAGCAGTTGCTCCTCGAAGAGGCGGATCTCATGGAGCGCGCACGCAAAGTGTTGGAACACCTCAACAAAGAAGTGCAATT
>CANHSF010000074.1 GCA_947463065.1 Flavobacteriales bacterium | reverse complement strand
TTATGTGATCAATATCCGAAAGGAACGCCAGCGTTTGGCCCGCGAGATCATTGCTGTTTTGAACAAATATTCCATCGATGAGGATGATTTTGCCGGTAAATCGAGGGGTTACTTGGGCAATTTGAAGAAACTGTTGGCCAAAGGTGTACTGGAAAGCTCGAAGTCGCTTCAGAACGCCTATGCCGATCGGAAGTTTTTCACCAAAGAATCGCGACTTCAGTTCAACCCGGAAGACGAGGCCCTGATGGTCCAGCTACTGGAGCAACTCATGGAAACCTTGGTGGGCAAAGGTTTTGCGCGTGAGTTTATCTACGATCAGATCAGCCGAAACATCTTGGGCTTGGGCGTTTTAAAACATGTAGCCGAAAAGGCACAGATGGTCCGAGACGAAGAGCACGTATTGCTCATCGATGATTTGCATCAACGGGTGCACGATGTGTTGTGTGAGCAGTCCTCTCCGTTTTTGTTTGAACGATTGGGGGTAAAATACAAACACATCATGATCGATGAGTTTCAGGATACCTCCACAAAACAATGGTCCAATATGTTGCCCCTTTTTTCAAATGCCTTGGGCGAAGGACACGATACCATGCTCGTCGGCGATGCCAAACAAAGCATTTATCGGTTTCGTGGTGGCAATGCCCGCCAATTTGTCGAATTGCCTGAGGTACCACTAGCGCATCTCGACGCCAATGAGTCCCGGCAATTCAGTGCCAACTACCTGCCTTTTGTGCTGGATGTCAATCGGCGGAGCGATGAGACGATTGTCCAATTCAACAATGCCCTTTATCGCAGTTTATCCAGTCGTTTGAGCGGCATGCAAAGCGTTTACGATGACGTAGCCCAGCAATCGGTTCGTACAAATGCCGGTTGGGTAACTGCTCGACCTACCGAAGCGACGCAATGGGTGCAACAAACGGTAGCTTTGGTCAAAGACGCTTTGGATCGGCGCTATTTGCCTTCGGAAATTGCTGTTTTGGTGCTGCGCAAAAAGCACGGTTATGCCATTACACAGGAATTGGCACGATGCGGAATTCGCGTGCAATCCGAGGAAAGTCTTTTGCTCATTCATTCCCACAAGGTGGCCTTTTTGGAGTCTTGGCTTTCATTTATCGAAGTTCCCATGCGCCAGGATACCATTCTGTCGCTGGTTTCCAATTTGGAGCGTTCTGGTTTGCCAGTTAACCTGGCGGGTTTTTGTGAACGCGCATTGGCCGCCGATCTGCCGCTTTGGACTGTCTTGCGCGAAGTGCTTCAAGAACACGTGCCGGCATTGTTGGAGGGCATAAGCGATGACATTTACGACGAGGCCGTTCGTGCAGTTGCATGCATGCAATGGCCGGTCGATGGTCAGTTGGAGTTCTTCTTGAACGAGCTTTTTCAAAAGGCCAAAATTGAGTTTTGGTCGCGTTCGAAATGGAACGAATGGTGGTCCAACAAGCGCGAAAGCATGAGCATGAAAGTAGGAGCCGATCCCATGGCCGTGCGAATGATGACGGTTCACAAGTCAAAGGGGCTTGAGTTTCCAGTGGTTATCTTTTGCGTCTTGGGCAAACAAAAGGAGGCCGAGGATTGGTTCGAGCTACCACCGAACGATTGCTCGGTTCCGTCCTTGAATCTGGGAGTCAAGCGATCAAATGCAAAAACCAGATACACGCAAATCGATGCTGTTATGGAGCAACAAAACCAACGCTATTTGGAGGAGTTGGAATTGGAAGAGCTCAACGTGCGCTATGTGGCTACCACTCGTCCAAGAAACGTCTTGCATCTGATTGTGGATGCAAAGAATCATAAAGATTATTGGGATGCAGTGGCTAACGTGCCGGGGGCAAAACAGGAGGGCGAGCATTGGTCGTGGGGCGAACCGGGTCACATCAGCGGAAAGGAAGTGCCCATCGATACCAAGGAGAAATCGCCCGTATTGAAGACTTCCCCGTCCATTGCTGCTTCGCTGGCACAGCGCAAATCCGAGGAGCAGCTTTGGGGCGATTTTTTGCACCAATGTTTGTCGCGCGTCCGAGTGCCCAAAGATGTCGAGGCCGCCGTAGACCTGAATTATTTGCCCCATCGCCACGCAACGTGGATGAGCAAGGACGATGTCAAATCGAATTTGCATCATCTCATCGACCAACCGTCAACAAGGTCTTGGTTCGAAGGCTGGGACGAGGCGTGGATCGAACGCGACATCATAACGCCACGAGGCGATGTGATTCGGCCCGATAGGGTGATACGCCGCGATGACGCATTCATCATTGTGGACTACAAAACCGGAAAACAAGAGGATCAACATCAAGCGCAGATCAAACGCTATGCAGAGGTGCTGGCGGACATGTATCCGTCCAACCGCATAGAAGCGTGGTTGTGGTACGTTTCAAACAACCTTGTAGTGCGGGCAATGTAGGCATTGGCTCACCCAAGCAGCATTGCCGCTGGAATCGCCTGATGCATGCAATAAAAAAGCAAAAACTATTTTCCGGTAATGTACTGCTCGATGGCCATGCTCATGCTCGGGGCTTTGGGCGATGGTGCCATCACGTCGATGCGCAACTTCTGGTCTTCAACAGCCTTGGCAGTCGTCACTCCAAAGGTCGCAATGCGTGTCGTGTTTTGTTTGAAATCGGGGAAATTCTTGAACAGCGACTCAATGTCTGTTGGTGAGAAGAACACCAACATATCGTATTTTACATCGGCCAAATCACTGAGGTCAGAGCACACCGTTTTGTACATCATGGCCCGGGTGTAATTGATCTTTTCCTTGTCCAAGGTCTCTGGTATGCTGGGCTTGAGAATATCGGCGCAAGGCAACAGGAACTTCTCGGTTTTGTTTTTCTTGATGGGCTCCATCAATTCTTGGAAGGTGCTGTGGCCAAAGAATATTTTGCGTTTGCGGAACTGAATATACTTTTGAAGGTAGTAGGCGATGGCTTCCGACATACAAAAGTATTTCATGGTTTCCGGAATCGAGATGCGCATTTCCTTTGCCAACCGGAAGTAGTGATCCACTGCATTGCGACTAGTGAAGATAACACCGGTATGTTCCAAAACATCAACTTTCTGTTGGCGAAAATCCAATGCATTGACACCTTCAACATGGATAAAGGGACGGTAATCAATTTTCAGCTTGTGCTTCTTGGCCAGCTCAGCATAGGGATTCTTATCGCTTCCCGGATCTTGTTGCGTAATCAATATGGTTTTAATCTTCTCCGCCATGGGTGCCTCACTGAGTCAAGATGTATAGTCAAAATTGGTCTCGTTTGTCTTCTTCCATTTTAGGTTGATGCACCCCACAACATTCTGGCACCAAACACCCATGGTAGAATTTCGAGGGTGCAAATGTAGAAAAAGATATAAAACAATGGAACATTCACTTGCAAGGCATTGAGAATTCCACGGATTATTCGGTACAAGACCATAAGCCCAACCACCAAAATGGCGATATACCAGAAGGTGATCGACTGATTTTTAGGCAAGTACACCAAAAAAACCACGAGGGGGAACAAAAAAATGCCAATCACGCGATTGATCAAATTGATGTTGTACGCGTATTCGGATAGGCCAAAATCACCGTCGCTGAGATATTGTGTAACGTTTATTCCAATTCGTTTAACAATATATACGGCCACTACCAAGGCAACACAGCCCAAGTACATCAGGATACCTGGCCAATTGGGCATAGTTACATGCCAAACTTGAGGGGTCAAGTAGATCAAAAGTCCTACGATCAGGGCATGATTGACGTTGAACAACAGGTTGGCTCGCGGTGTATTGGGCTCTTCGCGGATGGCTTGCCGCAGGGCACGAACATTCCAAGTGCTATTCCACAGGCGCTGGATACGAAACGGATAGGTTTTACGGGTGTAAGCAAAGGCTACCAACGTAAACAAAAACACAAGGAGCATCCAATCGCTGGCCAATTGGTAGGAAGGTCGCAAAACAGGCTCCAACACAACTTGTGCAACGGGTATCATGGATCAACGAATCATGCGTAAAAAGTTCACTTCTTGTTCGGTCAGATGGCGATAGCGGCCTCTGGGCAGATCTTTTTTGGTCAATCCGGCATACATCACCCGATCGAGTTTTTTGATCGAATAACCAAAATGCTCCAACAAATTACGCACTATGCGGCTTCTGCCACTATGGATCCGCATACCAACCTGATGTGGGTCGTCATTGACGTAGGCCACATCTTCGGCTTTGGCAAAGCCATCTTCTAATGCAACTCCAGTTCGGATAGCATCCAAGTGCTCACCGCGGATTTTTTCGTGGGTTTCAACATGGTACAATTTGGGGATACCATTGCGTGGATTGGTCAAACGCTTGGCAATTTCGCCGTCGTTGGTGAACAACAATAATCCTGTAGTTTGACGATCGAGGCGCCCCACGGGATAAATGCGTTCTTGGCAAGCGTTGTCAATCAATGCCATCACCGATTTGCGTTTATCCGTTTCTTCCAAGGTGGTCATATAGTCCTTGGGTTTATTGAGCAATACGTAACGCATCGGTTCGGGCTTCAACACCATGCTGTCGTAACGCACCACATCTTTCGCAGGGTTGATTTTATGCCCCAACTCTGTAATGACTTTGCCATTCACAGTCACCAAACCCAGTTCAATGAGTTTATCCGCTTCACGGCGCGAGGCAATACCAGCATTGCTCAGAAATTTATTGAGTCGCACGTCAGACGATTTGCGCGCGCTTGGACGCGCAGCTAGGGCTTGGTCGGGTTTAGCTTGTCGCACTGGGTTGCGGCGATATTCGCCGGTGCGTTTTTCTGGACGATCCCCCGAACGTTCATTCGAACGCTCGTTGTTGCGGTCTCCTGAATAGGCCTTGCGTTCCCCACTGCGCGAACCGTAGGTGCTGCGCTGTGGACGATCAGATCCGCCTCGTTCAAATGATTTGGGTTTGTCAAAGGACTTTGATCCTCTTTTGTCTTCTTTTCCTGCGAAACGATCCTTAGACCCTGATGATGGGCGTCCACTGCGCGATTCGGAGGTATATCCCGAGGATCTGCGGGAATCTGCGGGTTTAGAACGACTGCCGCGCACAGGGCGATCTGCAGAGCGTTGGCCGCGTTCCTCCTCATCTTTGGAACTGCGGCTGCGTGTTCCGCGTGGAGCGGACTCCGACCCGTAACGACTATTCCCCGTTCTCGAGGAAGCTCCTTTTTTGTTATTTTCTCTCGGAGAGCCCGATCCCGAGCGTTTTTCTCTTCCGCCCGTTGAGCTTCTCTTCCCTGTGCTTTTCATGCTTATGCGTATTTCGCACAAAGTTAAGGCGAGTTACAAAATACCCTCTACGTTTCATCAGGAAATTCACCTGCTGGGCCAATAACATGCTAAATCGGCAATCGTTGTCGTTGTTTTTGCATGGGAATGGTCCGTACCTATTGGCGTACCTCAGTGTGATTGAGATGATCAAAGAATGGCAGCAGGATGCGATGGGACATGGTCAATGGGTCCCCCGATGACGATCAATCTACCTCTTTCATCACAATAAAACGGCTCGCCTGCACGCGACCCGCTTGATCAATGACGCGCACCTGATATCCGCCTGCTGGTAGTTCGCTCGTATTGAAGTCGAGTTGATGTGCTGCGATAGTGTTCCAACCCTTCACCAGTTGACCTTTGCTATCGGTGATCTCTACGCGTTGTAGGGTAGGGCGATCATCAAAGGTGTTTTGGATGGGATGAAGCCCAATATGCAAAATACCACTAGTTGGATTCGGCCAAAGGGTCATTTGCACTGCAGAGTCTTCCCATTGATCGCGCAAGGTGTTGATCACTTCATTGGTAGCAATGGGATCTTCGTCGTCGAAATACAAGGTAGCTTTGTTTTCAATCGTTTCCCCAGCCGATGCACCGGCCAAGGGACGGATGCTGTAGCTGATGACGCCTTGACTTTCCAATTGACTCAACGCCGATGAGGGGAGGTCGATATTGGCAAAGGAAATAGTCACATGACGATCATCAGTAATGACTAGACTGTAATCATCGCTCGCTGCAACAATGGCGAAGGTATTCATATCCAAGTTAGGGGGCAGGGTATTTTCGATACGCAGGTTTCGGGCCATATGGCCGCCATTGTTTTGAAATTGGATGGTGTAAAGCAGTTCTTGATGGTTTTCAATGGATCCTGCGTCGCCCGCACCTTTTGGGCTCACTTGCATGGTATTGGAGACCACGTGCGCTTGGATTTCGCGATCCAATTGACACGTGTTGTTCTCTCCCGCCAAGTCTTCTCCTGTGGCACGAATGGAAGCATTCACACGCAAGATATCGCCGGCTTTCGGTGTGTGATGGATGGCATCAATCAAGGTGATGGATTGCGCGCTCCCCAATGGCACGGCACCAAGTTCCCACACATAGTTTTGTCCATCAAAATATGTCCATGGAATACTCGCGTCGATAATGCTCACGCCTTCGGGATAGTTCAGGGTGAGTTGGGTCTGCTCTGCATCCACAGTGCCTGAATTCTGATAGGTGAGCGTAGTCTGGCGTGTGGAGTTTGCTTCCCAGGCCAATCCTACCAAGTGTACAGCAAGGTCATAGCCGTATACCACAGGGGTGTATGGGATATCCACCGAATAAGGGGCGTCATCTTGTGCATCATGATGTTGGGCTGGAGTGCATGTGTTTTGCCAATAGGTTGAGTTGATCCCAACCATGGAATATTCGGTTACGGTCAAAGGAAGGGCATAATGTCCGTTCACATTGGGCTGAATGCGATATTGATCATCGTTGAGGGCAATCTGCATGCCCGTCAAAGGGATTTCATCGGCATCGCGCATGCAATTCATGTTGCTGTCGTAGTAGGCTGTCCTTTGTAAAATGGCGGTGTTGGGCTGTTGAACAAGGCTTTTGTCTTCCTCCAGCGGACTCGTCCATTTGCCTGCGTCAGCGCTGGAATCATTCGCAGCACCAATAACGGCATGGTTGAGGTGAGAAGGCACTGGACCGACAGGATTGGGTATTGCAGCCAATACGTCAACAACTAGAGAAGCTGGAAGCGAGCGGGTACCACTGACATCTCGAACAACATACTCATGCACAGCGGTTCCAAGAAATCCAACGGTCGGTGTGTATTGCACCTTCTCATCGGCTACGATATAGTCCCACTGTCCTGCATCGTTGGTGAAGGTATGCTGAATGCCCATCGCCTCGAGGTTGAGGTCAACTGAACTTGGATCGAGTGCCGACTCCAAATCGAAGTCATTGTCTAAAATATCGTTGATAAAGCATACCGTATTCAACGATGTTTGTGCACTATCGGCGCTGGCAATAGGGTTGTCATCATCCGGTGTTACGGTTACTACGACATGTGCAGGTGCCGATTCCATGCCGCCGACATCTTTGATGCTATACCAGATATCTGCATTTCCATTGAAGTTGAGCACGGGCACATAGGTCAATGTTCCTGTCAATGTATCTGCGGTCCACAGGCCAGTGGCATTGCTCAATGCAATTTGTTGTCCCGGCGCAATTGGATCGATATCGATAGTGTTGACGAGGATTTGTTCATCCCCATCGGGATCGGTATCATTGGCCGTGATATTGGGAACATGAATGTGCGGACTATCTTCCAGTCCAGTTGCTCCATCACTCATGGCGATGGGAGAGGCATTTGTACCGATCATATGTGCAGTTAGGGCGGCAGGGTTGGATACAAGTCCGAGACTATCACTGACTACATACATGATGCTTGCGGCACCGCTGAACCCGGCGTTGGCTAGAAAAGTTACATCACCGCTCAAGGCGTCAACACTCCAATTCCCTTGGGCATTGGACAGGGAGGTTTGTACTCCAGCCGTTGAGGGATTCAGGTCCACGGTGTTGATTTGTATGTTGTTTTCGAGGTCGCTGTCGTTGGCCGTAATTTGAGGCAAAAGTGCGGAGGTTCCAGTGTTCACAACAATGGAGTTGGGTGCAGCCAAAGGCGCGTCATTGGTCGGTGCAACATCAACATAGACCAAGGCCACATTGGAGAGCATGTTGGTAAAGCTTACGAGGGTATAACCGATCATCGCTGTGCCATGGAAATCGGAGTTTGGAAAAAAACGGATGGTTCCGAGTCCAGGATCGGCCATCCAAGCCCCCGTTGCATCTTCGAAATAGAGGTCTTGCGTCAGGGTGGTGGGGTCGATATCGATGCTACCGATAATGAAACCCTGACCCTCAGGATCAATATCGTTGATGTGCACTGCTGACACTTGGATGAAGGCATCGTCTTCCAAGCCCGATGCATAGTCGTCCATGGCAATGGGAGCATCGATAACAGAAGAAATGGTGATGTAGAGGTATGCCACATTGGAAGTATTGCCCTCGTTGTCATTCACAGTATATGTGATACTGGTGATTCCGCTCCAGTCCAAAGCGGGCACGAAAGTTATTTCTCCCGATGCAATGGTGAGGGCATAGGTTCCATGCGCATTGATGATGGAGGTTTGTTGACCGGGTTGATTGGGATCCAGATCGATGGTCGTGTGGTCAATGAAACCGTCGTCATCGATATCGTTGGAGGTAATGCCGACGAGGGTCATGGGTGTATCCTCTATGCCGGTATATTCGTCGTTGAGGGCAATGGGATCAGAGGCGATCACATTGTTGGAAACGGCAGGAGGCGAGGCAATGCAGAGGTAGGAGCAAATGCTGAATGCAAGAAAGAGTATGGCAACAATAAAAGGTTGAGGATAGTGCGATAGCCTTCGAGGCTGAGATTTCCTCCAAAGGGCGAACGCGGCAAATGGCGTGCACCCCCTTGAATAGGGGATTTGGAATAGCATAGGGTTTCGAATTTCAGTTTAAGATGCTTTGCAGCACTTCTTTCGTTTTTCAAGTCGGGTTTACGCAAGAAGTTTTGTTTTGTTGCAATGCATTAAACAGGGATTCGGGCGCCTAAATCAAGAGGCCAATTTGCCAATACGCATCGATGCACATGATGATGTAGATAGCGAACATGCCGCAACTTACATAGAGTTTTCGATTGGCATAAAGCAACAAACTCAGAACATTGGCAGCGAGCAAGTACAACCAACATGCGTGCACGGGCCACATCATAAGCACAGTGCCGATAATGGCGAGTCCGGTGACCAAGCTATCCAACGATGGGAGCGCCGCATCTGTGCGGGCACGGAGAATTTTACTGCTGATGCCGACAGCGACAAAGAGCAATCCAATCAGAAGCAAATGGGTGGGCGGTGAGATCGATTGTTGCTGCCATTGTTCAGACATTCTAAAATATCCAGCAATGGTACTAGCGATGTAAAAAAATTGCAGAAAGGTGTCTGCATAAATTTTGCGCTGATAAGTGATGTAGATATAAATCATCGGGCTGATGACACCTACTGCGAAGCACCACGGATTGTTCTGCGCGTAAAGCCATGTGAACAGCAGGTTCAATGCCACAGCGGTTATTTCAAGGAATCGGAAGGTGGTAAACATCGTACATAAAAAAACCATCTTCAACGAAGATGGTTTTGCATTAAAATTTTATTTCCTGCGCATCATTCTGCAAGAATGATCACTTTGTTTTTATTGACCTCAACGGTGCCACCTTTGACATCGAAACGCAATTCTTTGCCACTGGCATCTTTGATTTTGACCGCGCCTTTTCCCAAAGAGGAGATCAGCGGTGCGTGGTTGTTCAAGATGCCCATGGAGCCGTCTGCACCAGGAAGCGACACGAGTGACGCTTCACCTGCAAACAGGGTGGTTTCTGGAGTTATGATTTCAACTTTCATGTGAACGGTCGAGATATAAATGATTACGCTTTCGCAGCAGCCTCAGCAAGCATTTTCTTACCTGCTTCGATGGCATCTTCAATGCTACCTTTGAGGTTGAATGAAGCTTCTGGGTATTCGTCGCAGTGGCCATCCAAAATCATATTGAAACCTTTGATGGTTTCTTCGATCGGCACAAGCACACCAGGAACACCAGTAAATTGCTCAGCTACGTGGAAAGGCTGTGACAAGAAGCGTTGCACTTTACGAGCGCGCGAAACAGCTTGTTTATCTTCTTCGCTCAATTCATCCATACCAAGGATCGCGATGATATCTTGAAGCTCCTTGTAGCGCTGAAGGATAAGCTTTACGCGTTGAGCACAACGGTAGTGTTCTTCACCAACGATTTGTGGAGTCAAAATACGTGAGGTCGAATCCAATGGATCAACAGATGGATAGATACCCAACTCAGCGATTTTACGACTCAATACGGTAGTAGCATCCAAGTGGGCAAAGGTTGTAGCCGGTGCGGGGTCAGTCAAGTCATCTGCAGGCACATATACTGCTTGTACAGAAGTGATCGAACCGCGCTTGGTAGAGGTGATACGCTCTTGCATCACACCCATTTCAGTGGCCAAAGTAGGCTGGTAACCCACCGCTGAAGGCATACGACCCAAAAGAGCAGATACTTCAGAACCAGCTTGTGTAAAGCGGAAAATGTTGTCGATGAAGAAGAGGATATCGCGACCACCTGATTTTTCATCACCATCGCGGAAGTGTTCAGCAACAGTAAGACCTGAAAGGGCTACACGAGCGCGAGCTCCGGGCGGCTCATTCATTTGGCCGAATACGAAGGTGGCCTGAGATTTTTTCAATTCTTCCATGTCCACCTTGGTCACGTCCCAGTCGCCTTTCTCCATGCCATGCACGAAATCTTCGCCGTATTTGATGATACCGGCTTCGATCATCTCACGAAGAAGGTCATTTCCTTCACGAGTGCGCTCACCAACACCAGCAAATACCGAAAGACCATCGTAAGCTTTTGCGATATTGTTGATCAACTCTTGAATCAATACGGTCTTGCCCACGCCGGCGCCACCGAACAATCCGATTTTACCACCTTTTGCATAGGGCTCAATCAAGTCGATAACCTTGATACCGGTGAACAAAACTTCGGTAGAGGTAGAAAGATCCTCGTAGCGTGGTGGGTTGCGGTGGATGGGGTAGCCGCCTTCTTTGCTCACGGGCGCGATACCATCGATGGCATCACCGGTGACATTGAAAAGGCGTCCTTTGATGGCATCGCCGATGGGCATGGTGATGTTTTTGCCAGTGGCAATAACTTCCTGACCGCGTTGAAGACCCTCAGTGGCATCCATGGCAATGGCACGAACAGTGTCCTCACCAATGTGTTGCTGGCATTCGAAGACCAGATCACCACCTGGGCGTTTTACCACCAATGCATCCAAAATATTGGGCAATTTCGTTCCGGCCGGAAAAGTGATATCTACCACAGGGCCAATGATTTGCGCTACTTTACCTACGTTTTGTGACATGTGTAAGAATTGTGAATTTTTCGGGCGCGAAAGTACGGCTAAGCGCGCAAGTAAAAAAACATTCCTTAAGATATTTTCGTGTTCTGGGCATGACCCACTGAAAATGGCGCTCCATTGCGGCCTTTGCAGCCATTGCCGTGCCTGATCAAAGGGGCATTTTTTGCAGTTTTACACTCGTCTTGAAAAAGATACGCGTGGCTTCTTCGAATGCCAAGGTGTAATCCGATACAAAGAACTCGTTCTGGCCGGCTGGTCCTTCGTGATTCATTTGTTCTTTGTTTAAGATATGATGGAGTTTTTGTGCCACCACTTGTGCGCTATCGAAGAGCTTCACGCGTCCACCATAATACTGATCTATCTCTTTTTTGATCAAAGGATAGTGCGTGCAGGCCAAAACCAATGCATCGATGTCTGCAAGTTGAGGATCACCGAGATAGGCCTTGAGCACCTCGTGGCTCACGGAGTTGTCGTAAAAACCCTCTTCAATCATTGACGCCAACAAGGGAGTTGCAAGAGCAGCGTAGGGGAGCGATGGTTTGCGGCGACTCAGTTTTTCCTGATACACTCCGCTGGCAACGGTGGTTTTGGTGGCGATGATGCCCAATCGGTGGATGTCGGTATCTGCAATGACTGCTTCAATCATGGGGTCGATGACATTGATGACCGGTATGATTCCTTTGTACTGATCGCGAAGGGGTTCATAAGCTGCGGCTGAAGCGGTGTTGCAAGCGATCACAATGGCCTTGCATTTTTTTTCTTCGAGCAAAAATCGGGTGATGCGCAAAGCAAACTCGGCAATCAGTTCTTTGGACTTATCCCCGTAAGGCAAATGGGCGGTATCGCCATAGTACACCAGCGACTCTTGGGGCATCCATTGGTGTATGGCCGAAGCCACAGTGAGTCCTCCGATGCCGGAATCAAAAATGCCGATCGGTTGCGCATTATTGGTCTTCATTGTGCAACGAAGGTACAATCATTTGTGGGCATAAAAAAACCGCCACAAGGGCGGTTTACAATGAAATGTCTTCGGGTTATTTGCCTGTACCGGGAGCAGGTGCTGGTGCCGGAGCAGCAGGCTTGGTTTCTTTGGAGTAATCCGGGATGCCCATGTCAGCGCAGACCAAGGAGGTAATATCTGTTCCTCCGATGTACAACAATACACCGGTTGATGTGTCGATGATATAGGTAAATCCATTGGCCTTGGCTACTTTTTCAATGGTCGATTTGGCTTTCTCGAGAATAGGACGCACGCGGTTCTCTTCTTCTTTTGATACTTCATTGCTGGCCATTTCTTGGAATTCGTAAATGCGATTGCGTTGATCTTCAATGCTTTTGATCATTTGTGATTTGATCACGTCATTCATCGGTTGTTGCGACTTTACTTCAAATTCAGAGACCATGGTTTTGTATTTGTTTTCCATGTCCAACAATTGATCTTCGAATTGCTTTTTAAATACATTCAATTGTTCGTAAGCCGTTTTGTACTCTGGCATGTGTTCAATCAATTCCTGTCCGTTGATATGGCCGATTTTTTGGGCAAAGCTGATGAACGAGCAGAAGCTGAACAAAACAGCTAAAAGAGAAACTTTTTTCATGAGTTAAATTCTAAAAATAATTGGTTCTATTGAATGTTTGCGTTGAACGAATTTCCGTGCCAAAAATGGTGAAGATCTTTCGAAACTCCTTATTTTTTTATTTCAGCCTTGCCTTTTACGGGCCCTTTCCCTTTGTTGGCGCGTGGGTCAGGAAGTTCGTCTGTCTTTTCTTCGCCATCTTTATCCTCTTCACCGCCTTCTCCTTTGTCGTCGTCCAAGATCTCGCCCGGTTTGAGTCCCATTTTTTTCAATACCTGATCGCTCAAGTCGCTTTTGGGATTGGTGTACAACAGGTTGCTGTGGTTGGCTTTGTCAAAAATGACCATCAATGATTTTTGTTCTGCAACCTGCTGGATGGCTTCATAAATGCGGTCTTGAATCGGCTTGATCAATTCCTCGCGTTTCTTAAACAGTTCTCCATCCACCCCAAATTTTTGTTTTTGCATGTCTTTGGCTTCTTGGCGTTTGGCCTCTATATCGGACTCGCGTTTCTTGCGCATTTCCTCGGTCAATAGGATCTTTTCTGCCTGATAGGCCTTTTCCATTTTTTCGATGCTCTCGTATTTGGCCTCAATTTCTTTTTGCCATTGTGCGCTCAACTTATTGACTTCGTCTTGCGCTTGTTTGTACTCGGGCATGTGACTGAGGATGTACTTGGTGTCAACATAACCAAATTTCTGTGCACTCATATTCCACGCGGCACTCAGGGTTAGTGCCAAGATGAAAATAATTTTTTTCATGGTAGTATCTGTTGGT
>CANHSF010000073.1 GCA_947463065.1 Flavobacteriales bacterium | reverse complement strand
AGTGCTTGTTGTGACTGTAATAGTAGCCCTCTTGTTGGGCATCGTGGTATTGATCCAAAACCCCAAAGGTGGTGGATTGGGCGCAGGTTTTCAAGGCGCGGCGCAAGTTGGTGGTGTTCAGCGCACCGCAGACTTTTTGGAAAAAGCCACTTGGTATTTGGGCATCGGATTGTTTGTCCTTTGCTTGGGTGCAGCCATGATGAACAAAAGCACCGTTGAAGAACCTGTTGAGCCTACTGCCACCGAGCAACCGGCGGAGTAAGCGCGGCGAACCATTCATTGAAAAAAATATCAAAATGTCAGTGATTCATGCCATCACTGACATTTTTTTTGCCCAGAACTGACAAATTCAACACAGTTTCGGCGATTTCCGGGAATGGCACAAATCGTGACAAAGGGCAGAAAAAAATTAACCAATTAACAATACAACAATGTCATTGAAAATCACACCTATTGCAGACAGAGTGGTGGTTGAGCCTACTGCGGCTGAGACAACAACCGCCAGCGGAATTATCATCCCCGACACCGCGAAAGAAAAACCACAGCGCGGTACCATCGTTGCCGTTGGAACAGGTAAAAAAGACGAGCCAATGACCGTTAAATCCGGTGACACTGTGCTTTATGGCAAATACGCCGGTACAGAAATCACCATCGATGGCAAAGAGTACCTCATTATGCGTGAATCTGACATTTTCGCAATCATCTAATTTATCGTTTCATTCAAAATTTAAACAATCAGACACATGGCAAAAGAAATAACCTTTGATACCAGCGCTCGCGAGAAACTCAAAGCAGGAGTGGATGCGTTGGCCAATGCAGTAAAAGTAACCTTGGGCCCAAAAGGTCGCAACGTTGTAATTGATAAAAAATTCGGCGCTCCACACATCACCAAAGACGGTGTATCGGTAGCCAAAGAAATTGAATTGGCCGATGCCATCGAAAACATGGGAGCTCAAATGCTCAAAGAAGTGGCAAGCAAAACAGCCGACATCGCTGGTGACGGAACAACAACAGCCACCGTGTTGGCGCAAGCCATTGTTACATCTGGCTTGAAGAACGTAGCAAGTGGTGCCAATCCGATGGACCTCAAGCGCGGTATCGACAAGGCCGTGGGTGCAGTGGTAAAAGAGTTGCAAAGCTTGAGCAAGACCGTTGGCAGTGACAATGCCAAAATCAAGCAAGTGGCTTCGATCTCGGCCAACAACGACGAAAACATCGGTACTTTGATTGCCGACGCTATGGCGAAAGTGGGTACAGAAGGTGTCATCACCGTTGAAGAAGCCAAAGGCACAGAGACCGAAGTAAAAACCGTTGAGGGAATGCAATTCGACCGCGGTTACTTGTCTCCATACTTTGTGACCAACGCTGAAAACATGGAAGCCGATCTCGAAAATGCTTTCATCCTGATCTATGACAAAAAAGTGAGCACCATGAAGGAATTGCTTCCTGTATTGGAAAAGTCAGCACAAACAGGACGTCCGTTGTTGATTATCGCCGAAGATGTCGATGGCGAAGCGTTGGCTACCTTGGTGGTTAACAAAATCCGCGGCGCTCTCAAAGTTGCTGCTGTTAAAGCTCCTGGATTTGGCGACCGCCGCAAAGCCATGTTGCAAGACATCGCTATTCTGACCGGAGGCCAAGTGATCAGCGAAGAAACAGGTCTCAAATTGGAAAATGCCACTTTGGAAGATTTGGGTCGCGCTGAAAAGATCACTATCGACAAAGACAATACAACCATTGTCAATGGTGCAGGTAGCAAAGATGCCATCACTGCTCGTGTGGCTGAAATCAAAGCTCAAATTGAAAAAACAACTTCCGACTACGACCGTGAGAAGCTTCAAGAGCGTCTTGCTAAACTTGCCGGTGGTGTTGCTGTATTGTACATCGGTGCAGCTACCGAAGTAGAAATGAAAGAGAAGAAAGACCGCGTTGACGATGCCTTGCACGCCACTCGCGCAGCTGTAGAAGAAGGTATCGTTCCCGGTGGTGGTGTAGCATTGATCCGCGCATCAAAAGCACTCGAACAGCTCAAAGGCAGCAACGATGACGAACAAACCGGTATCGCCATCATCGCTCGTGCAATTGAAGAGCCATTGCGTCAAATCGTTGCCAATGCAGGTGGCGAAGGAGCCGTAATCGTGAACAAAGTTCGCGAAGGAAAAGACGATTACGGTTACAACGCTCGCACCGAGGTGTTCGAAAACTTGATCGGCGCAGGTGTTATCGATCCAACCAAAGTGGTACGTGTAGCTCTTGAAAACGCTGCATCGATCGCAGGTATGTTGTTGACCACCGAGTGTGTGATCAGCGACATCAAAGAAGAAAACGCACCAGCGATGCCTCCAATGGGCGGCGGAATGGGCGGCATGATGTAATCCGACATTGCCAAAAAAACAATAGCATTCGAGCAATCCAATGCATCAAAAAGGGGCTTCTGTGGAAGCCCCTTTTTATTGCTATAAACGATCTGAATTGCAATTGTTATCACCTCCAAAAACCTTGGCGGCTCAGTGGTGTTTGAGGCCTTCTTCGTTAAAAAATAGCGGCAATAAAGATTGAACGCCTACAATGCGATAAACTTTGCCCTCGATGCCCCGCATGATCACCACTATGGGTTCTTTTTGATTGAGCTCATATTCCAACATGCTCTGCCGGCATGCACCACACGGCGCAATGGGATGATCGCTCGGAAAATCTTTGGATCCCGCTGTAATGGCCAACTTGAGGATTTTTTTGCCTGGATAAGCAGCGCCTGCATGAAAAAAAGCTACTCGCTCTGCACACAAGCCGCTGGGATAAGCCATATTTTCCTGATTGTTGCCTTGAATGATTTGACCGTTCTCCAAACGAATGGCAGCTCCGACATGAAACCCGCTGTACGGCGCATATGCCCGCTCCATCGCTTGAGTAGCCTCGGCCATCAGTTCTTGTTCGTCTTGCGGCATCTCGATGAGATCATCAAAAACCTCGACTTCAAGCGGGGGCAATATCATTTTTTCCATAGCTGCAAGGTAATCGAAAAACCAATGGCTCAACGCGTCTGAATCAAAGCGGTCATGACACTGAGGCGTCCGTTGTGCAGTCGTGTCCAAATGGGGCGTACAACCCCTCCATGCGCCGAGATGTTGTTGTAATCGCCAAAAAAAACAGAACCATCAGGAATAAACGGCGATTCACTGATGCATTCGTTTCTCCAGGTATTGCCTCCATCCCGACTCGAAGCCCAATACACTTCGGTGGACAACTCTTGATTGATGCGTCGGTCATAAAACACCACATGCAAACTGCCATCGGTTTGATCAATCGCCAGCCAAGGAAAGAACTGATGATGCTCACCCTGATCATCGTTGATTCGTCCAGGTGATGACCACGTATCGCCACGATCATCGGACCACGTTACAAATACATCGGCATTGTTTTGACCGTTTCGCATGTCACTCCAACAGATATACAATCGTCCATGGTGGGGACCGGTAGAACCATCGATCATCAAAACGGGCATACCATTGCACCGTTGAATGCCTGGTATGTTCTGGTTCCAACCTCCTACCATTTGTGCTGCTACGATGTCGCGCTGCAGCCACGTTTTGCCGCCATCGAAAGAGCGATCAAAATAAATGGATTCGCCCAAAGCCCACGCCACATACACTTCGCCTTTGGGACCAACAGCAGGTACTGCTCCTTCAACGGTGTTGTCGTCGTCTGCGCAATCGCCCGCAAATTGATTGATGCGAACGGGTTTGCTCCACTTCTTGGCTTTGCGTCGCGACCAACTGTACATGATATTGCTGCTATCGGTGGGGACCTTGCTCTCGTATTTGTCGAATTGCGTCCATGTGGCATGAATCCGTCGCGCATTGGGACTGCACACGGCCCATTCCTTGTCCTGATCCTTGGGTGCATTGGTACCTATCGCGCCACCGTCGGACCATGTTTGGCCCTTGTCGTGTGAACGCTGCGCTACGATGCATTCCAAAAACCGATCGCCAAACCAGCCCATGCCTCCTGGATCGCCCAAATGCAAATAATAAAAATCTCCTTTGGTATTGGCCACCACACACGGGTCTCCATATACCCCATGGCTCGAACGCAATCGGGATTCTGTCCATGTTTTGCCCGAGTCGCTGCTGCAGTAGACCTTGTCCAAAATGGAACCGGCCACGACATGTGCTGGGTTGGTCGGATCAATGCAAATGGAAGGCTCACAGGGCGGATATTCACCGTTGTTCTCTTGCGTGTCAATGATGACATTGGGATATTTTGATTGACCATAGGCCGCATTGCTGCACAAGGCCAAAGCAATGACAACAAAATTAACGGACCATTTGAGCATATTCTTTGGCAAAATAAGTAAGTATAGCAGATGCACCTGCGCGGCGCATGCTCAAGAGCATTTCAGGCATGGCCCGATCGTATTGAATCCAACCTTGGGCTGCGGCTGCCTTGAGCATGGCGTATTCACCACTGACATTGTAAGCCGCGATGGGCAAGGTGGTTTGTTCGCGCAACCGCTGAATCACATCCAAATAACACAATGCCGGTTTGACCATAATAAAGTCGGCACCTTCCATTTCATCCAATTCTGCCTCACGAATCGCCTCCAGCGCATTTGCTGGATCCATTTGGTAGGTTTTTTTGTCGCCGAATTTGGGGGCGCTGTCCAAGGCATCGCGGAAAGGTCCGTAGTAGGCACTTGCATATTTTGCGCAATAGGACATGATGCTGGTTTGGGAATATCCAGCGCCGTCGAGCGCTTCGCGTATTGCCCCTACTCGTCCATCCATCATATCGCTTGGGCCGATGATATCAAATCCGCAAGCAGCCTGAACAACGGCCATTTGCGCCAAAATGTCCAATGTTTTGTCGTTGATGATTTGCCCCCCCTCTACCCAACCATCGTGGCCATCGCTGGAATAGGGATCCATGGCCACATCGCTCATCAGCACCGACTCTGGGAATCGTTTTTTGATGGCGGCAGCCGTTTGCACATAAAAGTTATCGTCGCGGAGGCCATAGGTGGCGCCTTTGTCTTTCAAGCTTTCTTCGACCGCTGGAAACAGCACAAAGGTGCGCAGTCCCAAGGCCATGCATTCTTCGATCTCGCGCAACATCACATCCTGCGACATGCGATCGACACCAGGCATCGAAACAATGGGCACACGTTTGTTTTGCCCATCGAGCAAAAACATAGGGTAGATCAAGTGTTCCACCCCCAATTGGGTTTCGCGCACCATGTCGCGGATGGCTGCTGATTTGCGGTTGCGCCGTGGACGTTGAGAAATTTGATAGGCAGACATAGATCAAAAAAATGGACTACAAACCTACGGCAAGAAGCCCCATAACGGCTCACACCAAGCGGATAAAAACAGAATGTCTTGAAACCCCAAATGCGCTTGACGGGATGGACAACGCACCAATTAAAAAAAAAGGCCATCGCCCTTTGGAGCGACAGCCATGTATGCGTGCGTCATGCTTTACGTTTAGACTCCAAACATCAAACACAACCAGTAAGAAATCGCTCCGAGTGCAGCCGAAATTGGAATCGTGATGATCCAAGCCATCAACAATTTACCCGTAACTCCCCATTTCACCGCGGACACCCGCTTGGTGATTCCAACACCGATGATCGAACCCGTGATGGTATGTGTGGTAGATACCGGAATACCCTTGATGACCTCGCCGCCCATTTTCCATGGGAATTTCAAACCTTCGGTGAAGAACAAGGTCACTGCACCAGCCGTTTCAGCTGCAACCCCTTCGAAAGGCGTGACCTTAGTGATCTTGTTGCCCATGGTTTTAACGATCTTCCAACCCCCGCTCATGGTGCCAATTGCAATGGCGGCATAACACGCCAGGGGCACCCAATTGGGCATTTCTTTGATGCTTTCGATTTGACCGCCAGAAATAAGCGCTACGGAAATAATACCCATCACTTTTTGGGCATCGTTGCCCCCGTGCCCGATACTGAAGGCAGCGGAGGAGAACAACTGCAAGCGTTTGAAGTTTTTATTGGCTGTTGCGTTATTCATTTCGCTCAAGGTGAGCGCAAAAACACCGATCACCAATACAATAAAGCCCAGCAAGATCCATTTGAAATTGGCGCCGTGGAAGAGCACTTTTAACCAATACGTTTCGAAAGAAGATTTCAAATTGGATGCATCGAAACGATCTTTGGAATCGGGACCAATGCGGTGGGTTTCAACGATGGTAAACGCGCCAGATTTGGCCAACTTCTCATTCAACTTGGCAGTGAGCTCAAGGTTTTCTCCTGACCCACCCACATTTTGTAAGTAGGTCGTTCGGATGGTAAACAGAGTTCCTGTTTTGTCTTCGTTGCCTGTGGAATCTTTACCTGCTTTGATCAAAGGAGCAAATTCCTTGAGGTCATCGGTTTTGAAGGTGAGCTGCTTTTTCAGATCGTCCTTGTTTTGCTTTTCGGCGAAGGCGATGGTGTAAGAAAAAGCACCATTGAAATCCTTTTTGAATTCGAGTGCATTGTAGACAGCAAAAATAACCGCGAGAATGACGGCAACGGAGAAGATTTTCATGGCCGGGCCCTTGCGGAAGGAATTGAGCAACCAAGCCGAAATGAGGTATGACATGATCATACCGGCAATGGGGGCAACAAAAATGAAGATGGCCGTGGCGATGATGATTCCCGAGTTGATGGCTTGCCAACCGAATGCGGCCAAAAAAGCACCAGCAAAACCACCGATGAGGGTGTGGGAGCTGGATGAAGGAATACCATACCACCAGGTGATCAAGTTCCACGAGATGGCCGCAACAAGCCCCGACAAGATCATGGGCAAAGGATGATAAGCCTCCTGAATGAAGGTGTCTTTGACCGATTTGGCTACGGTAGTAGCCACGCTATGGTCTTTGAAAATAAAGAAGGCCACAAAATTGAAGAATGCTGCCCACAATACGGCCTGAAAAGGAGTCAGTACTTTTGTGCTCACTACGGTTGCAATGGAGTTTGCTGCATCATGAAAACCATTGATGAAGTCAAATATTAGGGCAAGCGCAATGACTGCGATGAGCATAGCGGAAAATTCCATAAGGCTTCTATTAGGAGTTTTTTACCAAAATTGATTCGATGACGTTGGCGACATCTTCGCATTTGTCCGTGGCGGTTTCGATCACCGAAAGGATTTCCTTCTTTTTGATCAACGCGATGGGATCCGTTTCTTCGGAGAAGAGCCGTGCAATAGCCAATTCGAAAACACTATCGGCCTCATTCTCCAGATCGTTGATCCGGATAATGGCTTCGCGCACACGTTGGGCATTTTTCATGTTTTTGAGATTGGCCACAGCCTGATGGATCTCGGTGGTTTGGCGATTCAAAACACCTACGATAGAGGCGATAACGGGATCTGTATCGACAAATTTGTACAAGCTGATGCGCGATGCTGCACCGTTGATGAAGTCGGCGATATCATCCAAAGCCGAAGCGAGCATGTGGATGTCCTCGCGGTCAAACGGAGTGATAAAGTTGTTGCTCAACTCGATGAACAAGCGATGTGTAATTTCGTCGCCCACGTGCTCAAGATCCCGTATTTCGCGGACAATATTTTCGCGCGTCGCATCGTCATTGGCTTGTACCAAGTCTTTCAGACGTGCGGATATGGTCACCAAGTTGGAGGTGGCTTCTGAGAAGGACTCAAAGAATTTGCCTGTACTAGGCGTAAACTTGCTAAATAGACCCATTTGATGAATTAAAAATGCTTGTACATTTCTGCGGCAAAGGAAAGCACACAACGCATCGGTAGTCTTTTCTCAATGTTAAGGAATTGTTTCCAAAACATCATTTGATTGTTTTTTGACCCTCAGCTATAAAGTGCACTATTGAAACAAATCCTAGAAGCACACCCAAACGACTTAATTATTTCATAACATTGAATAAACAATTCCTTCATTTTCTACTTACAATTAATTCTTTTCCGCTGATTTCTTTTGCGGCCCACTTACGATTAATCTAACAAAAAATCAATGTTCCCTTTACATCGCATTCTTTTTAGCTTTTGTTTAGCTGTTAGCGCTGGCCAGTTATTGGGCCAAGACGCACCAAAAGTCCACACCAAAAACGGCGTTGGCATTGTAACAGCCGACAGTTCATTTGCATTGAACATTCGTTTCCGCCTGCAGAATCGTGTGGGAGCTTCGGTCAACGGGGATGAAGATGAGACCAAACTGACAGGCATGGAGTTTCGGGCCCGCCGCGTTCGTCTGCGCCTTGATGGCCATGTGATCAATCCCAAAATCCAATACGCGCTTCAATTGAGTTTTACGCGTGGCGACCAAGACTGGGACAACAGTGGAGTGCCGAATGTACTGCGCGACGCCATGATTTTCTACGAGCCCAATAGCAATTTTCGAATTGGTTTTGGACAAGGCAAACTGCCCGGCAATCGCCAGCGCGTGATTTCATCGGGTGAATTGCAATTGGTGGACCGCAGCTTGCTCAACGCTCGTTTGAACGTGGACCGCGACTTTGGCGCGTTTGCCCATTATCGCTTTCACACCGGTAAAGCATTTTGGTTTTTGCGCGGTGCCGTTTCATCGGGTGAGGGCCGCAATGAAGGAGTTTCAAAAAGCGAAGTTGCCGCCAATCCCGGTTTGTGTTATACAGGCCGCATCGAATTCTTACCGCTTGGTTTGTTCACCGGAAGGAACGATTACTCCGAAGGTGATCAAGCCAGAGAAAAGCAAGCCAAAATATCACTGGCTGGCGGTGCTTCATTCAACGATAACGCGGTTCGTTCAGGAGCACAATTGGGCCGATCACTATACGAAGCCCGAGACATCACTACCTTGATGTTTGATGGCGTTTTCAAATACCGTGGATATGCATTGTCGGCTGAATACATGCGCCGTTATACCCCAGGAGCCAGTTCATTGACCGAATCCGACAGCGGGGCTAAAGAGTACATCTACGATGGAGAAGGCTACAATGTCCAAACCAGCTATCTTTTCAAAAACAATTTTGAATTGGTTGGTCAATATGTGAAAATGGTACCTTTGGCAGAAACCCGACAAAGCAGCTCTTTGGGCAAAATTGTCCATCAGTATACTTTTGGAGTAAACAAATACTTGAAGGGTCATCGCGTAAAACTGCAATTCGACGCCACATACGAGCTTTTGCTGTCGCCATTTGACAATGGATTCGACACGAATAACTATTATGCCCGCTTTCAAATCGAATTGGGGATTTAATCCAAAAAGCACCGCATCTTTACATAAAATTTACACGAATGCCAAATTCCGATAACATAGCAAGAGGAACTTCGTTGCCCGAAGATAAACCTATTATGCAGCGATCACTTGATGTCATCTTTCATGCCCTGTTGCCCAAAGATGAGACCTTTTTCCCCTTGTTCGAACAGTCCGTGGACAACCTATTGGAGGCCGCGCGCCAATTCGAAATAAGCATCAACAGCGACGCCGCAGGACGCATGCAATCTCTTCAAACGCTGGCCTTCTTGGAAAAACAAGCCGATGAAATTACGCAGGCCATCATCACCACAGCGATCAATACTTTTCTTGTTCCGTTTGATCGAGAAGACATTCAGGCGTTGGCCAACTCCATCGACGACGTGCTCGACATCATGTACGGTACTGCCAAGCGCATCGAATTGTATAAAGTGCACACGATTCCCGATAGCATGAAAACCATCGCAACAAAAACCCGCATCTGTGTTGAGCACTTGCACGGCTGCGTGCATGCTATGCGCAAAATGCGCTATACTTCAACTATCCAACACCATTTGATCCAAATCCATCAAATGGAAAATGAAGTGGACATCATCATGAACAATGAATTGGCGCGCATATTCAGCGGTGATATGAACCCCATCGAGGTGATCAAAATCCAAGAAGTCTTGACCATGTTGGAAGACGCCACAGACAAGTGCGAAGACGCAGCTAATGTGATCGAGAGTGTATTCATCAAGATGAGTTAATACCAATGGTTGGCTTGTGGGGCACGACGAACCTCACATCCATCCATCGCCCCTATTATTCAACGCCATCTCATGCAGATGGCGTTTTACATTTGCAGCATGACAACAACACGAATCGCATTGTTTGCCAGCGGCACCGGAAGCAATGCCCGCAGAATCATGGAATACTTCGCCGAGCACAACCGCATTGAAGTGGGCTTGTTATTGGCGAATAAGGCCGACGCGGGAGCTCTTCAACACGCCGCGGAATGTGGTATACCGCATCACTATTTGCCCAATGAGCAATTTCGGCAAGGAGCACCGGTGGTGGAACTCTTGCATGAATACCGTATTGATGCAATTGTTCTTGCTGGTTTTTTGTTGTTGATTCCTCCTGCCTTGATTGCCGCCTACCCGCATCGCATCGTCAATATCCATCCCGCATTGTTACCCAACTATGGCGGCAAAGGCATGTATGGCCATTTTGTGCATGAGGCTGTTGCAGCGGCTGGTGAACAAGAGTCAGGGATTACCATTCATATCGTCACAGCAGCCTATGACGAAGGCCCTGTTCTTGCGCAACATCGCGTAGGGCTAACGAGTGAAGATGACGCACGCACCATTGAAAGCAAGGTTCGACGCTTGGAGCTTGAACATTATGCGCAGGAAATTGAACATTGGATCTTGCAGATGCAAGGGCTGGATTAGTCAAGAAAAAAGCCCCTTGCGGGGCCATTTCTAATCCAAATAATCAAATCTATAGTTATCACGTCAACAAGCGTTGACGCAAGATGAATTCGAACTGTTGGTTCTGACGTGTCAATTGCGCTATCAACCTTTCCTTTTCGATGATCATTCTGCATTGATCCCATGCTTCGGACACCATTTTAGCAATCTCCTTCATATTGAAAGGTTTGCTGATGATTCGGAAGACCTTTCCTTTGTTGACGGCCTCCATGACCGGAACCAAATCGGTAAATCCAGTAAGCAGAATGCGCTGAACATTGGGATAATCTGAGGAAATACTTTCCAAAAACTCCACGCCACTCATGCTGGGCATGTTGTGATCGGTGATCACGATGGCGATGTTTTGTTCAGCGATCATGTTATAGGCCTCCACCGGATTGGATGTCGTAAACACCTCAAATTGTTCGCGGAAGTTGGCCTTAAAGCTCACCAAGTTCGCCTCATCATCGTCAAGGTATAAAACGCGAGGTTTTTCACCTAGCTCCAACATCGAAGTGGATTGGGGAACATACATTGTCATAATCGTTTACTTTAAAATTTTCCTTACATCAGGCTCTTACGCTGAGAAGTTGATTTGGTTTCGAATTTTTTGGATACGGGCTTCCGAAGCCACAACAAAATAAGCGTAAACCATTGATTTACATAACAATGAATCGACAATTAATAAAACGAACGGCTGGCTGATTGTGTATGTCAATTGCTGAAATGGCTGCTTTACCTTGTGTTGCAAATAGATTTTTAGCCACAAAAAAAGAGGCCCAAAGGCCTCCTGCACACGAATGCGTATTGCCGTTATTTGATCAATTCATCGAGCTCCGATTTCAAGGTCAACAAACTGGCATTGGATGATTTCATGGTTCTCAAAACATCCTCGTCGGACGCCTCTTTGCCAAAAGGATTTTCGGCACCTTTTGCAATCTCTTCTGGAGTGGGCAACAACTTCATGTCAACTCTCCAATTGTCGATGCGTGTTTTGGCATCGAGCAAGGCATTGTACTTTCCCTTCAGGCTGATGTAGGTGGCCATTTTCGCAGTGTCCGCATTCAAGGTTGTATCCTCCGTCATTTCGGTCAAAGTACCTTCGAGCGAAGTAATTTTTGAGGACACCAACGAATCGAGTCCTTGGCATTCTTGCATCATGGATTGCTGCATGGATCTGGCTTCTTTGAGCACAGGGCTATCGCTGGTAGTGCATGAAGCAACAAACGCCAAAAAAAAGGAGCTGAACAAAAAACGGAATGGTTTCATATGTGGGTTAATTTGAATTATTTCTTTTTTGGTGGCACCGGATCATAGCCCATGGTGCCCCAAGGCTGGCACTTTCGAATTCGATTGAAACCGAGGGCCAATCCTTTGATCACGCCATGCACTTGAATCGCCTCAATGGCATATTGCGAGCACGTAGGCTCGTGTCGGCAATTTTTTCCAAGCCAAGGCGAAATTAATACCTGATACACCCGAATAGGCAAAATAAAAATGAATTTTATGACTTTCATCGGATCCGTTCTTGCAATGCATTGCTTGTTTTATGCCACCAGCAAATGTACCGCCAAAGCAATAGCCAAGAGCGAATACAACGCATTGAATGTTTCGGGCTTGGTGCGCATGAAACGATTTACTCCATAACTCAACAGCAGAATAGCGCATAGGATCAATAGTTGACCCAATTCCAAGCCGATATTGAAACAAAGCAATGCACTCAACAACTCCATGTCATCGCTAATCATCTCCCTGAAAAACGTGGAGAAGCCCAAGCCATGAATGAGGCCAAATGCGGTTGTTAAAACATATTTGAGTGCAGGATGGTTTGCAAAGGAACGATATTGTCCAATAAGGTTGACCACTGCCGTAATCAAAATGGTGACCGGAATAAGGGTTTCGACCAAATTGGGATCCATTCGAAAAATATCCAAAACCGCAAGCGCCAACGTGAGACTATGGCCCAATGTAAAGGCTGTGACCAACCAGAGCAGGGTTTTCTTTTTGAACCACAAATAAGGTGCTACAAGGGCCAATAAAAACAGCATGTGATCGTACCCCTCTGGATCGGTGATATGCTGAAAACCCAATTGAAGATAAACTTGAATAAAACTCCACATGATCAATCCACTAAAACATAATCCAACGTTCTTTTTTGCAAATCCCCACCCACGACTTTGATCATTACCTTGTCGCCAAGTCGGAATTCATGCTTTTTGCGCAATCCTTTGATGATGTATTTATCACTGTCAAATTCATATGTATCGCCTTGCAAGGAATTGAGTGCAACCAATCCTTCGCTCTTGGTTTCGCCTACTTCTACATACATTCCCCACCGCGCAAGACCTGAAATGGTGCCTTCAAATATACCATTGAGTCGAGCCAACATGAACTCCACTTGTTTGTATTTGATGCTTGCCCTTTCCGCTTCGGCAGCGCGTTTTTCCATGGTTGAACTGTGTTTGGCTTGCAGATCGATGGTGGACTCGGAAACCGGAGCACCGCCGTCCAAGTAATGTTGCAACATGCGGTGAGCCATAACATCGGGGTATCGGCGAATGGGCGATGTAAAATGCGAGTAATAGGTAAAAGCCAAACCGTAATGTCCGATATTCTGGGATGAATACTCGGCCTTGGCCATGGAGCGAATCGCCATGGTTTTGACAATGTCCTCCTCGGGTGTGCCTTTGACCATTTCGATTAAACCCTTGATCATTCGCACCGAATCGTTGCCTGAGATTTTAGGCATTTTGTACCCCAGATGTTTCATGAACAAGGCCAACTGAGCCAATTTGGCTGGATCAGGTTCGTCGTGGATGCGATAAACAAACGATTTACGCACCTCACCCGAATCTGTTCGGCCAATGAACTCCGACACCTTTTGGTTTGCCAAAAGCATATACTCTTCGATGAGTTGGTTGCTGTCCTTCATTTTTTTGATTCGAACGCCAATGGGTTTGCCGGTTTCATCCAACTGGAACTTGACCTCT